>CALUPJ010000094.1 GCA_944322555.1 Candidatus Gastranaerophilales bacterium | reverse complement strand
AGTGCAGTATTATAAGGTTTGTCGGGCGCAAGTCTTTCTATCCGGCACCTAAAGTAAATTCCGCTCTGGTTTCTATGAAAGTCAGAAAAGAGCCTTTGTTAAAGCTGAGTGATTATACTTTTTTCAGTCGCGTTATAAAAGCGGGATTTTCGCAGCGCCGAAAGACTCTCAAAAACTGCTTAACTGGTGCCGGGTTTGATAAAATAAAAGTTGCATCGGTTTTGACTCAAATGGGACTTAACGAAAATATACGCAGTGAAAAATTATCAATAGCACAATTCGGAGAACTTTCAGAACTATTGAATGCTGAATAACAACACCAAAATTCGTCCGATTTAATAAACTTACCCAACATCTTTATATATTTCCTCTCCCCTCTTGAAATCGTTTTTTCAGGTGATATTATCAATAAGGATTTAGACTAAAAACATTTGTTTTTGGCAGCAAGAACATTTCAAATTGAGAATATAGATAGCAATTAACCCTTTAGAATTAGGAATTTATCTAGTCCTAAAACAATTCTTGTATTGCCATGAATAAATAAGAGAAGGAGAATTGAGAATGGAAGAAGAAACAGTAATATCAACGGTTGACAGTCTTACACCCAGCGCAACCGTGCATGAAATCAGCGAGACAGTAATGACAGGCAAAGCCGATTACAGCAAAACAAAAATGTTTGCTCTGGCAATTGCTGCAGGAGCGTTCATTGCATTCGGCGCACAGGTCTCATTAACCGTTATGACCGGCGATTCAAATATGGGCTGGGGTTTTACAAAACTTATAGGCGCAATGACATTTGCAACGGGCTTAATGCTTGTTACTCTGACCGGGGCGGAACTTTTTACAGGAAACGTTATGATGACATTTGCGGTTCTTGAGAAAAAAATAAGTCTTATAAAGCTTTTAAGAAGCTGGACTGTTGTTTATATTGCAAACTTTATAGGTTCAATTCTTGTTGCAGGACTGGTATATGGTGCAGGTATGGGGCATAACGGCGGCGATGCTGTCGGTGTTACCGCTATGCAGACTGCGTTCTCCAAAATTAACTTAACTTTTGGCGAAGCTTTCTTTAGAGGCATTCTGTGCAACTGGTTAGTTTGCCTTGCCATTTTTATGGCTTCAACTTCCAAACGTGTTATCGGAAAGATTTTTGCAATATTCTTTCCGATAATGACATTCGTTGCATCAGGTTATGAGCACAGTATTGCAAACATGTTCTTCATACCGAACGGAATTTTAATGAAACATATTCCTTCAATAGTCACCGCTTCCGGTATGACTCCGGAGCAGCTTGCAACAATGACTTGGAAAGGATTCTTTCTCCACAATCTGCTGCCTGTAACACTGGGTAACATTGTAGGAGCCTTTGTTTTTGTAGTTCTGCTTTTCTGGACAGCTTACTTAAGAGAAGAACGCAGACATAATTAGTTTTAAAAAGACCGATTCCGTATTAGCCGGAATTGGTCTTTTTATTGTATAATATCTAAATATGCAGTTATGAAAAAGAAGATTTTACCGATATTAATAGCAATACTCTTTACAACCCCTGTTTTTGCAATGGAACAGCCGAATTTGGGAGAAGTCGTTCTTGAAACTCCTCAAGAAGAAGCTCCGCAGGCTGCAGCAATTTCCGAAGTGAAAAAGCCGGAAGAAAAAACTTTAAAAGAGAAACTTCAGGATGTATATCATCTTGAAGTTGAAAAATATGATAAACCGACTTATCTTTTGGAAAATGTTTTAACTCATAAATTTGATGAAAATTCAATTTGGGACAGAACCCAGCTTTGGGCTGGATATAACGGAGATATCGGATTGCAGTTCACCGAAGCCGGCATGGGTTCGGAACATACAACAAATCATTATGATATTAATACCATAAATGTGGGATATGATGGCTTTTTAAAGAATAATAACGGAGATTTCCGCATAATGTTTAATATTTCTCCGTACTCGGAAAGAAATGTTATTCAAAACCTTTTTGCGGACATGTATATTGCGACCAATAAAATTCCGCACCATAGAATTATGGTAGGTCATACCCGGCCGCCCGTAGGTATGGAAGGTGCATATGGGCCTTTTGTACTGCCGTTTCTTGCACGTTCACAGATTTCAAGAAATTTTGGCACGGTTCGTAAACTCGGAGCAAGAATTTCAGGTGACTACAGCCTTATCGGTTATGACTTCGGTGTATATTCTTCCGATACTTATTTTCAGGAATTTTTTCCGGGTGCTGAATTTATCGGCAGAGTGGATTTAAAACCTCTCGGAAAGACTGACGGAAAATACGGGAAATTACTTATCGGCGGAAGCATGGATGCAGGGCACAGAAACAACAATTTTTGCGTTGTAGGTGCACATATACAATATGATTACAAACGTTTTATGGCTAATTTAGAATGGGCACAGGCAAACGGATATAACGGGCCTCTGGGGCGTTCTGTTGATACTCACGCAAGCGGATTTTATGCAACTTTAGGCTATATGCTGACGAAAAAACTGCAAATTCTTGCCAGATATGACGAATTTGATCCGAACAGAGAGATTGCAAATAATAATCAAAGAGAATATTCTGTTGGGTTGAATTATTTTATAAAAGGTCAGGGATTAAGGTTAATTCTCAATTATGTTTTTTGTCAAAACGACGCTGCTAAAGATTCCCACCGAATTATGCTCGGCACACAAATCTTGATTTAATTAAGATGATAATACCAAACCAAAAAATTTCCTCCATATAGTTGATAACAAAAAAAAGAAAATATATGATAATAAAAAGAAAATAATCGGGGGGATTAGGGCTTCATGTTCAATAATATCAACGACAGCAACAAAGATTTATTATATAATGCTCAACTGAACAGCATGAATAATGTGATTAATCTGGCTTCCGTCCGTGCAAATATTCAAAAGTATGAAAATAATACAAATCCGTATGTCGACAGAACCGAGATTTCATCAAACGCAATGGAACTGTTTCAGAGAGATTTGGATATAAAAAAATTCACTCAAATAGCCATAAGTGATATGGAGGACACTTCACACCTGGACAAAATGAAAGAGCTTTTTAGCGAAGGCGTAACGGATGTATACGAGGATGATGTTCTGTCAGAACTTGTAACAAATTCTAAATTACGTGATGATTTAGAGCTGTAAATGTGATAAAATACAGCTATGGTATCGTCAGATTATTATGTGCAGGATAACTCCGATTTGGAGAACAAAAAGTTTGAAGCTGCAAAATCCAATTATGTAAAAGGAGATTTTGCAACTGCTTTAAAACTCTATTTAGACATGCTTAATACAAGTATGTCTTATAAACTTTATTATGAAATCGGGCGATGCTATTACAAATTGAATGAGTTTTTACCCGCTGAAGAATATTTCAAAAAATCTATTGCGCTCGAAAGTTTTAAAAATCCTTCATATTTATATTTGGGTAATATTTATTACAAAAAAGAAGATTTGCGAAAAGCAATAGAATATTGGGCAAACGCTTATGCTTACAAGCCTGATGATGAGTCTGTATGCTTAAACCTTGCAACCTCTTATTTTTCTAAAGGTATGAAGTTCCAATCAGTTTTTTATTATGAAAAATATCTTAAATATGCAAAAGACAAAAATAAATCTTATTCTGCAATAAAATCCAGTATTGATAAATGCAACGAACTTGGACGGGAATTTTTGCAAAAAGCCCAGCGTGCAATAAGTGCAAGAGACAACAAAACAGCAATAGAATATTTGAATTTCGCAGTTAAAAATCTCCCCGTAAGTTTTGATATTAATCATCTTCTTGGCAAAGTTTATCTGGAAGAAAATGACAACATGCATGCCCTGATTTATCTAAAAAGAGCTTTATGCCTTGATAACAGATCGCTTGATGTTTTGCAGAAGCTTGCCTCAGTTTTTATAAATCTCGGTGATTATACGGCATCATACTGTGCAATGAGGCGGCTTTTACCTCTGGTACTGCATAACCAACCGGAATATTTAAGAACATTACAGCTTATAAAGGATCTGAATTCTTCTTTTGACGATAAGAGTTATCTGGGACATAAAGAGTGGGCGGATAAATATTACAATGATAACAATTATCATATGGCTCTTATTGAATATGAAAATAGTGTAATTTTAAACGAAAATATGCAGGAAAAAGTAGGAGAAAGAATTGAGAAATTAAAAATGTTTATTAATCCCGAAGCACGTATTATAAAAAATTGCCTGGAAAAAGGCGGAGAACTATACGCAGAAGGAGATTATAAGATGTCAAATAAATATTTCTCCAAAATAATGCTTTTTGCAAATGAAAATTCCGCAGAATACAAATATGCAAAATCAAGAGTTATAAATGTTTAAAAAGCTGAAAAAAATATTTTACCTTTATATTCTACATAAGAAGTATTATCGCACGGGTTCATGCAATGCCTGCGGAAGATGCTGCCAAAAAATTTATGTAAAGCACAAAAACGTAATTCAGACAGAAGAAGAGTTTAAAAAGCTGCAGCTTCTGCATCCGTTTTACACATATCTAAAAATCATTGACAAAGATGAAACAGGACTTGTTTTTGAATGTTCAAAGCTTGACAAGTCGACCAACAAATGCACAATTCATAAATCAAGACCAGGAATATGCAGGCGGTACCCGCAGGAAGAACTTTTTAAAATGGGCGGAACTTTAGCTGAACACTGCGGGTACCGCCTTGAACCGATAGAAAGTTTTGATGAAGTATTTGAGAAAGTTTCTAGAAAGTTTAAATAAATACAAATTACTTTCTTACAATATATCCATAACGATTATTTTTAAATTCTAAGCAATCACTCAGAATTCTTCCTAAAGGTTCATATAAAATCCCTGATTTCTCAAATAATATCTTTTGAATTTCCGCTTCTTCTTCTCCCTGATTGACAATAAGCATTTCTTCTCTTAACAACCCGTATGCATGCTCTAATAATTTTTCCGGCATGAAATATTTTTCGGGAAGTCCCCAACTCCGGTGGGGATAAGGAGTTACAAACGGTAAAAGCCAGATAATATAATCATATTCCTCTTTTATATTCAGCAAATTATCAGCATAATAATTAACCCCTTTAAGACCTTTTGTATAGAACCCGGCAGCTTCATAACGGGAATATAAATTTGCATATAACCTGTATGCGTCAATTTCTACACCATCTAATTGCAGATTTGTACAAAATTGTTTAAAAAATTTATATTCACCTCTTACATATGCCCAGTTTTTAGATCCAATATCCAAAACTTTTATATTTTCTCGTTTTGAAAGTTTTAAATTTTGGTTTAATATATCAAAAACATAGTCGCTTTCTGCATTTTCTATTTCGCCGCGATAATTTTTTCTTGAAAATTTTGTATGAGAACGTATAAAGAAATCAAACCGGTTTTTTAAATCTTGAAACATAACATTATTATATCAGAGATTTTTTTTTTTTTGACGACAACACAGCCTGCCTGTTGAATTTTAGTTATTTCCGAAACATATATTCAACTTCCGGCGGTGCAAGTCTAATTTCTTTAACAGTCTTTTTGTCACAGGGCACTATAAACGTTATTTTGCCGGACTCTGCTTTCTTATCCCGCTTCATAAGCTCTATCATCCTGTCTTCCGGATATGTAATCTTCAAAGGTTTGAAACCGTATTTTTCCAGCAGTTCCATTGAGAGTCTGTAATAAGAATATGTTATGTACTGTTTGGAATATGCCCACTCTAACATAAAAAACATACCGTAAACTACAGCCTCGCCATGAGTATATTTTTTATATTTTGTAATCGTCTCCAGAGCATGGGCCAAAGTATGACCGAAATTCAAAACCTTTCTCAATCCGCCTTCTTTTTCATCCTGACTTACAACGGAAATTTTCAAGTTGAGACAATACTCAATCATTCTTATTACCGTAATAGGCTCCTTTTGCATAATCTTTTCACATCCTAATGTTAAAAATTCAAAAAGATATAGCGGTATTTTATAATTACAGTTTCCTTCTATAAAAGCATACTTCAAAACCTCTCCCAACCCTGATAAATATTGTCTTTTATCAAGGGTATTTAAAAAATTAATATTTATAAAAACGGCTTTCGGCTGATAAAACGACCCTATAATATTTTTAGCTTCATCCAAATCTATTGCGGTTTTTCCTCCTACAGAGGAATCTACGGCAGCCAGAAGTGTTGTCGGAACTTGTATAAAATCAATTCCCCGCATATAAGTTGACGCCGCAAAACCCGCAATATCACCGACCACTCCGCCGCCAACGGCAATAATTACGTCTTTTCGTGTAAGCCCCAAATCCAGAGCACGTTTCATTATCTTTAAGTAATTTTTGTAATTCTTTTCTTTTTCTCCGTCGTTTAAAATAAACAATTCATCATCGGAAAAATTCAAATAATCAGAATACAATTGGTGAACTTTTTTTGAAATAACAATCAGACGTTTTTGCCCGTGCGTCAATGTATCAATTTCCCGATTAAGCCTGTCAAAACTCTCATCGGAGATTTGAATATCATATTCCTGTTTATCACTGATTTGAACTTTTAGAATTTGCCTCATCTAAAATAAACCTTACAATTTCATCTTCGCTTAATACATTTGTATCTATTGTATAATGAGCTTTCTTATAATTTTCTTCTCTTTTTGCCATCAGCTCTTCTAAAATTTTCCTCGGATTTTCCTTTTGTAAAAGCGGACGCGTGGATTCTTTTAATATTCTATAATATAGTACATCAATATCAGATTTCAAATAAAATACCTTGCCAAACTTTAGGAGTGTCGCTCTGTTATCGGGATTTTCAAACGCCCCGCCACCGGTAGAAATAATCTTATTCTTACCCTGACAGTAAAGCTTAATGGTATCATACTCAAGCTTCCGAAAATAGTCCTCCGAGTATTTTTCAAAAATTTCACTGATTCGCATGCCTTCAGTTTTCTCAATTACACTGTCAATATCAACGTGCATATAATTCTCAAGATTTTCGGCAAGCAGGGCTCCTATGGTGGTTTTACCGCAAGCAGGCATACCGACAAGAATTATGTTATGCCCCATAATGCTCCTTCATCTCGAAAAAATTATCACCGCCGATTTTAGAGAGCAGCTCATCCGCAAGAATAATTGCGACTCTTGCTTCAGCAACAACTGCACATGCCGGAACCGCACATGTATCCGAACGTTCAAAATGTGCACTTGCAGGTTTCATATCCTTTATATCCACGGTTGCCAGTGCTTTTCTCATTGTCGGAATTGCTTTCATCGTTCCTTTAATAATTAAAGCTTCGCCGTTTGTCATGCCGCCTTCAAGTCCGCCTGCATTATTTGTCTGACGGTATACTGTTTTATTTTTAACAAAAATCTCATCATGCATCTGCGAGCCTTTGAGAAACGCAGCATCCACACCTGCCCCTATTTCTACCGCTTTGACCGCAGGAATACTCATAACCGCCTGTGCTAAACGTCCGTCTAAAGCCCTGTCCCAATGTACATAAGAGCCAAGACCTACGGGAAGATTTCCGAAAATTACTTCAAATTTTCCGCCCAGAGTATCCCCCGCCTGTGCAGCTTCATCTATTGCATTCCTCATTCTGTCTGCTGTTAAATCATCTGCACATCTTACATCTGATTTTTCGGCTTTTTCTTTAATTAATGTATATGTTTTAGGGTAAAAATCCAATTTTACGTTACCGATTTGAACTACGTGAGAAAACCCCATAATTCCGAATTCTTTTAAAATCTGTTTTGCAACAGAGCCAACCGCAACTTCTATTGCGGTTTTTCTTGCACTTGAGCGTTCGAGAACATCTCTTAAGTCTGTAAAATTATACTTAATTGAACCCGCATAATCGGCATGCCCCGGACGCACTGTTGTAAAAGCTTTTTCCTCAATCTTTTTTAATGTTTCCTGAACAGGATAATCCTGATGCTCGGTATTCATAACATCCAGACAGATTTCAAAATCTTTATTTTTTATCTCAAGACAAATAGGAGCTCCTGTAGATTTTCCAAATCTCACACCGGACTTGATTTCAACAGTATCCTGCTCTATCTTCATACGCCCGCCCCTGCCGTAGCCGACCTGACGGCGTGCCAAATCTTCATTAATTACGGAAGCTTTTATCCTGAATCCCGCAGGAACACCCTCTATAATCGCATTTAGGCATTTACCGTGGCTTTCACCTGATGTTAAAAATCTGAATTTATTCATGCCAAATATTATACAATAAAAAAAGCACCCGGGGTGCTTCTTTCAAATTACAAATCGTGATAACTCGGACTCATGTGAATATCGTGATGATACCTTTCTTCACTGTCCTGAGACGGATCAAGATACGAATAGCAGTTTCGTAAAAATCTTACAAACTTGTTATGCTGTTTTTCATATAAAGGTTCAACCGGTTTTCCGTCATGACGATTTTTGAGTATCATAACTTCTTCCGCCGCCGCTTCTGAATATCCGCCATTTATCATGTATTCCGGATCCGTAAGCTGCTGCGGAGTAACATCCGCTCTTACATTAATACAAACTGCCGTAAATAAAGCTAATAACAATAATAAATTTCTTCTCATAACACCCATTCTTATTTAACTGAACTATATGATTCCATTATAATATTTTCTAAAGAATTAATCAAGTCATTTTCAGGAACCCTTGCAATTATTTCACCTTTTTTAAATATATATCCTTCTTTAATTGCCCCTGCAATTCCAAAATCAGCATGTTTAGCTTCCCCCGGCCCGTTAACCGGACATCCCATAACCGCAATTGTAATCGGTAAATCCAAATCCTTAAAGCGTTCTTCCACTTTTTTTGCCAAACCGATTAAATCAATTTGAGTTCTTCCGCAGGTCGGACAAGATATAAAATTAACCC
>CALUPJ010000093.1 GCA_944322555.1 Candidatus Gastranaerophilales bacterium | reverse complement strand
TCTGTCAAATCCGCGGTTGAACTTATCCGCGTGATACGCTATATCGGCAGTCAGATATGTATTGGAACCGTCTGCTTTTTTAATTACCCTGTCCTGATCGTCGCCAAATTCCGAGGATTTAAACCACATAGCTCCGTCTTGTTCATATAACATACCTTTTGACATAAGAGCTTTATAGCTCTCCTCTACTTTGCCGGATTTATGCAGCTCTAATTCCGAATAGAAGTTGTCAAAATGTACTCTAAATTCTTCCAGCAAAGCTTTCTGGCAGGCTTCCATTTCTTTTTTTGCATAATCGGAAAGCACCTGTACATCATCTGTGGGTTCATGTTCTTTGAGAAATTTTTTTGCAACCGGAATCAAATATTCTCCGGGGTAATAATTTTTTCTTTCGATCTCATCCGTCGGAAAATCTACATCCTGACCGAGTTCCTGCTGAATTCTTATCTTTAGTGAATTACCGAGTTTTTGAATCTGGCTTCCGGCATCATTTATGTAAAATTCCTGATAAACTTCGTGTCCGTAAAATTTTAGGAGATTGGCAAGAGCACTGCCCATGGCAGCCCAACGTCCGTGTCCTATGTGAAAAGGTCCGGTCGGGTTAGCAGAAACGTATTCAAGCAAAATCTTTTCTTTTTCTATTTTTTCGGGACGTCCGTAGTTTTCTTTTTTGTGTAATATTTCCTCTATTGCTTCTGCTAAAAGAATATTGTCTGTCTTGAAGTTTATGAACCCGCCGATAACCGATACCGTATAATTCTTTTGGGAAAGATTTTCAACAATGGCATTTGCAATCATTGGCGGTGCAATCTTCGCTGTGCGTGCAAGCGAAGATACGTTTACCGCGAAATCTCCGAAATCGGGATTTTTTGGCTTTTCAATAATTAAACTCCCTTTTGTGTATTCTTGAGCCTGCCCGAGCTTGTTTTCTTTTATTGCTTTTAGTATCGCTTCTTCAACTTCATTTAAGAAAAAATCTTTTAACATTTTCTATCCTCACATATTCTATTTAAGAATAAGTATAGGATAAAAAGAGGTAAATGTATATATTATTCCGCAATTCCGTTTATATCTTTGTCAAGTTTTTTTAAGATATTTTCTACGGAGTCTTTCTGCAGCAACGCAGATTGGACAGCAGTGTTTACGAGTGTGTTAATTTCCTTTTGATTTCTTCTTTGCTTTAGCTGAGGTGTAATTCTTTTTATTTGTTTTGCACTTATAGAACGTGCTTTTGATTCCAGAGAGGAATAGTCATTGTAAAAACTGTCTCCTAAGGCGGTATCGTTTGTTGCTATAACATTGGTCATTTTAGCAAGCTCAAGTTGATTTTCGGCATTTGTAAGATAGAGACAAAAATCCAAGGCTTCTTTTTTGTGCTTTGCTCTCAGCGGAATCACAAAATTCATGACCGAAAAATCATTCTGTCCGACGGGTCCTTTAATTTGTTCTGTAACGTCTGTTTTTTCGTAAACCGAAGGAGCATTTTCTTTTATCATGGTCAGAAAATTTGCTCCGCCCTGGAAAAATACTATTTTCCCCGCCATATACTGTTCAAGAGCTTCCCTTAGTGTAAAAGTGATACTTTCTTTCGGGATTAAATCTTTTTGGTATAAATCTTTATACATTTCAAATATCGGCTCAGCCTGAGTCATATCATCAGTAACGCCGTATTTGTTAAGGATTTTTACCATTGTATCATTCTCGGTTATTGTCGGTAGGTAAGAATAAGCCCCCGTGTTTTGTTTGATTTTTTCTGATATGGAGCCTAATTCTCTGTATGTTTTCGGGAGTCTTATAATGCCCGATTGTTCAAATAATTCTTTGTTGTATATTGTGATTGCACTTGTGGCATACCAGGGAATGGAGTAGAGCTTATTATTATATTTTAATGCATTAATAATTTCGGGGTTAAATTCGCTTACGGCTTCTTCGTCGATTTCCTGCAGAGTTCCTTTTTGTGCGAGAAGTGCGGAAAAATCGGGATTAAGATTGATTAAATCGGGAGGGTTGTCTGTCATAACTGCCGCAAGAGTGCGTTTTTCTCCTTCGGAGAACGGGACATCAATCCATTTTATCAAAACGTTCGGATGAGCCTTCTCGTAATTGCGGATAACTTTGTAGATATAATCCGCATAATCACCCATTTGCAGTGTCCAGAACGTAACTTCTTTAGAGGCAGCTTCTTTTCTGATAGAACAGGCCGTAAGCCCGAGTATTGAGCAAATTATAACAAACAGTGCTAAAAGTTTTTTCAAAGCCGCCCCCTTGCTTTAAATACGCGTCTTATGCGCGTATTTTTCAGCTTTTTATGTCTGTATTAAGATTCAAATCAATATATTTAAAAGTATTGGTTACAATTCCCGGCGGGAAATTGTATACATTGTTGCAGGGAGTAATTTTCAGAATGGAATTTGCGTTATCAATGCCTGCAACTGTCGCCAGATAACTGCTTTTATTTACGGAAAATATTACATATCCGTTTGTTGTTTGAACTTCGTCAATTAAAAATCTGTTAGCTGAAAGAGATGCAAGAGTAAGATAGAATAATTTCTCTTTATTCACGGCAAAAAGTTTAGTGCAATCCTCAAACATAATGTTTTGCGGGACAGTAGCCGGCGGGGTTTCCGAAGAAAATGTGATGGGGCAGATAATCAATGCAGATAACAAAAATAAAAATTTTTTCATAACTTCTCCTGTTTTTATTCATGTTAACATACTTTTTTTAGCTGTAACTCATATATAAATAGTATTCTTTCTGCAAAAGATGTGGTATAATACCCCTAAGGGGAAAAATGGATAATATTTTTACGGTTGAAAAGTTAAATTAACGAAATAAATTACATAATCAGAGTAATATCCCAAGGAGAGAATAATGTTACAGTAAGCTACAAGAGCAATTAATTCGGCATTTAATAACAGCTTTATAAAAAAATTAAGCCAGTATCTGCATGATTGTGTCAGAGAAGAGGTAAAAAGTTCCACATTCAGAAACCTCAAAGCTGATAAAGATAATAAATGGATATTTTTGAAAGAGCAGGATACTTTATTTACGCAGGGGCTGGAGTATTTGCGTTTGGAAGGCTCAGATCCAAAGCTTACTGAACTTATGATTCAATCGGAGACAAGCCAAAAAGATAAGTACCTGATATACGGTTACATTTTTTTAACGGGCAAATCCAAAAGCGGCAAAAAAAACGAATTTCTGACACCGCTTCTTTATGCTCCTTGCCGACTGGAACGTAACGGTGTGAACATTAACTGTATGTTGACAGATGAATTCTTGTCTCTTAATACCGGAGCTTTAACGGCTTTGATGAAAAAGAGTGATGATGAAGACGAGACAGAACAGCTGTTGGAAGGTCTTTTGGATGTCGTGCCGTCTGTCCCGATAACGCAGGAAAAGCTTGATATATTCTTAACGACATTAAAATCAATTATTCCCGATATTGATGTCTCATTAAATTCCGATTTGAAAATTGAAGAGGATAATGTTTCCAAGGATTTTTATAACGAAAAGATTAATTCAGAGAATATTGACGAAATAATTGAGGAAGAAGAAAACTCCAAAAAAACCTCATTAAAAC
>CALUPJ010000092.1 GCA_944322555.1 Candidatus Gastranaerophilales bacterium | reverse complement strand
TGGGAGCAATGAATATAGCATCAAATAATTATAAAACAATGCTTGAACTTAACAAAAGGCTTACAATGGTCTGCTACGGCATTGTCTCTAAATCCGCTAAGTATGTACAAACTGAGACTGCATAAAGGAGTACTGTATGGAAAATATTAAAATTACAACGAAATCATTACAGGTTTTTGTAGAAAAATACAGTTCGGAACCATTAAAAAAAGAGGATAATAATAAGATTTTATTGTTTGATAATCATCGTGCTAAACTTGAATCATTGAAGTTCTTTATTGTATAATTCCTCTATGAGTGTATATTTCTTTTACGGGGATGAAGAGTATAATATTGAACTTGAGCTTGAAAGGATGCGTTCAAAGCTTAATCAGGATTTTATCTCTATGAATTTTCAACAGTTCGACAATCCGGATTATTCAACTTTAATAAACATTCTCCGGACTCCGCCTATGATGTTTGGCAACATGCTGGTTATTATAAATGCGGAAGAATATTTTCTTTCTAATAAAAACTTTTTTAATGATGCCGAGCTTGAAGATATAGAAGATGCACTCAAAAATAATCCTGAAGCTTTAGATGTAGTATTTGTTGTAAAACTGCCGCGTGATGAAAATAAAAAGCTTGATTCCAGAAGAAAGCTTTATAAAATTTTATCATCTTATAAAGCAAAAGAATTTCCAACATTTAAGACATATAAGACAGCTGATATTGCGAGCTGGATAAAAAATCATGCAAAAAGCAAGGATATTTCACTAAATAATGATGCCGTAGAGTTATTAATTGAACATATCGGCAATAATCTTCGGGAATTTAATACGGAACTGGATAAGCTTAAATTAATTGCTTATCCGCAAAAAGTAATAACTAAAAAAATGGTAGAAGATATTTGTATCTCCAATCAGGATTTATTTAATTTTACGGAACTTGTAATGAAAGGTGAAAAAGATAAAGCTCTGTTGGAATTTAAAAAATTGTTGGACAAAAAGCATCCGCTGGAGCTTCTATCCGCGATTCAAACAATGTTAAGAAAATGGATTCTTCTAAAAATTAATTCTTCGCATTCTGCTTCCGAACTGGCAAAAATGACGGGAATGCATGAATTTGTTGTAAAACAAACTCTTTCAAAGCTAAAAAATACCAGAATTGCCGATCTGGTTAAACTTAAAGAAAATTTGTTTGATGTTGAATACAGAATCAAGTCTGCAGAAGCTGCAGATATGATTTCGGAGGTTGAGTGTGCTATTATCAGATAAATATCCATTTTTAACTAACTATTTTACAACGGCACTTTCTTCTTCAAAAAGGGCGCTGCCGCAGAGTCTCTTATTTTACGGTAATGACTTAAAGTCCCAATATATACTTGCTACAGAGATTGCAAGACTTCTGAATTGCAAGAAAGATAAATCTGATAACTGCGATTGTTTAAATTGTAAATGGATACGGGAAGGTTCTCATCCCGAAGTTAAGACAATTTCCCGTATTGATAATAAACCTGAAGATGATGATTCAAAAACGGTAATTTCAATAAAACAGTCGCAGATGATAAAAGAAAGTCTTATGTCGGAATCAGAATTTCACAGAGTCTTTATATTTTGCGACAGAGACACAGAAGGCAATATTTGCGGATTAAATCCATTGAATTTTCAGGCTGAAACTGCAAATTCTCTTCTAAAAATTATTGAAGAACCTCAGCCTGGAGTTACATTTATATTTCTCACAAGATATATAGATGATGTTTTGCCGACAATAATATCGCGTTCTCAGTGTTTCTTTGTTCCGTCAAAAGCTGCTGTAACTTATAACTATTCTGTAATAGAGAATGTTTTTACCGGTTATTTTGAATTTAAAAGAAGCGATGTATTTAATATTTCGCAAAAACTTCAAGATTTATCAGGAGAAACTGCTATATCGGAAATTCTTTCCGCAATTCAAAACTATATGCTTTTTTTGCTGAAGGCAAATCCTAACCAAACCGAAATTATAAAACACATAGAATTTGTAGAGGAAGCAAAAAAACAGGCAGATTTAGGTATGCGTGCCGTTAATATATTTGATAATCTGTGTTTAAAAATTATTAATTAGTTCTCATGCGGCGGTGTAATTGTTCCCAGAAGATATGCATATACATAAACGCAATAAATGTATTGTGCATAACCCAGGAATAGCAATATAAAAGCTTTTACCCAAGAAAGCAAACTTAAATCTATATTATTTAGTTTTAGCAAATAAGTAATAAAAGCCAATAATACATAATCAAACAGATAAAAAATTATAAATAAAATAGTGTTCCATATATATTTACCAGTATAATTTCCCATAATATATACGGCTTTTCTGATGTTCCATACCGCAAAAACAGAATCTTTGGCCGCATAGTTCCATAAAAGTGCAGGTATAAATGTACAAAGAAAAATATAAAGCAATAATACGGCAGGAATCGACATGGCACAAACTGCACTTAAAAAAGTTCCCGATGTAATTAACAACCCGAAAGGAATAACCATTAATATTGTCGCAACAACAGACGCAAATCCTCGCCAAATAAACCTTACAGTGTTTAACTCAGGAAGACTAATCCTATATATTTCTTTTATCTTACCGTTATAAACATTAGCAGCCTTGATATCCCAATCTCGTGAAATAATATTTTCAGTTAATTCCCAAAAATATCCCTGAATACAAAAACCCGGTGCTACAAAAAATAAGATGGCCAATATTGCAAACACAGGTATTAAAATAGGATTATGAAAGAAAACAAATCCTATTAAATAACAGATAAGTGCCAATACAAAAAATTTGATATATATAAAAAATAAATATACAAAATGCCGTTTAAAATCCGTATTTTTAAACATCCATATAAAAGGTTCAAACATAAATCCAGCCTTTACCCGTTTTATCTCGCAAGCGAAATACTTGTTACACCGACATTTCTTGCACTGTCCATTAATTTTACGACAGCACCGTGTTCCGCATTATCATCTACCTGTATCAGCAAGCCTTCGGGATAATCCTTTGCATGTTGTGATACTGTTGCTTCTAAATCTGCAGCGGCAATTTCTTGTTCACCGAATAAATAACGGTTATCCGATGTAACACTAAAGTTCATAATTTTAGGATCTTTGGTTATCTGTTCTTGATTTACAACCTCCGGAACAGCAAGATTGAGCCCTTGTTGATCAAGCAATGGTGCAATTACCATCATTATTATTAACAAGACTAAGAATATATCCGTAAGCGGTGTAATATTTATTTCATTAAAACTGTCACGCATAATTATTCACTCCAATTCTCATACTGGTTTTCCTGCGGTATTGAAGTCGAAGCTCCTTCAAGCGTATTATTTGAAGTGTAGTTTGAAGTATCAGCCTGCTCCAGTTTTCTTTGTTCTTTCTTGTTTAAAGGTTCACCCGCAACAATTAGTTTCTTATAATGTGCATCCTGAGCCGCATCCATAATATCAAGAATTACAGAACTTTTTACTTTTTCGTCCGCTTTAACAACGACTTCCGCATTTTCATTTGTTCCCTTCAATCCTTCTAAATCAGCCGCTAGAGAATCTATTGAAGAACGCTTGCTGTCCACATAAACAGTTCCATCCTTTGTAACGGACACCGTAACTTTTCCCTGTTCAATAGAAGTTCCGCTGTTAACTTCAGGTACGCTTATTGAATTATCAATTGATTGGAAAGTAGGAGCTACTACCATCATAATAATCAGAAGTACCAGAAATATGTCTGTGAGCGGTGTTATATTGATTTCCGTAAATAATGCTTTTTTACCTGTCTTTATTCCCATTTAAGAAACCTCCGTCTCTTCCGTCTGGAGAGAACCAGGGTTAAGGCAGAACCTTTTTACCCGATAATTTTACAGTGCCACGCTTGTTTTTGACTGAACATTAACTTCTTCGTCGGAGTCGACAAAACTTAAGAATAACAATTTTATCAGCTGGAAGTCATCTTCAAATCTTCTTACCGTGGATTGGAAAGTATTGTAGCAAACAACTGCGACAATAGCGACTCCAAGACCATATGCGGTAGCTATCAACGCTGAACCTATACCCATTGCAACGGCGGCTGATTGATTGCCTTGAGAAGCCAAATCCTGGAAAGTATAAAGAATTCTTACAACAGTACCGAACAAGCCTAAGAACGGTGCAACGCCGCCTATTGTACCTAAAATGGTCAATCTGTGCTCCAACTTCCTTGTTGCTAATGCAGACGCGATATCAAAAGACCGAGAAAAGCCCTTTTTTTGTTCAGAAAGAATTCTTACGCCTTCTTCCGTAACTTCTCCGATAATTCCGCCGCATTGAACTGCAAGGTTTTGTGCTCCCATAAGATTATTCTTAGCCAATTCCTTTTGCAATTTCGGAATAAATTCGATAACATTTCTTTTGTTTGCATTATAAAATGCAGCTCTGTCTATAGCAACCATAACGGTAAGAATAGAGCAGACTAAAATTGGCAGTAACACCGGCCAGTCCAGTTGAATTGAATGTAATAATAGTTCCATAATTTATTTCCCTCTTTGTCCTTTATTATACTAATACCTTGACGCATTGAATACGTTATAGTCAAACGTAAACTGTATATCAATGCTTTGTCCTCTAAAATCCGCCGGAAGCGGTCTAAACGGTGCGGTTAATTCCACTGCCTTCAATGCAGCCTGGTCGGCAGAAGGCATGCCGGAAGATTTATGTATTCTGCAAGACAATAACCTGCCGTCTTTTGCTATTTTAAAGAGCAGTATAACACGCTTACTTTCATTTCCTTTCGGAGGATCCCAGTTTAATTTAATTCTTCGTTGCAGCTCCCTCATATAAGGACCAAAGTCCGGTTCGCGAAGGGCATCTATACCGGGAGCACCGCCACCTCCGCCGGGATTTCCTAAATTTCCGGTTCCACCGGGTGCAGAACCTCTGGAAAGTTGACCTCCGCCGCTGCTTGCCGAAGGTGATAACGACGGACGAGGAGCGTAGCTTCCTCCCTTTGTACCGGCGGGAGCATTACTTCCGGATTTAGCACCTGTCGGAGCTGAAGTGCCGCCAATAGGACCTGTTGATAAAGTTTTGCCTACAGGTGCACCTTTGGGGGCAGGAGCGGTGAACGGTGTTGAAGGCTTGGCAACCGGAGCCGGAGCTGAAGTAGGTCTCGCGCTCGGACGTGCTGTCGGAGGAGCGGGTTTTGCCGGAGATGGTTTGTTTGCCGTCGTTTGCGGTTTCTTTTGTGCTTGAGGCTTCGCCTGCGGTTTTTGTTGTGTTACTTGTTTTCGTACTTGCTGCTGTTGTTGTTTGATAATTTTATTAGCATTCTTTGCTGCAGCAGACGGTTTAGAGGCTCGGC
>CALUPJ010000091.1 GCA_944322555.1 Candidatus Gastranaerophilales bacterium | reverse complement strand
AATGTGTATCCCGCTGGCATTAATGGTTGCCGGAAATGAAGTCGGGAATAAAATTCACGAAGAAGAACCATTGAAAAAAGGCGATAAAGCCTAACTGCATGGACTTATTTCGCCTTGAAAACTTTTTTGCTCCCAAAATCTGAATAAAAAGCCTGTTTAAGCAAGACCTAAAGCTTTTCTGTACCATGAAAAAGATTCAATTTCCGTACCGTTGAAAGTAGTTCTAATCTGCTGTTTCTTCAGATAATTTTCAAACTCATCATTAAATGCAGATTTAACTGTTTTCTTTTCTTTAGAGATTAGTTTCATATCATTTCTCCTATATTAGTAACACACTTTTATATATAATATCAGTTAAAATTCTACACCTTTGAGCTTATTCTATCATAAAAATAAGGTCTCTGCAATGCATATGTAAAGAAATGTTAGCGATTTTAGAAAAAATCATTCTTGAGAATAAGAATATATATCTGTATATAATCACAAAGAATACTTATTGATTTAGAGCATGGTTTAGGGTATTGTAAATAAGTAACAGGGTAATTCAGGAGTTAGGAATATGTATAATGTTGCGATAATCGGTGCAGGTCCTGCGGGAATTTTTTCCGCCTTAGAGATTGTAAAATTAAAACCCGAATGGAAAGTCGTATTAATTGAAAAAGGACAAAAAATAGAAAACAGAAAATGTCCTTTGCGTGAAGGTTCACCGAAATGTGTAAATTGTAAACGCTGCGGGCTTTTATGCGGCTGGGGCGGCGCAGGAGCATTTTCCGACGGAAAACTAACACTTACTCCTGATGTCGGCGGGCATCTTGTTGATTATATGCCGAGAGAAAAAGTTGAAGATTTAATCAAATATGCAGATGATATGTATCTGGAGCATGGCGCAACGGATGAAGTTTTTGGAACGGACATGGAAGTTTTCAGAGAGATTGAACGTCAGGCCGTCCTTGCAGAACTGAAACTTGTGCATTCTCCGGTCAGACATTTAGGCACTGAAAGAAGTTTAGATGTTCTGAAGCATATGCAGGATTATCTCGACAAAAAGATTACAATACTTAACAATGTTACAGCTCAGAGTTTGATTGTAGAGTGCGAACAGGTAAAAGGAATTATTCTTGATAACGGAGAAACAATAAGAGCTGAATATACAATAATCGCCCCGGGAAGAGAAGGGGCGGATTGGCTTACGCATGAATTTGCAAAAAATAAAATAGGTATGGTTAATAATGCCGTGGATGTCGGAGTCAGAGTAGAGCTCCCGGCTCCTGTATTTGCGCCGTTAACTGATAAACTTTATGAATCCAAGCTTGTCTATTATTCTCCGACTTTTGGTGATGAAGTAAGAACTTTTTGTATGAATCCGAACGGGGAAGTCGTACAGGAAAATTATAACGGTATAGCGACTGTTAACGGTCACAGCTATGCAAATATCAAGACCAATAACACTAACTTTGCGCTTCTGGTGAGTAAAAAATTTACAGAGCCGTTTAAAGAGCCCATTGCTTATGGTCAGCATATTGCAAGTCTCGCAAACATGCTTGCGGGAGGAATTCTTGTCCAAAGATTTGGCGATTTGCTTGAGGGCAGACGTTCTACGCCAGACAGAATACAATCAAGTGTAATAACGCCGACATTAACATGCGCAACTCCTGGAGACTTGAGTTTAGTTATACCGTACAGACAAATGAAAAGTATTATAGAAATGCTGTTTGCTCTGGATAAAATTGCACCGGGAACTGCCTCAAGATATACATTGCTTTACGGTATAGAGGTGAAATTCTACTCGGCAAGGGTAAAATTGACCAATGAATTGGAAACGGAAGGTGTAAAAAATTTGTTTACAATAGGCGATGGAGCCGGAGTAACAAGAGGCTTAATTCAAGCTTCCGCATCCGGTGTTTATGTTGCCCAGACTATTTGTTCAAGAGGGTAATTTATTCTGCAGGAATTTCCGGTTTAAAAGTTTTGCTTGCATAAATGCAGATTCTATGCAATAATACTATTAAAGGTTGGGAGCCTTATAGACGGGTGATATTCACCCAGCTATTCTAGTATTTACAAGCCCGAAAAGGATGAGTACCTCAAATTAATGAGCGATTTTAAGTTAAATTATGATTTCTTAAAGAAAAATGCAACGCCCGGCAGCTGGAGGCGTGGATATGAATATTACCAGAAGGATATGATTCTGGAAGCTTACCCTGAAAAAAACTTCTTTAAAGGTAAGGTTAAAGGAAATTATCAGGATTTTTACCTGACGGATTTAATTTTTAAGAAGAACAAAGTTGAAGCAAGATGTAATTGCCCTTTAAAAGAAGAATGGTGTAAACATTCGGTGGCAATAGCTTTAAAGGCAATTGAAAATGGTGCTTATGAAAATTGGATGCTTGAAAAATACGGAGTTGAGCCTGACAGAACAGATACGGATACGGCTTTAAGAGAACCTCCGGTCGGAAGTTATATTTTTCACTTTAACCCCAAAAGGCGTCAAAATTTCTTTTCTATCCTTGTACGTGACAGAGCTACCAATAAAATTGTCCGCTCTCTTGAGACAATTTTAAGGGCTTTAATAGATGTACAGAGAACAAATCCTGATTTTGAGCTGAATGATGCGCAAAAGTGTGAACTTGCTCTGTTTCAGACGTTATTAAAAATCTCTAAACAGGATAAAAAAGCCGGCTGGTATGATATTCCGATAACAAAATTTGCACCTGTTTTTCCGTTAATGGCAGAGCTTGAAGAAGTTTTGGACGAAAAAACAAAAGAAAGAATTCAATTTACAAATAATGTGTGGAATCTCAACTTGGATGTTTCCACTACAAATGTAAACGGCGGAACAAATATAGTGCTGGAACTTTTTTGGACTCGTCCCGACAAAGAAGGTATTTATCCGTTTGAAGAAGTTAAATATTTTTCAAGACAGATTAAGTGGGGAAGATATAAAAATATTATTTTCCCGATAAATATTGCAATGAATGAACTTCCGCAAAGTATTATTAAATCTACATTTACAGATTTAAAAGAAGCGGACGGCGGTAAGTTTGTTTATGAAGAACTGCCTCACTTAAAAGAGATTATGAATGTTACAATAGCGGAAAATATTTCAAAACTGCTGTTAGAACATCAGCCGCCTACGAATGTCGTAACTTTAGGAATAGATTATGACCAGTCTTTGAAGGCCTCTTTGGAATTTGATTATTCCGGTGTAAGGGTTCCGTATTCCAAAAGTAAAGAGAAATCTCCGTATATTTCGGTTAAAAGTAAGGATGAAGAAGGGCTTGTATACTGGATAAAACGGGATTATGAACACGAACAGACGGCTTATAACATGCTTCTTGCCTGCAAATTTGTCCCGATGCAGACTAACAATCTGGCATTAGAAAAAGAAAATGCTATAGACTTCTATAATTACTATATTCAACAGGCAGGTGAAGGCTGGAAGTTTGAAGAACGTGATGATATGAATTTTTTCAAGCTTCTTGAAGAACCCTTTAAAATGTGTGCCAAAATTGATTTCTCCGAAGAGTCTGTTGACAGTATGGAAATTCAGTTGTACGGTCGTGTAGGCGAAGAAATTATTGATTTTGACGATATTTATGAAACTATTCAAAGCGGTGAAAAATATGCACGTGTACGAAGTCTTGGATTTGTTGAATACCCTGCACAAAATATTTATCAAATTATGCGTTCGTTTAACTCATTTGATGCATACAGGAATAATGAAAACAAATTTTTGGTAAAAACATATCGTGTAGGTTTGATTACTGAACTCCAAAATCAGGGCTTTGAACTGGTAATGAGTGAAAAATTCCAGAAATTCTGGGAACAGATTTCGACATTCTCTACAACATCCGCAGGTGTTGAAATTCCCAAAGGTGTAAAAGCCGAATTCCGTGAGTATCAGATAAAAGGTTTTCAATGGCTCTGGTTTTTGTATCAGTACGGTTTGAACGGAATTTTGGCAGACGATATGGGGCTTGGTAAAACTTTACAGGCTCTGAGTTTGCTTCAAAAAGCCAAAGAAACGGACGGCCCGCAGACAACACTTGTTATAGCTCCGACTACAGTTGTTTTTAACTGGGAAGCGGAAATTCAAAAATTTACACCCGAGCTTACCTGTCTAAAACTTACAGGTGCGGACAGAAAAGACTTGTTTAAACACATACCGGAATACGATATAGTTATAACAAGTTATGCTCTTGTAAGACGCGACATTGCAAAACTTAAAAAACATAATTTCAGATATATAATTTTAGATGAGTCTCAGAATATTAAGAATGCGATTTCACAGACGGCGCAGGCAGTTAAAGAACTTCAATCAGACCACAAGCTGGCGCTTTCCGGTACTCCAATCGAAAATAAGCTTGAGGAATTATGGTCAGTATTTGACTTCCTGATGCCGGGATTTTTGTTCAACGTTGCTGAATTTAATTACAGATACGTAACTCCGATAATGGAAAGACAGGATAAAACTGTTGAAAAACGTTTGAAACTCCAGATTTTCCCGTTCATCTTGAGACGTATGAAGCGGGATGTAGCAAAAGACCTGCCTGACAAAGTTGAAAACATGGCATACTGTGAACTTACGGATGAACAGAGAGACTTTTATCTTGAGGTGCTTGATAGTACAAAAGAAGAATTGTTTAAGAGTATTGAACTTAACGGACTTGAAAAGAGCAGGATGTCAATCTTCTCGGCTCTTCTCCGATTACGTCAAATATGCTGTCATCCGAAACTCTATGACAAAGAACATGTTAAAGGTGTCATGAAATCTGGTAAATTTGAATATCTGAAGGGTATGCTGGAACAGATTATCCAGGAAAAACACAGAGTTCTGTTATTCAGCCAGTTTGTGGACATGCTTGATATTATAAAAGCATGGCTGGAAAGAGAGGGTATTCCTTATGAATATTTGACCGGAAAAACCAAAGACAGACAGGCTGCAGTTGAAAACTTTAATAATAATCCGAATATTCCGATATTCCTTATAAGTTTGAAAGCTGGCGGTACGGGACTTAATCTGACGGGTGCAGATTATGTAATTCATTACGACCCGTGGTGGAACCCTGCGGTTGAAGATCAGGCAACTGACCGTGCGTATCGTATCGGGCAGACTAAGAAGGTTTTTGTATACAGACTTATTACGAAAAATACGGTTGAAGAAAAAATTCAAAAAATCAAAGGAAGAAAGCGCGACCTTGTTGACAGCGTAGTTTCAATAGACAGAAATATTACAAAATCTCTGACTATGGAAGATTTGAAAGACATTTTCTCGGTAGATTAGATTTAATACATCGGAGAGTAATAAAAAGCGAAGCTTAACGCTTCGCTTGTGCAATATAATTTATAAAAAGAAGTAATTTTATTTAGTCTTGTCTTTTTCTTTAACCTTGTCATCTTTGTCGTTATCAGCATTTTTATCTGTATCAATTTTAGCTTCTTCTTTAGAGAGTTTGTCTTCCGGTTTTTCCTGCGAAATTCCGAAAGTAACTCCGTCTGGTTTATTTGCTTCGTCATTTTCGCTCTCTTCTTGAGAAATACCGGATGTCGGGGTATTTTGAACCGGGGTTGGAGTACCGAAACCTGTGCTTGCAACAGCCGGATCTTGATTACCTTCATCAGGTGTAGGCGTCGGAATGCCAAAGCCTGTGCTTGCTGCAGCTGGTGTACCTGCTGTTCCTGCATCAGGTGTAGGAGCCGGAATTCCAAATGAACTGCCGGTACTTGCAGAACTTGTTTCGTTTGTTCCTTCAGGAATTGCGGGAGTTTCTTCCGGCACTTCCATTTCTTCCTGTACTTCGCCTATTTCTTCGGGAATTGTAATTGATAGCTCCTCTACCGTAGCCATTGTGCCTTCATAGCCATCAATAGATTCGTCATAAATATCATTTGTATTAAGATTCAAATCCTGAGTATTTTTACGCATTTCTATTTCTGTACCGATTTCACCGGCCCATTTGAACTGTTCTGCTGCTTGAACTCCACTGGTGACGCCTGCTGCTATAGAAGCAATGCCCAAAGCCCAGTTCCAGAAGCCCATTCCCATTAGTTGGGCACCGGCAACTGCAGCACTGACAGCATTCACTGATTGAGAAGCGCCTTCAACATAGCATGAATTTCTTGTTGTCTGGTCAAAACTTTCAGCATAATCCGTCAACCCTTGAACTTCACCGACAGTCTCCGCTGCGGTATCATAGTTTTGCTGATATTCACCCATGGTATCATAGACTTCTGTTACGGAGTTTGCTGTATCTTCGGAAGTCTCTTCTATTACAATACCCAGTTCCTGCATAACAGGCAGAATTTCCTGTAATAAAGTTTTTTCTTCTTCTGTCAGAGGTTCTCCGGCTTCTACTTTCGCCATTAATGTATCATATGTACGTTTATAGAATTCATATTCGCCTTGTGTTTCTTCGACGACTTCATTTGCATCTTCATTGTATACGGCAGCTTCATCGGACAGAGCTGCAACTTCTTCACCGGCTGCCGCCATTTCTTCCTGTGCTGCATATAATGCATTGTCTGCATTAATCATTTCATCCTGTAATGCGTCACAGGCTTCTTTACCTTCTTTATTAGGTCTTGCAATAAAATATTTAGCAACATTGGCAATTGCTAAACCGGCAGCTACGTATGCACTGGCCTTTGCGGCTCCGGAACCTTTTGTTCCTGCTGCGGTTTTCCCAAATGAACCAATTCCGCCTTTTTTTACCAAACCTCCAACATCTTTTGCGGCATTAACAACTCCGCCTGCAGAGATAGTACCGGCAACACCACTACCGGCTGCAAGAGCTGCTGAAGTGGACACATTAACAATATTTTTGCCATTTTTACCGTCATATCCGGTTTTATCCTGCGCATTGGATTTGCCGGAATCTTTTGCAGAGTCAAAATCATCATCTTCGATTATGTAGGCATTTTCGTCATCCATTGCGGTTGCCTGCCAGTTTTCAAGCTCACCCTGCCAGGTCTGGGTTATTACACCGATATCGCTTGCGCTTATGCCCATTGTATTGTTCCCGTAATTATAGTTATACCAGCATTTATAGGCATATGCCTGCGAATCTACCGCTTTAGTTAAATTGAAAGTGCCTTGAATTGCCATAATCCCTCCGAATTTGTTTTGTATTATGTTACATACAATGTAACTCTATACGTATTGTGTTACATTAGACACAATTTTTGCGTGTATATTAGTTTTCTACTAGGTATTACGACATATTTTTATAAAACTTTAGGATTTTCAGAAATTTTGTTACAAAAATTTACAGTCTTGTTTATTTTCTCTTCTTTTTAATCTTTTTATGTATTAAAAAGCAAAGTGTAAAAATTCGACTTCTATTAGTTTTTATATTATATAATATGTTTATGAAGAAATATATGGTTTTGTTACTTACTTTTATGCTTTGTGATGCTGTGTTTTCGGCATCCATAAACCCTTATGTATATAAAACTATGTCAACCCAATCATACAGAAATAATTATCGCCGTCAGGTAAACCATAAACCTGTACCATACTGGCAGGCACAGTCTGATTATACGACGCGTGGCAGAATGTATAACGGCTACTTTGATTATTCTAATGTTCAATCAAGTTATAGCAGCTCTAATTATTATAGAGGGAAAAGATGATAAATCTTGATTATCAGACCTTAAGTGTTTTTTTTGAGGAAAACATTGATTTTTTTATTGGCGCAAGGCTTCAAAAAATTCAGCAGCCGACAAGGCGTGATTTTATATTCTCATTAAGAAATCACGGAGAAAGCCGCAAATTATACATAAATATAAATCCCCGGATTTATCATATTACCTTTATGAGTAAAGAGGGTGAATTTACAAGAAATTTTGTTATTCCAAAGCATCCGCCGATGTTCTGTATGCTCCTGAGAAAATATCTTGAGGGGACAATTATTGATGATGCAAAAGTTGTAGAGAACGAAAGGATTTTAGAGTTTTTCTTTGAGATTACAGATGAGCTGGCGCAGAAACGTGCTTTATGTTTAAGTATTGAGCTTATGGGTAAACATTCTAATGTGATTTTATATGACAGAGAAACTTCTCTGATAATAGGATGTGCGCATAATGTCGGTTCTGAGAAAAGCAGATACAGAGAACTAAAAGGAGGATTAAAATATATTTATCCGCCAAAGGTAAACGATAGAGCCAAAATTATAACTCCTTTATACAAAGATTTGCAAGGGAAATATAATACATCAGTTTCAGTTAGCCGAATGCTTGATGAATACTTTTCAAAACTTCAGGAAGAAATAAATATAAGAGAAAAGAAACGGAATTTATATGCCTTAGTACAGCCAAAATTAAATAAAGTGGAAGGTTCAATAAATAAAATTACAAATCTTTTAAATAAACGTAATAATGCTGAGAAATATAAACTATACGGAGAGCTTCTGACTGCTAATATCTATAAAAATGCAAATTATCAAAATCAAATTGAACTTTTTGATTATTATAATAATAAAAATATTATTATAGAACTGGATACGGCAAAAAGTCTGAAAGAAAATGCACAACGGTATTTTAAGCTTTATACAAAATCTAAAACTACCAAAGAAAAATCTGAAATAGTGCTTAATAACTTACAAATGCAAAAAGAGTATTTAGAAAATGTTTTATACAGTATTGAAACAGCAGTCAGTATAAATGAGTTAAAAGAGATAGAACAAGAGCTTGGTGTTACTGATGAAAAACCCGAAAAAAACAAAAAACAGGAATTATTAACCTTAAGTATTAACGGATTTGAAGTTTATGTCGGCAGAAATAATAAACAAAATGATTATATAATTTCAAAACTTGCAAAGGATGACGATTATTGGTTCCATACAAAGCTTTGTGCAGGCTCCCATGTTCTTTTGAAAGTTAATACATCAGAACCTGATGAATTAACAATATATGAGTGTTGCAAGCTTGCAAGAGAATATTCTTCTGCAAAACAACCCTCAAAGGTCGGTGTTATATATACGAAAGCAAAATTTTTGCGAAAGCCGCCGGCTTCACCTCCTGGGTATGTAACTTATAAAAACGAAAAAGAAATTCTTATTTAAGTTGTTATTGTACCGAAGAATTTTTCATTACCACTTTTAACTCAACCCGTCGGCTTTTTGCATAATCTTCCTTGCCGTTTATTATAACAGGTGTTGAGAAGCTTGCGCCTTCTACAATAATCATTTTTCTCAGGCGGTTGCCGTTTGCTTTATTATAAGGAGTGTTTGTCATGTAATTGGCAACAGTATATGCCCTTTTTAAACTCAATTCCATGTTTTTCATATACTGTTCGTCTTCCGAATATCTGCCTTTGAATGTTTGTGAATCAGTATGACCTTGTATGATTATCTTCTCAAGGTTTTTGTTCAGATAATTATTTGAGAATATCGAATTTAAATATGCAGGTGCGAATTTATCAAGATATTTTTTCCCTTTTTCGGAAAGTTCATAACTGTTAATTTCAAATAATTCTAAGTCCGATATTTTGACAACTCCGGTTGTTTCATCTATATTTGCACTAATATTTTGTTGTTTTAAGGTTTCCTCAAGTGCCTGTGAAGCTTTTTTCTGTTCAAGTTTACTTTGGATTTTTTCATAATAACTTGTCATATACGTATAGAAGAAAAGCACAATAAAAACAAGTACCAATGCCGTCATTAAATCTGTCATTGTTACCCAGAAAATGTTATCCTGACTGCTTTCATCTTTACGCGGTTTTAATCTCATGTCTGCTCCCTAGAATAATTTATCAACCACATCACCGCCCGAATTCTTGTTCAGGGATTCATTAAGCTTATTTAAGCTGTACAAAATGTTTTCAAGATATGGTGTTGTTGTTTCGCTGATACCGGCAGAAACGGCTTTTGCAAAATCCTGCGGCAAGGCTTTTAAAAGCCGTTCATTGGTAATATTTTGAATTTTAGATTCTTTGACCAAATCTATGAGAAATTTTTCACTTGTCACAACGTCAAATAATCTTATTAATTCTTTTTGAATAGCAAGATAGTATTTCTTGCACATTCTGTTGTAAAGAATTTTCTCTATAAACATAAACAATAATGAAAATCCAACCGCGAAAACAGAACAAAGCGCTGCTATTTGTATATTTGCAATAAGTCCGTTCAGGGAATTTCCGACTTCCGAATCCATGGAAAAGTTAACTTCCGTAAATGCAACTGCCATTTTTAAGAAAGTAAAGAACGGCCCCAGCCCGGTCAGAAGTGTCGGCATAGTCTGTATGAATTTATGATTTATTTTTGAATAAACGAGAGAATCTTCATTGAAAAAGTATGAAGCGTCAATTGTCAGGTAAATGTCCGGATTGAAATCTCCCGTATTTTTAGCGTTTTGAGAAGCAACATAAAGTTTTTCGGGAAAAATAAGAGCTTTTTTAAAATCCTCCCAGGCAGTTGATGTAAAACTATTTTCGTTCATGAATTTATCAAGTTCCTGAAACCTGTAAGAAAGCTCTTTTTTATCCAATGACTTTAAAAAAGAGTATACGGAAAACAGACTCTTTTCAACTTTCCGATAATTTTTTAAAACAGTCATTATAAAAAACAGAAAAAATATCGTAATAATAAGTATCGCAGGCTCTGTAAGAATCTTTATAAAAGTCATACTTTCTCTCACCCCTCCTCATCTACACCTGATAATGTAAATTATAGCACAATCTCTGATTTTAGACTATAATTTAAGATATGGAATGTCCAAAATGTCATAGAAGTATTCCTGATAATGTAACGGTATGTCCGCACTGCCGTAAGGTTTTGGCGCTAGAATGCCCCAATTGCCATACCATAAATAATACTCATGTATGCGAAAAATGCGGCTATATTATGCTTGTAAAATGTGCAAAGTGTTCAAGAACAGTTTCTACATCTGCAGAGAAATGTAAATGCGGATTTCCGGTAAAAACCAGCTTAGCATATCAAGAATGTGAGTCTGACGAATTTGCGGCTATGGTCATTCGGTTTTCGGCACTTAAACAAATTCGTAAACTTTTGGCATCGCAAGAACTGTTTGCAAAATTTAATTTCAGACTACGGAATCTGTTAACCGCACAATTAAAAGGGTTTGACGGTAAAATTATTGCATATAATAATACTTTTACTGTTAATTTTAATAAAGAACTTTCCTTTCCCACATCCGTAAATAAAGCTGTAAGACTTGCGCTAAAAATTCTCAATGCTTTTTCTGGATTAAATTCAAATATAATTGATGAATTTGCGACTCCTCTTAAGCTGAATATTACCATAGTCAAAAAAAATGCGGAGGAATTGCTTTCGGAAACCCCTATAGAAAGCAGCGTAAAGCTTCTTAATGTAAAAAAACAGGATAAAAAATATCTGAAAGGTATGCAGATTGTACTGGATCAGTATGTTTGGGATAATATTAACAAGGATTATAAGACGGATTCTCTATATTCAATAGAGCAAGACGGAAATGCCGTGATGTACTATGAAATTTTGCTTGATAATTATATATTGCCGCCTTCGGAAAAAACTCCCGATAAAGAGATTAAAATCAAGCCTTCCGCTATAAAAAAACAAGAACTGGGAAATAAGGACGATATTTATTCTTTTAAAGTATTTGATATAAACGCAAAATGCAAATTCAGCAGGGTTGCTACTGATGAGCTGCTTTCTTCGCTTGATAATAATAAAATAATTTCAATACGTTCGGAAGAAGATTTGCAAGTAAATACGGGAGAACTTGTTAATTATTTGCAAAATAAAGGTTTGAAAGTTGTGCATGTAGTTTGTACAGAAGAGATGAATTACAAACCATGGGGAGTGCTTGAACAAATATTCAGGGACTATTACGGACTTTCAGCTTTATCCGTGAAGCCTGATTTTGAAGTAAAAAGATTTAATGCTTTAGTTGATTTAATTAAGGGCTCCGCAAGAAAAGCTGCAACTCCGGAAGATGCGCGGTTTGCCTATATGGAGGATTTCGGGAATTTTCTCCTTTCTCTTAATAAATGCGCTATATTAATAGAAGGGTTTGAATATATGGACGATACATCTATTCAAACTTTGGAACTGTATTTTGACAGATTTAATAAAATTAATGTCAATTTTATTTTTGTAACAGACAGTGAAATATCATTGCATTCAAAAATAAAAGGACTTTTGAGAACTCCTTTTTATTCGGAGTACATTCTTTGTAAAACGAATACCGATTCTTTATTATCAGCAATAAAAGAAGATGCTTCTGATTTTATTCAATCATTCTATTTTGAAAAAATAAAAGAAAATTATAACGGTTCTCTTTTGTATTTTGAAAACGCATTAAAATATCTGATTGAAAAGGATGTTCTTTTAAACTTTGATAATAAGCTTCTCATAAAAAGTAATAATTCAGTAATTCTACCAAATTCTCTTGCGGGTCTTTTAAAAGCAAGATTGAAAGCTTTTGGCAGGCATAATGAAGCTTCGCTGATTCTCGCATATTCGATGTATTTAGGTTCAAGATTGGACTTTGGGACATTATCCAAGCTCGGGATTAAAGATATAGTTAAGCAGTTAAAATATCTGGAAGAGTCAGGTTTTGCAAGGATTGATAACGATATTATATACATAAATAACTATAATATCTTAAAACCCGTAATTCAAAGTTCCCTGAAAAAGGATATTTTAGATTATTTGTGCAAAAATATTCTTTCTGCATTAGGAAATGAGCTTGATACTACACGAATACTTCTTGTTACGGGGCAGCTCTCCATGTTCAGGCAAGAATATTTGCTCTTGTCAAAGAACTCTGCATTTGCAATGGCTGCAGGTGATTTTGATGCTTATTTAAAAAATTGTCTAGGATTTTTATCGTTGATGGAGCATATTGATTTGCCACAAAACGAAGCTGAAGAGCGGAAGAAAGAAGTTTTTCAAAATGTTTTGGTGAGCCTTTATAACTATTCACCCGAAAAGATTTATTCGATTGAAAATGTCCTTCTTATAGATGCAATGAAAGAAAATGATAACGATAAGATTGTAAAGCTTTCAAATCTTATGCTTCAGGGAGCCTTAATTTCTTCAAACTATACGGATGCTATTTCACTTTTACACAACATTCTGACGAGAACTCCAAATCCGACTTTACTTGTAGATGGCGCCGTTAATACAAGATTTTTGTTACTTTCACTTGTAAATATAGAAATATTATTTAATATTGGAGATTTTGCTCAGTGTGCTGATGTTGCAAAAGATTTGCTTGGGGTTATACAACCGGATATTATTGAAAAAATAAAACCTGCCGGTTTCTCCGTAAGTTTGTTTGTGGAACATATGTTTGAAACTTTCCGTCTGGCCTGCTTTGCAAAGCTATTTTTAATGGATGATGATTTAGACAGTTTTTTTGAAGCAATAAGGCAATCTTTCGGAGAGGAACTTCCCGATAAAGATTCAATAATTGCAATACGCGATTTTTTGAACGGGAAAGAGTTTGCACCTTCGAATTCGGAAGAGTCTACTGCCTTTTCAAAGGTTATATATTTGATATTGCAGGAGTTTTCGGAACATTTGCAGGACTACAAAACATTTGCCCAGAACATATATCAGGCAAAACTATTAGCTGCCGACCTGCATCAATATCAGTTAGAAAAATTCTGCGATCTTCTGATTGCATACTCATACGCAAATATGGGAATAGCCCAAAAAGCAGAGGCTATATACAAAGATGTGCTGGAGGATGCCGAAAAATCTGCAATATTTAACACAGCAGCTCTTGCCAAATATTTTATCGCATTGCTGAAAGTTTCCCGTAATGAAACGGAAGAGGCTCTTTTGATAATAAATGACACTCTTGCCTTATTACAGAAATACAATAACCGCTCTAAGATAATTTATGTAATGTTTGAAAAATTGTTTATAGATATTGTCCAAAGCGAGGGTATATCTTCTGTTAATATAGAATCAGAAGAACAAAAACTGGCACTTGCGACATCAGAGGGCAAACTTGCCCGGCTTATTTAAATTAGCGTTTCTTTTCGCAAAGGCTGGGAATTCCGATAAGTGCAAGATAGAACACACAACCGAATAATATTAAATTTAAAACTTCCATAACAATCTCCTTTCCTGTTTAAACTTTCAATTGCTATATTTTCTCTATTCCACATTTTGTAAAATTAATAACGCTTTTAAGAAAAATATTTACAAAACTTCACAATTTCATGTTTACATTGACATAAGTTTGAGTGTAAAATTATATAAGGAGGCTTTATAACTTTGAGTAAAGGCTACGAAAATTTTAACAATTCGGAAACATCATTCAGAAAATCCACACTTATCCAGGAACGTATCGGGCTTGTTTCGACCCATATGTATAAACAGTTTTTGGATTATCAGCATGCAACAATGAATACCACGGAAATTTTCGCGGAAATGATTGAGAATTTAAAAGCTATAGCCGATTCTCTTAAGCAGTCTTTTTCATCAAGAGGAGTAACAACCGAGAATATATATGTAGAGCACGATAAAGATAAAACGATTGTTATTATTAATATTTTGTGGCATACAATAAGTCTGACAACCCGTTGTAACTACGAGCCGCAGGCTTTATTCAGAGAAAGTGCACCCCCGATGTTTTCCGGTCGTATTATGGCAATTAACGGAAACTATAATGAACTTATGGAAGGGATTCAATCCAGAAGTGAAATGATGCAGGTGCTTTTGGATAAAGAAGTAGCGTCACTCTTTGTGCCTGCCGATAAATCCCAAAATTCCATATTTAAAATAAGACACCTTGCCAACAGAGAGTTTTTCCTCAACTCTTCGGATGCCTCCAGGGAATTTGTATTAAAGGTCATCGAGACAATATGCGGTGGCGGTTTGTATCACGAAGAAGGCTCAAGAAAAAGTTTTAATATATAACAAATAACTTTACAAATACTTGATTATTCTCTGCGTTTGTGTTTATTTTATAGATGAACAGATTGTATCCTCTTAAGTCTGTTTAATGTAAATAGCGGCTTGGAGTAAATGTATCAAGTTCAGATACTCCGTTAGTGTTAGTACAAAAAAGGAAAAAGAAATGTTAAAAATCAGATTGAAAAGATTAGGTGCAAAAAAATCACCTTCATTCAGAATAATTGTAATCAATTCAACTACTAAAAGAGAAGGCAGACCCGTAGAAGAATTGGGCTGGTATAATCCTAAGACCAAAGAAATGAAATTTAATAAAGAGTCTGCTCTTGATTGGATTTCAAAAGGTGCACAGCCGACCGAAACAGTTAAATATCTTATTGCAAATTGTAATGATGACGGCACTTTGAACTATAAAAAGAAAGAAGTTGTTAAATTATCTAAGAAGGCTCAGGCTAAAAAGGCAGCTGAAGAAGAAGCAAGAAAAGCGGAAGAGGCTGCAAAGGCTGCTGAAGCAGCAGCTACAGAAGAGGCTCCCGCAGAGGAAGCTTCTGCTGAGGAAACTCCTGAAGCATAGTCAAAATATTGAATATACAAAAACCGGACTTGATTTATATCAAGTCCGGTTTTTGTATATGTATGAGTACTGGTCTGTAGTGTTTTAGTTTGCTCGTTTGTAATGGTGAGGTTTATTTTTGTTACCATTTGCCAAAATGCATTTTTTGTTTAGCACTATATTCAATTTGTTCTATAACGGGTTGATTATCATTGGGGTAACCCAGCCCGATATAGCAAGGTAAAAGATAATTGTGCGGAGCATTTACTGCCTTTGCAACATTTAAACCCTCTTCGCCTACAGGAATTCTCATGGAACAGGCTAAACCTTCTGCCGTCGCTGCCAAAAATATATTTTCTATGACACACCATATAGATGCAAACGGGTTTAAAGAACTTACTGAATCAGGGTTCATTACTCCGGAATTTGACTTAAAAAACGGCAAAATGATGTGAGAAGCATTGTATAGCATAGTGTATTGTCTGGGCATTGCTATGGCATACATTTTTTGCTGAGGAGTACCGTTGACCAGAGTTTTTTCAATATTTCAAGAGTAGGTTCAACACCTTGCTTTACAAATTGAAGTACATTTTCTTTATCTCTTTTATTTTGAATTATAACAAAGTCCCAATTTCTTAAATGGTCATGGGTAGGAGCTTGCAGACCGGCATTTATAATTTTTTCGAGGATGTCCTCTGAGATGGTTTGGTCGGTGAAATCTCTAATAATTCTCCTTTTATATATAGCATCATAAAGCTCCATTATATATTGTTCCTTTCCTGACAGTTATTTACAAAATCTACGGCTTCTTCTCTTGTCGAAACATCGCCGTTTAGTTGTGCTTCGTGAAGGTTTTTTATTATCTTTCCGAGCATAGGTGACTGTTCTATATTTAAAATTTCCATTATTTCTCTACCGTCAAGCAGTTTGGGGAGTGGTTTTAGTGTTTCCCTTTTTTGGAGGTAGAAATTTAATAATTTGTTGAGTCCGTTAATATTTGCCTCAACCATTCCGTCCGTAACGTCAACTCCTCTTGCGGAGAGCCTGTCTGCTTTTGCAAGAGTAATATTGTCAATAACGTTATTTTCCATTTTTCTTATATATCTCATCATAACTTTTTCGTTTAGCTCAGGTGCTGCTATTACACCCGAGGGATAAATATGATTTTTTATCATGCTTGAGATATATTCAATCTGTTTTTTAGAGAATTTTAATTCTTTAAGAATCGGAACAATCATTTTTGAACCGGCATCATCGTGTTTAATAAATCTATGACGGGCATTAC
>CALUPJ010000090.1 GCA_944322555.1 Candidatus Gastranaerophilales bacterium | reverse complement strand
GTATCCGCAGATAAAGGCATTGGAAGAGCTTACGGACGCGGAGGTTCTTTTTGCTCTTGAATCAAAATGGGAAGCTAACGGGGTTTTTGAAAACGGGCAGTTTAATTTTGCAAACTCGAGTGTGCTGGCAAGAAATCACGTAAAAAATTCAAGCTGGCTTCAAAAAGAGGGGCACGATATAAAACTTATTAATCTCGCAGCGCTTGGAAACGGAGAAGAGTGCGGAAAGTTTATGGATTGGATGCGTGAACTTTTGATTCTTCCGACCGGAAATATGGAAAATAATATATTCTCAACTACAATGTATTTAATACCTTTCCACCCCCGTGAATTCGGATGCGCTTACCTCCCTACGGCAAGCTGCGTAAGCCCGAATTTGGAAGATAAAAATATTACTGAAAAAACCGGATTGGATGCAGACGGACAGGTTAAGGCATTTATTCAATTAACCCAGCTTGCCGGACATCCTGTTATATATGATATTCTTCCGCAAACGGGAAGATTCTCCAAAATTGTCTTAACAACTCCCGAGTGCGCAAGGTGGTTTGATATTAATGCATTAATAGAAGAATTGGCTAAAAATGTTGATAGTGCTTCGGCAAAGCTTGCGGATAAATATTCAAAGGATGATTTGGATATTGTAAGTGGAATATACAAAAAAGATTTAAAAGGAGAAAGTTACGGAGATTTATCCGAACATTACCGCGCTATTTTTGATGAAATAGATGAGCAGTTAAAAGAGATTAAGATTTTTCTGTCTAATTCAATGCTGGAAAAGAGTATTCAGGACAGGCTTCATAAAAAAGCAAAATTAATAATAAATAAAGTAACCGGAAACAGCCGGGGGAAGAAACTTTCCGAAAAAGAAATTTTAAATCAGGGTGAAATTATTCAAGCTCTGATTGCAGAGGGAATGTGGCCGGCTCCCGGAGGGGCCTGGTGTTCGGCAGGAGTTCCTGTATTTGACAAAATGAGCGAGGGTGCTTCTTATCCGACATTTAAGCATTATAAATTTGACGGTGAAGATGTGACAAAGCTGGCAAATCTTGACTGCCAGACACCGTATTATTTTGTATGCCTTGAAAATGGTAAATATAATAATGATGTTATTAAATTCTTTATTGATTATATGAAAAATCTTCAGGAAGAGTTTAACTTTGACGGATTCAGAGTTGACCATATTGACCATATTGTGGATGAAGTTTCCGAAAAAGACGGAATACCGATAAGTTATCGTGCACCGAGAAGAGTTTTGGGAATGCTTAACTCCGCAATGAAAGAAAAAGTTCCTTATTTTGCTTCACTTGCGGAATATATGCTCGGAGAAAACTCTTTGAAAGAATATCATCAGGATATGAATTTTGACGTTCTATGGGGAAATGATATTCCGGGACAAAGTGATAAAACTCCGGAAGTTATTGCAGAGGACAATTTGAGTCTGGCAAATTATAACACCTCGTCAAAGAAATCGACACCGCTTTCGATTTTAAAAACATATAATAATCAGGACGGGGAATTCAGAGCATTTGACAGATATCCGGGACAGTTAGGCGAACAGGGAGCCTTGTTTAAATGGTTTAAATACAAATTCCTTCCGGGCGGTACAAATGCCCAGAGACCTGTAATGTATGTTGACGGTGATGAGTCGTTTACAAAAACCGGTACTGAATACGTAATCGGTCATGAAGTTTCTCTGGAAAGAGAAAAGGATTATGACTTTTATGCCAAATTTGATGCAATTGACAGATTTGTAAAAAACACTCCGGTCATAACTGAAGGTGAAGCGCATATAATCCGGCAGGATGATGACGGCTTTGTCGTTTGGCAAATACAGAAAGAGGGGCTTAAAAACTCGATTCTTGTCGTTGCCAATTATCACTCTCCGTCGGAAAAATTCAATATTGAAGATGAAAACGGAAACTCATGGACAGAGGAAAGAGAAGGAAGAGAAGTTTTTGATAAAACCATAGAACTTTCCTGCGATTACTCAATTGTTTCTGAATTTCGTTTTGACGGCACCGATTATATAGAAGAAAAATTTGTTGCTTCAACGGATTCGCTTTCATTTGGCAAACTTATGCCGGCAGAGTTCAAATTTTTCACGGTAATAAAATAAAACGGGCAATGTTTAGCCTGATTAAACATATGCCAGCGGAGTATATTTACGATTAAGTAAACTACGATTAATAATATAGGGATTCACCGGGTTGGAAAGCCCGGTTTTTCTTTACTTTATAAAACTGAATGCGACAATTTTATCAAGATTAATATGCAGCCAATCATAATTTGTACTCGTGTACCTGTCGCATTCTTCCGAATAACTGTCATTTATTAAACATAAAGATGCGTTTGTAAGATTAACAAAGTTTTCCTTATTACATTCTTCGCACTCATAAACATCACCGGTTATGCGGTAATGGTTTGTTATAAGTGTAACTCTTTCAGTTTGGCTTTCAGACATTATTTTTTTAAATTCTTTAATTTTATCCATGATTATATCTCCCGTTTTATACACTAAAAACAGAATGGATAAAATGACCGGAAAATACTATTGCCTAGACTACCATAT
>CALUPJ010000089.1 GCA_944322555.1 Candidatus Gastranaerophilales bacterium | reverse complement strand
CTTTTTCAGCCCATTTCAAATATTTTTGATTAACAGCTTTAAAATTTGTTTGACTGGGATTAGAATTTACTATTGGATTAATTTTCATTACACACACTCCTTTTTATATATGTTAACATGAAAAATTGAAAAAGTGCATCAGTATATTTAGTCTAATTGAAAGTCTCTTTTAGTTTGCCGAAAAAGAAAAGTTTTCAATTCTCCGTTAAAACTGTTTTTTGATACTGAAGATACTACAGATATCAATGAGCATAAATTAAACACTGATATAGATAAATTCCGTGCAGGCGGAGAGGAAAAATTGATTATTATTTTGATGTAATAAATGTAATTGATAGAAAATACAACGGATGATTCTATAATGTTCTATATTTTGAAAAATAAATAATGTGGTAGACTAAAATCTACCCTGCTTAAAGAATTAAAAAATGCATTACCGCAATATAGAACATAAATTTTACGAATTTCAAGAAGATAAAATTTTTATTTACTGTTGACAGGATTATTATATAGAGAAATTACCGCAACATATTATTATTTATTCTTGTAGTGTTTTTAGCCATTTCATACTGCCAATCATATAAAAAGAGCCGCAGATTATGTTTAGTTTACTGCTGTCTAAATTTATATCCGGATTATATTCTGCCGCTTCCACGGAGCATTTAGCCCTCAATTCTTTATAGGAGCAGGCATTAGGGTAATCAAAACCGTATAAATATACTTCATCTCCTTCATTAAATAAAATTTTCATCATGTTTTCATAGTCTTTGTTTTTAAGACAACCAAAGATAAAACATCTTTTATTTTCAGGGAAATAAAAATCTAAATTATTTCTCAAAGCCTGTATTCCGTTTGGGTTATGCGACGCGTCAACAATAAGATTTTGTTTCGGGAAATATTGAAATCTGCAAGGATTTTTAACTTTTTTCAAACCTTCAAGAATTATCTTATCATCAATATCTTTAAATAAATAATTAATAACATTAACAGCAAGCGCGAGATTTTCGATTTGGTGCAGACCTTTGAGAGAAAGCGCATCTGCAAATTCGGGTTTTACAAATGGAGATGCCAGAATAAACAAAGAATCAAGTTCATCAGCCTTATCTCTGATTGCTTCATAACCCATAGATGTGATTACGGGGCATCCGGGTTTGATGATTCCAGCTTTTTCATATGCAATTTTTTCTTTTGTATTCCCGAGTCTTTCGGTGTGGTCCAAATCTATCTGTGTAATTACGGAACAAAGATTTTCTTTTATAACATTTGTTGCATCCAGTCTGCCGCCGAGTCCTGTCTCAAGGATTGCGATTTCTATCCCGCAGCGTTTGAAATACAGAAACATCATAACAGTAAGAATTTCAAATTCGGTTAAGTGGATACCGCATCCGGCAATCTCAAAAACATATTTCGCAAAATCGTCTTTAGAAATATCTATTCCGCAAACCTTGATTCTTTCGGTATATTCCCAAATATGAGGACTTGTATAAAGTCCCGTTTTATATCCGGCTTCGCGTAAAACAGATTCAAGAATAGTGCACACCGAACCTTTTCCGTTTGTTCCCGCAACATGAATACATTTAAGGCTATCCTGCGGATTACCGAATTTTTTAAGAGCCGCAGAGATTCTGTCTAATCCCAAATCAATATAAAATTTTCCTCTGCTTGTTAAAAGTTCTATAGCTTCTTTATACATTTAGCCTCTTATGCTTCACTTTCTGCCGGAAGCCGGTTTTGGGGAATATATTCTTCTTCTTCCTCCGGCGGCAGATTTATCGGAATTCTGAAGCCGAATGTCGAACCTTCACCCTCTTTGGAATTAACAAAAACCTGTCCGTGATGATGTTTTTCTACGGTGACTTTTACCAGATGAAGCCCGAGCCCTGTCCCTTTTACTGTATGAGTAGCATTTTCGCATCTGTAAAAACGGTCGAAAACTTTTTTCTGGTCTTTTTCCGAAAGTCCCGGGCCTTGGTCTTCAACGCTGACTTCCACATATTCTCCGTCTCTGGAACGTTCCACACGAATTTTTATACGCTTGCCGTCAGGAGAATATTTTATTGCATTAGATAAAATATTCATAAATGCACGGGAAATGCTGTCCACATTTAGATAAACCTGCGGTAAATCAGGTTCTTTCATTATCGAAATCGTTAAATCATGCTCTTTTGCCAGAACCTGAACCTGATTTACCGCATCTTCAACTATTTCTATGATATCCTGTTTGGTTTTCTCGAGATGAATATTCTGTGCTTCATAGCGGGAGAAATCAAGGATATCGTTAACCATACGATTGAGCCGGATTATTTCCTGATTCATAACTCCGATAAACTCTCGCTGTGTATTAAAATCAAAATCATTTCCGTAATTATAAAGAGTATCAATGTAGCTTCTCAAAACCGTAACAGGAGTTCTGAGCTCGTGTGATACATTTGATATAAAATTAGACCTCAATTGATCCATTTCTACATCTTTGGTAACATCAATCAAGACGATAATATATCCTACATAAGAATTGGAGCGGGTAAACATTGGCGAAATCAAGCATTTAAGAATTCTCTTATCTATTTCTATATTGAAAGGTACGGGGGCTCCTTCATCATCAAGCGGTGTATCTTTGAATTGCGTAATCTTATCAGCAAAACAAAATTCTCCGCCCGAATCGCAAAACTGCTGTATCTGTGTATTTAAAATATCTTCCTCTTCAACTTCAAGCAGTCTTTTTGCATAATTATTAACCATAATAACTTTGTCGTGGTTATCACATACAACAACGCCGTTTACGATACTCATCAAGACAGACTCAAGCTTATTTCTTTCAAAAGTCAGGCTCTCTATTGTTTGTTCGTTATATCTGCTTAATTTTTCGGACATATCGTTAAAAGCCGAATACAACTCTTTGACTTCTTTGTCTACATCCTTGTCATCAATCATATAGCCGAATTCACCGGATGAAATCTTTTTTACGCCCTGATAAAGTTTGCGCAGTTCACGGGTTATTATTGAGGAATTCATATAAATAATACCTGCAATTACAAGCCACGCAATAACAAATACTATAGCAAGAGACATGTTGGATGTCGCTGAAACTCTGTCCATAATGTTTCCGCTCAAACCGACAGTTACCGAGCCGACATTAACTGAATTGCTTAAATTTTTGACAATCATCGGAGAACTAACTGTAATCCTTGCTTTTTCCGCCTGTTCGGGATAATCGTCTTTGCTTGAATAAATAACTTTTGAATTATTGTCCTTAAATACAATAAACGCAATATCATCGTTGCTTTTTAATACGGAAGCGGAATTTGCACGCAAAGCATCATATTTAGCAAGCTCAGGCACCTCTTTTGTTACTTCTACTCCTTCAATTGCAAGAGTTTTAGAAAGAACCTGCGCAAAATTTTTGTAAGCATTATTCATATTTTGGCTTATGCTGTATGTGGCAAATCCTGCGGAAAGAAGAATAAATATTGTACTGACTCCCAAACCGGCAAGAATAAGTCTGGTTTGAGCTGTCATGCCTTTTTTCTTCCCCTTATTTTTTGCTAACTCTCCGCTTGTTTCCATACCGAAATTATATCATGTAAACTTTTCTTAAGCAATGGAGGATACGGAAAAATCGAAAAATAATATTTTTTGAACTTTTTCAAATCCTCCGTAAGGTGTGTGAACATCCGGCGGTGTGCTACCTTGCACACCGCCGGATGTAAAACCGCTTCCCCCGGGTTTGCGGGAAAATTCCAACTTTTCCGCAAATTCAATGTCCAAATTTGCATTATAACCGGGAATTAAAAGTTCCAATACATGTTTTATTGTCTTTTTTCAATTCTGATGGCACTGTCGGGGCAAGTCATTGCACAGGCTCCGCAGGCTATACAGATTTCCGGATCCGGTGCAACGGCCGGAGTTTGGTACAGGCCGACTTCCTTAGACCATTGGAGGCATTTTTTACCGGCTTTGTTCATAGGACATTTTGCGATACAAAGGCCGCAGCCTTTGCACAGGTCTGTATAAACGTAATAATCAGCTTTACCTTTGCCTACACCTTCTATTTTATAGCCTTTATATTGTAATTCCGTCATGTTTTATCCTTTCTTAAACGGGTTATAAACATCGTTTAATTTTAAACAGCTTCAGCCTTTCCAACCATTCCCATACCCATTTCCAGAGCTCTATAGTTCAGGTCGCGAAGCTCGGGCTTAGCTTCAAATTTCTTCCCTAAAGCCATTTCCATTGCATTTTTGATATCTTCAAGTTTAAGAACATTGGTTGCAGCCAAAAGTACACCCAGAATAATTATGTTGAATACTCTTGCACTCAATTGTTCATTTGCAATCTTGTTTGCATCAACACCTATAATTTCTTTGCATTTAACTTCTGGTTTTTTCGTGCAAACGGAGGTATCATAGACAACAACAGTGTTTTCGTCGACATAAGCTGCGCATCTGTCAATTGCTCTGTCAGAGAGCATTATCACAATATTCCCTTTGGAAAATCTGGGTTCGCCGATGGTTTCGTCTGCAATCTGGCAGAAGGCAATAGAGACTCCGCCTCTTTGCTCTACGCCGAAATTCGGAATATACAGAACCTGTTTTCCGGCTTCGTATCCGGCTTCTACAAGAATTTTAGCCACAGATTGAACGCCTTGTCCGCCTTCTCCCGCTAATACTATTTTTGTTCTTGCCATATATTAAATTCCTTTCTGAGTTTTTGATTTATAAAAACCGACAGGGCCGGTAATTATTGACTTTTTCTTTTTGTTAACTCACCGGAGCCAAAAACTCTTTAACTTCAAAAAATTCTTCCATTTGTTGAAGTCTTGCAAATGTATCTACATTGTTTGTTCTCCAGTTGAGAGGACAGATTGAGAGAACTTCTACAAAAGAGAAGCCGCCGTTTTGAACATTCTTTAATCCTTTAACAAAAGTAGATTTTAGTTTAATGACATTTGAAACGGAGGAGCGTGCGACGAAAGATTTTTCTTTGTCGGCAATAGAAGCGACCATTTCGGCTGCTTTAGCAGGTTTCCCTGTTACAGAACAATCTCTTCCGTACGGAGTTGTTTCGGTTTTTTGTCCCGGCATTGTAGTCGGAGACATCTGACCGCCTGTCATACCGTAGTTAGTGTTATTAACAACAACTATCATTAATCTTTCGCCCCGGACGGTCGCATTCACAAGGTGTTGGGCGCCTATTGCAAGTCCGCCCCCGTCGCCCATATATGCAATTCCGATTGCATCGGGATTAGCTCTTGTAAAGCCGTAGATTACCGGAGTTGTTCTGCCGTGATGCGTTTGCACTGTATCTAAATCCATGTAGTTCCAGGCAAGAAGCGAACATCCTATGTCGCATCCAAAAACAGTTTTTTGTTTTATGCCTAATTCATCAACAGCCTGCGCAAGGGCTTTTAATGTGATACCGTGACCGCAGCCCGGGCAAAACTTGCTGGCTCCGACTTCGGCATTCTGTGCCTTTGGTAGATTAGGCGGTAAAGTTAATATTTCTGACATTGTTGTCTCCTTTTAATTCTATTATTTGCAAAGTTTGCAGTTTTTGTCAGCTAATTCTGACCTGCATTTAAAGCGGCGAAACTTCTAAACTGCATTTTGCCATTTCTTCAACTTTATTTACGATATCATCGCCTGTAACTCCGACACCCATTTTAAATAAAGTATCATACGGTGTATTGAGCCCGTAAAGTTTTTCTAAAACCATTTGAGCCAACTGACCGTTTGCGGATTCTGTAAACAAGATTCTCTTTGCTCTTTGAACAGCTTCTCTTAAAGGTTTCACTGCAAGCGGTCTGACTGTAACAGGTCTGAACAAACCGGCTTTTATACCTTTTTCGCGGAGTTCATCAATTGCTGTTCTGGCAGAACGGGCAACAATACCATGAGCAATGACAAGGATTTCTGCATCATCAGCTTTATATTCTTCCCATTCCTGAACTTCTTCGGACATTTTTTCATAATCCGTTTTATACCCTTCAAGAACCTCCATAAGTTCATCTTCCATATTATAAGTGTTTCTAAGATGTGCAGACTTCCTGTCAATGCCGATTTCACCGTCTGCAAGAAGATATTTTTCCGTAGGTACCATGGAAATTCCGCGGGATGCGGGATCATAAAGTACGACAGGTTCTCTCATTTTGCCCTGATAACCGTCTGCCAGAACGTATGTCGGAAAACGATATTTCCAGGCTGTATTAAATGCCTTAATCATATAGTCGTACAAATCCTGATGACCTGCTGTTGAGTAAACAATTCTAAAACCTTCACCGTTTCCGCCGAAACAGGTTAATCTGGTTTCCTGCTGTGCATATATAACGGTTGCTGTAGACGGGCCGCCTCTTTGCATAACCGCACAAACAAACGGTATTCTCATCATTTCTGCCATTGACTGTGCATCTTGCATAATGACATTGCCGGGGCCGGCTGTTGCCGTAAAAGCCCGCTTTCCGGCCAAAATTCCTCCGATAGTTGAAAATCCTGCTGAGATTTCATCTTCGGTTTGCAAAAATCCAGCTCCTGTTTTCGGGAGTAATTTGCACCACGTATGCATAATTTCATTTTGCGGTGTAATCGGATAGCCGTACATAAATTCTGCTTCCGCCGAATTCGCAGCATAAGCCAACACTTCATTTCCGGTAAGGAACATCTTAGTGTCTTCTTTAATAAGTTTGTTTACCATACCAATAACCTTCCCTTAAAACTCTACAATAATATATTACTACAATTTTGCGTTCGAGGGAAGGTCAAATTTTAAGAAACTTTATAAGAGCAGGTGCTTAATACTCTGGCGGGATCATCCGTTAAAACCGCGCTGTTTTTGTAAGATGCCTGTGCATTTTTTATGACAATAGCCTGTTCGGGAGAGTATCCGCGTTGCAGCGACTGATGTACGATGTCTTTGGAAGATATGGAAGATGCCGAGAAAACTGATAACTCCGGCGGAGTAAATTCTTGTTTTTTTTCATCTTCTTCCCGTGCCGGAATATATTTATTTAAATCAAAATTTCTTTCTGTCTCCGGCAGCTCATAAACAATCTTTGCCTGTGGTCTGCCTTGAAAATACTCACGCGAAAATACCTTTGACTGCTCTTCTTCATCGATTTTGTCATAAGGAGTGTGTGCGTTAATTGTAATTTGTTTTGGCGTAAACGGCGACGTTAGCTGTCCGTAAATAGTAGTCGGCGAATACGGTCCGATTGATTGAGTATCCATAATTTTTCTCGGAATTTATAATATACTTATATACACTTATTATATATCATCTTGTATATACTCTAAAGTGTCCGGTTGGTTATTTTTTACAAAAATTTACATTTTTATACAGGCCTATTATTTATATTTATTCTGTAATGCCGTTTTCGCTTTATTATTGTATTTTATTGTGGTATTATTATTTTACGGAGAATTTAAGTATGCGGGGAGACAATACCGGTAAAAATAAAATGTTCTCGGAGCGGCTTATGTGGCTGCAATGGATTTTTGTTATTGCAGTATTTTTATTTATTATTTATCTGTTTGCAGTACAAGTCTTAGATGTCAGACATTTTAGAATAAAAGCAAAAAACCAGCGCCGGGCAAGTTCTTTTGTTATGCGCGGCAATATATATGACAGAAACGGTATAAAGCTGGCAACGGATACGGTTTATTATGATATTTTTGCACGAAAAGAAGATTTTGTGCACACTCCCGAAGAGCTTGCCAAAATTCTTGCACCTATATTAAAAATATCGCAGGTAGATTTGACCGAAAAATTACGCCAGAATGTGTCTTTAATCTCTTTAAAAAAGAATGTTGACAGGCACACGCGCGATCAGATTGCAAAGTTAAATTTGCGGGAAATTCCTATGGATAAAAAAAGCATAAGAACATATCCGCAAGGAACGCTGGCTGCACATGTTCTCGGTTATTATAATTTTGATGCAGATGTGGCATCAGGTGTGGAACTGACTGCAAAAGACAAGCTCGAAAATGCCGTTAATACTTCAAATCTGGAAATGACGCCGAAAGGTAAAGTTATATATAATATTTCTACGGATCCTGTTGCGGCTACAAAACCTGTCAAAGGTAAAGACATAACATTGACAATAGATGCTGCAGTACAACATGTGTGCGAAAAAGAACTTATGAAAGCAATTGAAAAATTTAAAGCTCACAGAGGTGCTGTTATTGTAATGAACCCGAAAAACGGAGAAATTCTCGCATATGCGGTTTATCCGTATTTTGATCCGAATAATTTTAAAAATGCAACCAGTTTTCAGATAAAGAACTGGACTTTAACGGATATTTTTCCGCCCGGCTCTACTTTCAAAATCATAACCATAGCTTCTGCAATGGAACTAGGCAAAATTAACAAATATTCAAAAGTTAACGATGTTGGTAAAATCAAAGTAGGCTGGTGGACGATTAAGAACTATGATTATAACAGGCATCCCAATCCGGGTATGATTGATCTGGTTTATCTTTTTGAGCATTCAAGCAATGTAGGTTCGGTTCTTGTTGCACAAATGATGAATAAATATGAGTATTATAATATGTTGAAAAAATTCGGTTTTGGTGAAAAAACGGGAATTGATTTACCCGGAGAGTCGGTTGGGCTTTTAAAATCACCGGCTAAATGGGACAGTTCAGACCATGCCACTATGGGATACGGGTACGGTTCATCGGTAACGGCCATTCAAATGGTTTCTGCCGTTTCAGCAATTGCAAACGACGGAGTCAGGGTTACACCTCATGTTATAAAATATTCACCGGAAGAAGAAGCTGTAAAGATTAAGAAAACGCAGGTTATGACGCCGGAGCATGCAAGAATAGTAACAGAGCTTTTAACGGAAAGTATAAACAGAGGCAAATCTCCGATAAAATCAAATAGTTATAATATTGCGGCAAAAACCGGAACTTCCATAAAACCTAAAGAAAACGGTACCGGTTATACAAACAAATTATATACTTCAATTGTGGGTTATATGCCTTCAAGCGATCCGCAAGTGCTTATATATGTTATTGTAGACTCGGCGCAGGGCGGTGAGATTTGGGGAAATACGGTTGCGGCACCGATATTTAAAGAAATTTCAACACAAATTGCACATATTTTAAATTTACAGCCGGATAAGGGAGGAAAAGTATGAGACTTGATACTTTAGTTGACAATATAAATTATATTGAATTGGTTAATTTAGAAGATTTATCAGAGGAGATTGCAGGAATTTCTTATAATTCTAAAAAGACGCAGCCCAATGATATATTCATATGTTTAACCGGAGAGCATGTTGACGGACATGAGTTTGCGGAAGAAGCTGTTGCTAACGGTGCCTGCGCTTGTGTTGTCGAAAGAAGGCTCAATCTTGACGCTCCGCAAATTGTTGTCAGCGATACTTCCGAAATCATTGCTCAAATATCAGATTTATTCTATGCATCTCCGTCTAAAAAATTAAATATTATCGGAGTAACAGGTACAAACGGAAAAACAACGGTAACACACCTTATACAGAAAATTTATGAAGCAAATAATCAAGAGTGTGCTTTGATAGGAACTCTCGGGCATAAATTCTTCTCCGGTGATAATTATCGTGATGCAAAACATACAACGCCGCAGGCACCGGAATTGCAAGCCCTTTTGTATAAAATTAATGAAAAGTGTATAAAAAATGTTGTTATGGAAGTCTCTTCCCATGCTCTCGTTCAACACCGGGTGGATTATTGCGATTTTAACGGAGCTGTGTTTACTAACCTTACGCAGGATCATCTGGACTTTCATATTACAATGAATAATTATTTTAAAGCTAAGGCTATTTTATTTGAAAATCTTGTTGCCGGTGATTTTGCCGTTATTAATGCTGATGATGAATATGCTTCAAGGTTTATGGAAGTTATATCTCCGACTGTTAATATTGTAACATACGGAGTTAATATGTCTGCCGATATTAAGGCAAAGAATGTTGTGTTTAATCATGATGGTGCTTCTTTTACATGTGTAGTTCGGGAAAAAGAATATAATGTAAAGCTGAAAATGAACGGAATGTTTTCTGTATACAATGTTCTGGCAGCAATTGCCACAGCTTATGCGCTCAAGTTTGATGTTGAAAAATCAATTAAAACGCTTGAAGAGCTTGGCGGTGTTGCGGGAAGATTTGAAATAATAATCAATAAACCGACAGTAATTGTTGATTATGCGCATACTCCCGATGGCCTTGAAAATGTTTTAAAAGCTGCAAAAGATATAAAACCAAGTGACGGAAAGCTGATATGTTTATTCGGATGCGGCGGAGACAGAGATGCGACAAAACGGCCTAAAATGGGGCGAATTGCTGAAGAATTGGCTGATAAGGTTATTGTAACCAGTGACAATCCGCGTTCAGAAGACCCTCAGCAGATTATAACTGATATACTGGCAGGCTTTAAGAGCGTTAATAATGTTATAGTTGAACCTGACAGAGAACTTGCAATAAAAGAAGCCTATAAACTTGCAAATGAGAATGATGTTGTGCTTGTTGCAGGAAAAGGGCATGAAGATTATCAGATTCTTGCGGATGAAACAATTCATTTTGATGACCGTGAAAAAGTCAGAGAAATATTTGGAAAGGAAATCGGATGAAGACTCCTTTAATAATTGAACAGCATTTTCACGGTGCATACGGTGTAGATTTTAATAAAGCAAGTAAAGATGATATCATCCTGTTGGCTGCAAAACTCCGCGAAATTGGAATTGGCGGTTTTTTCCCTACTCTTGTCACGGATTCTTCGGAGAATATAAAAAAACAAGTTGCGGTAATAAAGGAAGCTTCCAAGCATTGTAAAGAAATTTTGGGGATTCATCTCGAAGGTATTTTTATTAACCCGCTAAAAAAAGGAATACATAACCCTGAATGGGTTTTGCCTTTAACGGTTGAGAATTATAAAAAGATAGAAGATGATTTTATAAAAATTGTAACTCTTGCTCCCGAGCTGGATGAAAATCTGATTGAATATCTGAATATAAAAGGAGTTAAAGTCCAGGCCGGTCACTGTATCGGTTGGATTAATGAAGGAAACACGGCAAGACATATCGATGGTGCTACGCATACATTTAATGCAATGTCTCCGGTATCACATCGCGGTGTATCAACGGCTCTTGCTGCACTTATAGATGACAGTGTTTATGCGGAAATTATCGGAGACGGAATACATGTAAGCGATGATGCTTTAAAGCTGTTCTTTAAATCTAAGCCCTCAAGCCGGGTAATATTAGTCAGTGATGCTCTGCCGATAACATATAGTGATTTAACCGAGGCTGTTTTTGCGGATTCAAAGATTTATTATGACGGGAAAAAGGCTGTTTCTGCCGCAGGGACGATTGCCGGAAGTACTAAACTTTTGCCGGAAATTATTAAAATTTTGAATACAAAAGGTTTGTTTAAACCTGAATATATTGAAAATGTTTATCTTTATCATAAATTGGAACCGAATGGTGAAATTGAATGGGATGAAGATTTTAATATATTAAATATAAAATATACTTAATCCCTGTTATAACCGGCTTTTTATGAATATATTAAATAAAATAACGCTATAACTTTTACTTTTGTAGTAATATGGATAAAAGATTGTATGAGGTGTTTATGAAAAAATCGTTAGTAAAATATCCGTTTTTAACCCGCGAAGTTGAGATTTATGAAAGGGAAAACGGGCATAAAATAGTGTTAGCGCACAAAGAAGGCGGTATGGTAAACATCTCTTCCTGGGTAAAGACCGGTTCTATTAACGAGAATGATAAAAATAACGGAATTTCTCATTTTTTGGAGCACCTTATGTTTAAAGGAACACATAAGCATAAAGCCGGCGAATTTGACAGGATACTTGAATCTAAAGGTGCAATAGTTAATGCTGCAACCTGGAAAGATTATACTTTTTATTATGTAACTCTTCCCAAAGGGGAAAATAATGAGAATTTTTATACCGCAATAGATTTACATGCCGATATGATGACCGATCCGGTAATTCCTGATTATGAAATGGGTGCTCCTTTTGACGTTAATGATAAAAATGTTACCGATAAACGGGAACGGCATGTTGTTATAGAAGAAATCAGAATGCGAAAAGACCAGCCTTGGACAAAGGTTTATAATGCAGCAAATAATGCAATGTATACTTCACACCCGTACAAACGCGATGTAATAGGCACACCGGAGATTATTTCCGGAGTTTCTCAGGAAGAAGTAATGGATTACTACAGAACATTTTATTCGCCTGAAAACGTTACAACAATCGTAGTCGGGGATTTTGATTCCGAAGATATTTTAAATCGGATTGTAAGCGCTTTTAACTGGGGAGAAAGACCTAAACCGCCGCAAAGAGAAGCTAAACCTGATACTCCTGTAGAGAAACCTGTTTATATTGAAGAAAAAGCTGCAATCAATTCTTCATTCATGATGTTTGGATTTCTAGGGGCTGTAGCGAAAAATCTTAGGGATAATATTGCGCTTGAGATGCTTGCGATTATTCTCGGAGAAGGCTCAAGTTCAAGGCTTTATGTTAATTTGATTGAAAATCAGCCCGAGCATATTTTTAATATCATAGAAGCTGAAAGTTATTCTTTCAGAGACGGAAGCAATTTCTTTGTACAGGCTAATTTTAATCCGCAATACAAAGAAAAAGCCGTTGAGCTTGTTAAAGAAGAAATTAATAAACTTAAACAAAATATAACGGAAAGCGAGCTTAATAAAGCTAAAAAGAAATTGAAATCAAGGTTTGCGACGGATGCGGAAACGGTTTCAGATATTGGAGAAACTATCGGTTATTATATGACTGTTTGTGATGACTTGTCTCTCGCAGAAGAATATCTGCCTTTATGTGAATCAATAACTACAGATGATTTAACAGAAGCTGCCGGAAAATATCTGGATTTAAATCACGCCGTGATTTCTGTACTTGTGCCGCAAGAGCAGATATAGAAACCCCCTTTTCTATCATGCGGACGAGTATGCCGGCCGGGACACCAAATTTAATTTACCCCCTTTTCTATCATGCGGACGAATTTACCGGTCGGAACACTGAATTTAATTTACCCCCTTTTCTATCATGCGGACGAGTTTGCCGGCCGGAACACTGAATTTAATTTACCCCCTTAGCCTTTAACAGCACCGTCATTTTCTCCGGAGATAAAGTAACGCTGCATAAACAAGAAAAATATAATAATCGGAATAGTTGATATTATTGAACCTGCGGCGATAAAACGCCAATTTGACGAAAACAGCCCTTGCAGATTATTAATTCCTACCGGTAAAGTATACATACTATCTTTTGTGAGCATGATGCTCGGCCAAAGAAATTCTCCCCAGGAACCTATAAATGTAAATACCGCAAGAACTGCCAGTGTCGGTTTAACCATAGGCAGTACAATTCTCCAAAACATCTGAAAAACATTACATCCATCTACAATGGCAGCTTCTTCCACCTCTTTAGGCACTTTTAGGAAAGCCTGACGCATAAGAAAAATCCCGAAAGCACTTACTGCAAAAGGCATGACAAGCCCGATATATCCCATTACTCTGTTAACGCTGTCTATAAGATGAAGTTTAAGAGTTATAATATATACGGGAAGCATTATTGCCTGAAAAGGTATCATAATTGTTGCAAGTATGGCAAAAAATACAAATTTTTTCCCTTTAAAATTCATTCTGGCTAGCGGATAAGCTGCAAGTGATGAAAGTATAAGGTTAAGTATAACAGTCAGAGCCGCAACAATAATGCTGTTCCAAAAATATGCCATAAAATCAACTTTTCCCCAGACATTAATATAGTTAGTCCAGGTGAAATCTGACGGTATAAATTGCGGCGGGTAAGCGAAAATATCTTCCCGAAGCCCTTTTAATGAAGTTGATGTGAGCCACAAAAAAGGAAATACGGAAAGAAGTGATATAGTAATCAATGTTAAATGTGTCAGCGCTTTACCGGTTAATTTTTTTAGCATGGTTTTATTTTATATCATATTTATACTAATGTCATCCTTTTATAATATTTGTATGTTGTAACTGTGATACAATTTATTTATGAACAAAATTAAAATACAATGTCCGGCAAAGATTAATCTTACACTGGAAATAGTGAACAGAAGAGAGGACGGGTTTCATAATATAAAAAGTATCATGCAGACGATTAGTCTTTATGATTATTTGGTTATTAAAACTTTTTCTGCATCTTTAACAGAAATAAAACTTTCGGGAAATAGTTCCGAAATTCCTTATGATGAAACGAACCTTGTTTATAAGGCGGCAAGTCTGTTTTTGGATGCAATCGGGCGAACGTGCGGAATTGACATTTATATAGAAAAAAATATTCCTGTATCGGCAGGGCTTGCTGGCGGAAGTACGGATGCGGCGGGAACATTATACGGCCTGAATGAATTGTTTAACAAACCGCTTACCGGAGCGGAGCTTCATGTGCTTTGTGCTAAACTCGGTTCTGACCTAAATGTTTGTTTGGAAGGCGGATGTATCCTTGCAACTTCCAGAGGAGAAAAAATTCAGCAGTTAAAATCCCTAAAATCTCCCGTAACTTTAATTAAGCCGTCGAATTTAGGTATTTCGGCAAAAGAAGCTTATACAAAATATGCATCTTTAAAGCATAAACCTAAATACAACTTGACTGAAAAAATGACAGATGCGATTAACAATCATAAGGATATAAAAGAATTTTTGTACAATGATTTGGAATATGCGGTTTTTGAGGATTATAAGGAATTACAGGAAATAAAATCCAGATATCCTTCAGCAATAATGTCGGGTTCAGGTTCAACATATTTTGTTTTGAAAAATTTACCGGATACCGATTTACCCGGATATCAAATTATAAACGGACTTGAGTTTGTTGAACACGGAATTGTAACAATTTTGTCACAAACTGGCAAATAATATTTTTAGAGGTTATATTATGCTGTAAGGTTATTTATAATATTTTATAATAACATGAGGTCTTAAAGTGGTAGATAACAGGTCGGCAGGATTTTACGGAATCGGCGGTTCATTTAACTTCAAAAGTGGTGATCCTTCCGGTACTGCTGCGAAAATGAGTCAGGAAAAATACGGTTCGGAAGCGATGTACCTTCCTCCTCCCGAAGGCGAAGAGGAGGGCGAAAACTTCTATAACCAGCCGTTTGTAGATAGAAGTGCTCTTTTGAGAGCTACGCTTAATTCTCTTGCGATGACAAATGTTGCTTCGGTTTTAAACTCAAAAAAACATAAAAAAACCGTAAAAGAGCTTCTTGATGAGGAAAAAGAAGAAAAAGAGCAGGAAGAAGATAAAGAAACGGAACGTCCGGAAGCCGAAGCGGATGAAGAGTTTAGGGAAGCCGGGGAATAATTGCCCGCCTGTACTATTTATTATTGCGGGTTTGTTGTATAATATTGTAACTTGGCAAGAGGATTTTATTATGGCGCATGATGCTAAAAAAACAAGCAAATATTCATTAAGAGGGCCTGAGTTTTATAATTGCTGGCGAAGAATTTTTCTCTTTCTCGTAACAAGAGTTTTTTATATGATAAGGTTCAAACTGGTATACAGGCTTGAAGTTCACGGAAAAGAAAATATTCCGAAAGGAAGTGATTTTATAGTTGCGGCAAACCACCTTTCAACTCTTGATCCGCCTCTAATATGTGCAGCTGTCAATAAAGGTATAGCATATATGGCAAAAAAAGAGCTGTTTGAAAATCCGTTTATGCGCTGGTGGCTTAACTGGCTCGGGGCTTTTGCCGTGGATAGGGAAAAACTCGGAGTTTCTACGATAAAAACGGTAAAGGCAATTAAAAATACCGGCTGGGTGCTTGGAATCTTTCCGCAGGGAACACGTCAGGAGCCGGGGAAAATAGGGCATATATCAAAAGGGTTTGCATCTCTTGCCAAAACTACAAAATGCGGAATTCTGCCTGTCGGAATTACCGGAACACAGGAAGTTAAAACCATTCCTTTTACGGGGAAAATTATTGTAAATATCGGGGAATTGATTCCCTGCTCGGATAATCCTGAAGAAATGGCTGACAAGTGGATTGAAGCTATTCAAAAATTGACGGGGTTTAAATATGTCGGAGATACGGTTAAAACTAATTAATATTGGAAGGGATGAATGGAGAAAAATTACAACAGAAGAACCGAGAAAGATTATAATATATTCAGAACGACATTTTATATGCTGTTTCTGACTTTTGTAGTCTTACCTGTAACAAAATTAATGTATAATATAAAAATTGAAGGGCGCGAAAATTTGCCTAAAAATTCCCGCGTTATATATACGGCAAACCATGTTTCTTATATTGATCCGCCTCTGGTATCTCTTGCTGCCTGGAAAAATATTGCTTATATGGCAAAACAGGAGCTTTTTAAAGATGATGACAGACTTCTGAGATTTTTGGTGCATATTTTGGGAGCTTTTGCGGTAAATCGTGAAAAACCGGAGATTGCAACTTTTAAAACGGTTAAATCCGTTTTTAATACAAACTGGTCTCTCGGAATTTTTCCACAGGGTAAAATTGTTAAAGAACCGATATTGAGTAATATTCATAAAGGCTTTATAATGTTTGCAAAAAAATTTCAGGCAGATATAGTACCTGTAGGTATTTGCGGATTTGACGGCTATGCAAAGAAATTTTTTGAAAAACATATTACGGTAAAAATAGGAACTCCGATTTCATACAAGCTCAACGAAGATGATATTGTCCGTGAATGGGCAAATCAAATTTGCGAGTTAACAGGGTATGAAAATAAAGTAGAAGAAGCAGAACAGGTTCTTGCTTAATATATCTTAATAAACATGGCAAATTTTATCATTGACCTGTTTTAGTTATAGTGCAGAAAAAGAAGGTAAGTTTAATGAATATCCCGGGAATTATCCAATTTAAAGCAGTTTCACCTTATCAGGAAACAAGACAGCAGAATTTTACACCGCGCTTTGGCTTAAAAATGGCAGAGCCGATAAAAGAAGATACCGTTTCTTTTAAAGCCACTGCCAAGATGATGGGAAGCCGAAAAGATTCAATTTCGATGTCTGTGGCTAAAAGTATTCATGAAGAAGCTTTAAAAGCACTGAATTATATGGATGATAAATTGAAGAATTTTTTATATGATTTAGTGGCAACAACCTATGCGCCGGAAAATCCTATAGAAACAATTACCAAAAGGGCAAAAGAACCGGATTCTATTCGTGAAAAAGCTATAACAAGAGGCTGGGTTAAAAAAGATGAAATTAAAAAGAATATGACTGACCTTGCCGGAATGAAAATAATAATGCGTGATGGTTCTCAGTCAGAAGTTAATAAAGTTATTGAAAGGCTTATCCAATTTATTAATGAAACAGGTGTAAAAATAATAGAAATAGAAAACAAGCGTCCGTTGCCGATATACAATGATTACGGTGAAATAGTAAAGAGTTATGATTATGCCTCACCTTCAATGCTTGTAAAATTACAAAAGTTTGCTTCAAAACTTTCCGGCAAAGATATAAGGTATGTTGATGAAAATACTCCGACTAATTATATGGCAATTCATATACTTATGGAGCTGCCTAACGGCATAACAGGAGAATTGCAAATCATGGGGCATGATATTGCAGTTTTAAAAGATTTGGAAGATATGTGTTATAAAGTAAAAAACGGGAAAAATTTAAAAAAGAAATATGCTCCAATAGAAAAAGTGCTTGCACCGTTGAAGCCCCCGAAACTAAATACTGAAGGGGTTGAAGAAACTGAATATTTAAGTAAGTTAAAAGCGCATGAATTTCTGTGCGAAGAACATCTCAAATACACAAAAGATGCTTATATGTATCAAAGAGAGAAAGAGCCTAAGAAATTTACTACAAAAGTTAAGAAAGACAGTTTCTTAAAAATACCTTCATACTTACCCAAAGAATTAGATTTCAATTATTTATATGAGCTTAAAGCAAAATGTGATGCTGATGACGCACAACGTATAAAAACAGCTGCAAAAATAAAAGGTAAGAAAAACTAATTATTTTGAATTTGTTTTTTTGTGCTGCTGTTTCTTGTTGTTTTTCTTAGTAAATTGCTGCGGGGCTGCGCTGTATGAGGTTTGAATTCTTTTTACGCTGTAAACATCCGGCATGGCTTGAAGTGCAGTCATTACACGTCTTAAAGTATCGATGTTATCAAGTTCAATCCCTAACTCTATAATCCCGACTTTACCTTTGGATTTTACATTTGCGGAATTAATATTGGTTTTATTATCTGATACAACACCTATAATATCTTTAAGCAGGCCCATTTTTTCTGCTGTTTCAATACGTATCGTTGTGCTGTATGTTTTATTTGTATTATTTCCTGACCAATGTATGTCAATTAGTCTTTCGACGGGAATGTTTTCCAATGTTTTGCAATCCAGTCTGTGTACCGTAACTCCTTTAGAACGTGTTACGACTCCGACAATCGGTTCTCCGGGAATCGGTGAACAGCAGCGCGCAAAAGAATACAGAAGTCCTTCCAAACCTACAATATCTTTTTCCGAAGCTTTGCGCGGCTTGTGCATTACCTGTGTTTCCTGCTTCTGCGGCTTACGGAGTCTGTTAATAATTTTATTTACCGTTGTTTCGCCATAACCGAGCGCTGCAAACAAATCATCCGCACTTACGTAATTCATTTGTTTGGCGGCTTTGTCAAATTCTCCGTTTTTGACATATTCATCAAAGACGGTTTTTGTAAGTTCATGTTCAAGATTTGCTTTACCGATTTCAATATGGTCTTCGCGTTTATTCTTTTTGTACCACTGTCTTATTTTTGAGGCAGCCTGTTTTGTTACAACAAAATTAAGCCAATCCAATCTCGGGGCTGCAACTTTTGAAGTCATAATTTCAACTATATCGCCGTTTTTTAGTTTGGTATCAAGTTGTGCGATACGCCCGTTAATTAAAGCTCCGATTGTCTTATGTCCGACATCCGAGTGAATACGATATGCAAAGTCTACAGGAGTTGCGTTAACAGGCAGATCTATTACGTCTCCTCCTGGTGTAAATGCAAATACCTGATCCGAAAATAAATCCAGTTTAACGGAATTGACATAGTCTTCCGCATTTTTTGTATCTTTATTGTACTCAACAAGTTTCCTCATCCAAGAGAATTTGATATCACTTGCAGAATCGGCTTTTTTTGAGCCTTTTTCTTTATACCGCCAGTGTGCTGCAATACCGTATTCCGCTATTTCATGCATTTCCCAGGTTCTGATTTGCACTTCAAGCGGTTTTTGCCGCGGGCCGATTACGGAAGTGTGCAGTGATTGATACATGTTTCCTTTCGGCATTGCGATATAATCTTTAAACCTTCCGGGAATCGGTTTAAACTGTGAATGAATAAGTCCTAAAACTTCATAGCATTCTTTTTCCGTATCAACGATTACACGTACGGCAGTGATATCATACAAATCATGAAATGCGACATTAAGCCGCTTCATCTTGTTATAAATACTGTAATAATGTTTTGCTCTGCCTGTAATTTGTGCGTTTATACCGCTTGCTTTTACATCTTTGGATATTTTATCAATAAGCAGTTTGACTGTCATATCGCGTTCTGTTTTTTTTTGTGATACGAGCTGTGCAATTTCATAATACTTATCAGGATGCAAATATTTTAACGACAAATCTTCAAGCTCGGCTTTAATTTTTCCGACCCCCAGGCGGTTAGCGAGCGGGGCAAAGATATCCAGTGTTTCCTGAGCAATTCTCTGCTGTTTTGCCGGAGTCATATAGTTCAAAGTCCGCATATTATGAAGCCTGTCAGCGAGTTTTAAAAATATGATTCTGACATCACTTGCCATTGCAATAAACATTCTGCGAAAGTTTTCAGCCTGACGTTCTTCTGTTGATTTGAACTGTAATTTCCCGAGTTTTGTAACTCCCTGTACCAAATTAAGTACATCTTCTCCGAAAAGTTCTTTTATTTCTTCGGGTTTTGTTTCCGTATCTTCAAGAATATCATGCAAAAAACCTGCCATAAGAGTATGTTTGTCGGCTCTTAAGCCGATTAAAATCTTTACAACCTCCATGGGATGAATTATATACGGCTCTTCAGAAACTCTATACTGCCCTGAATGGAGCCTTTTTGCAAATTCAAAAGCCTTTTCAAGTTCTTCTATGTCGCTCTCGGGATATTCTTGCTCGGTTAAAAGAGCCTGTATTTCGTCAAATGTTATTACGTACTGTTCCATTATATAGTTATAATAGTGTTTTTTTTTGATTTTTTCAAGGGGGAGTTGTTTTAACACAAATCATAATATTAAATTTCGGCTTTTTGTTATAATGTAGTTCTAAAGACTTTTATTTTATCTTGTCTTTATTGTATAATCACCTTATAATTTTATTGAGGAGAATTTTACTAATGAAAGTAAGCGTAAAAGTACCGGCTACATCGGCAAACATAGGCCCGGGTTTTGATTGTCTCGGTCTGGCACTTCCCATATATAATACTATTACTATTGAAGAAACTGTGCTTCCGGGAACGGGAATTGAAATAAATATGATATCGGAAGATGCAGCAGATGAAATGATTTTTGATGATATTCCGAAAGATGAAAATAATATAGTTTATAAAGCTGTAGAAATGCTTTACAATTCAATCGGGCAGGAGCCTTCCGAGTTGAAAATTAATATCCAGTCCCAAATCCCTATAACCCGTGGATTGGGAAGCTCAGCCGCTGTAATTGTCGGTGGTCTGATTGCTGCCAATAAATTGTTAGGCTCTCCTGCCGATGAGACTGCACTTTTATCTATTGCAACAGAAGTCGAGGGACATCCTGATAATGTTGCTCCGGCTATTCTCGGCGGTTTTGTCCTTTCTTCTCAGGAAGATGACGGTTCCATTACATATAGGAAACTAAACTGGCCCGAAGAGTGGGATATAACCGTTTGTATTCCTGATTTTGAACTTTCAACCAATATTGCCCGTTCTGTTCTTCCGGAAGCTGTCCCGATGCAGGACGCGGTATATAATGCTAAACATCTTGCCATGCTGATAGAGGCGGTTAATACGAAAGATGAAAAACTTATGAAAACCGCACTGCATGACAAATTACATCAACCATACAGAGAAAAACTCGTTCCGGGTATGAAAGAAATTATGGAAGCGTTTAAACACGAGGATGGTGTACTCGGATGCGTTCTTTCCGGTGCGGGGCCGACATTACTTATTATTTCTCACAAATACGATTTAGACAAAATAAAATCAACAGTTCGGGAAATATGGGAACCGCAAAGTGTAAAAGTTGATATCAGAACTCTGAAAGTTGAACCTGAAGGAGCTCAGGTTTTAGAGTAAGTCATTTATTTTCTTTGAATATTTCTGAAAAAGTTTAATATTTTCAAACATATACCTGACTTCTTCATCGGATAATGTAGAAATATATTTTTGTAGTTTTTCTTTATAGCTGTCCTGACGGGAAGTCTCTTGGGGTTCATCCGTTCTGAACAAGTCGCTGACGCAAACTTGTAAGATATCGGCCAGTTTATACAATACATCAGCAGAAACAAATTGTTCTCCATTTTCTATTTTGGTGATATTAGATGTATTAATATCTAATTTTTCAGCTAAAACTTCTTGTGACATATGAAGATTTTTTCTGTATATTCTTATATTTCTGCCAAATGCTTTTATGTCTTCCATAACAACAGTTTAGAATATTTTAAAAACCAGTTCTATATACATAAACTATTATATCTGTACAAGTAGCGAAACTGTAAATATAAGCCAATCAGGTAATTTACAAAATAATAAAACGAAGTTATCTTTGTATATGTACAGATAGAATAAAGGAGCAGAAGTATGGAAACAGCTATTACAAAAGAAAGTTTGATTGAAAAAGCATTATTAAATGAAGTTACGTCGGAAAATATCAGTACAAAATTAAATATGGAAGAGATTGTATATTTGAATAGGCTTAAAAATGTTTTAAATTGTTTTTCTATAGAAAGTACTCTCTGTAATTATGCCGATAGAGCGGAAATATCGGAGGATTATAAAAAATATTTACGGGAAATAAGTGATAGAGAAGTACTTATGCAAAAAAATATTGATATTGTTTTAAAGGAGGCAATTGAAAATATGCCGGAAGCTATATGCAAATTTGTGTCTATATTTCTTGCGGATATTTTGTACAATGATTATGAATCTGTAGAAAAAAACTATGCAGAAGTTTTAAGCAGTAAAGAATGCAAGGATTACATAAATAATTTGGAAAACAAATTGCATTTTGAAGATGCTTTTTATAAAACAAATGTAATTCAATATGTAAAAAAGAAATATTCTGCTCCCGTAGAATATTATTATGTAGATTTAATCAATAATATTGCATTTTCTGACATTTTCGGGCTTTTATATATTTTATATGAATAAAAGCAAGAGATTTATAAAGGGCGGAATATCGAAGATATTCCGCCCTCTTTTTATAATATCCCAAAATTATTTTTGGATATCTTTTACCGATAAAGCGATTCTGTGTTCTTTCGGTGTGAATTTTTTAATCAAAACATCCACTTCTGAGCCGACTTTGAACATGTTAAACGGATTAACATTTTCATCGGACATTTCAGAAACCGGGAGAAGTGCTTCTACGCCGGGGAATATGTTAATAAATGCACCGAAGGTAGTAACTTTATTAACTGTTCCTTTTACAATCTGACCTTCTTCAAATTGTCCTTCAATCTGCTGCCAGGGGTTTTCGCCCATTCTCTTTAAGCTTAAAGAAATTCTCTTTAATTCGTGGTCAATCTTAATGATTTTAACTTCGATTGTATCACCGAGAGATAATACATCGGACGGATGTTTAATTCTCTGCCATGAAATTTCCGAAATCGGAAGCAACCCGTCAATGCCGTTTATGTCAACGAAAGCTCCGAAATCTGTAATTCTTACGACATTACCTGATACTACCTGTTCTTCTTCAAGAGATGCCAGTACATTATCTACAACCTGATCTCTTTGTTCTGCAACAGCTTGTCTTTGAGAAAGAATAAGTTTGTTTTTCTTAGGATCTGCTTCAAGAACTTTGACTTCGATTTTCTGGTCGATAAGTCCGTCGAAAGGAGTTCCTGTTCTTAATTGTGAAGACGGAATAAAGCCTTTAAGATCCGCAACGTCAACCAGTACGCCGCCTTTAACAGTAGATACAACTTTTGCAAGAATTGTATCACCCTGAATTTTAGCGTCGTTGAGTTGTGCCCAGGCTTGTGCGTATGCAATTCTCTTTAAGGATAACTGCATAGGTTCATCATTGTTTTCTTCTTTCAATACATAAAATTCTCTGATATCACCTGCTTCAAGAGTTTCAGCATCGTTTGAGAGTTCTCTGTTTGATAAAAATGCTTCCATTTTAGCACCTTTAACGCTTACGAGATAACCGTCAGATTCTTTTTTAATAACTGTTCCTTCTACGATATCAGCTACCGTGTTAGATTTAGCAAAGCTTTCTTCCAAAAGCATTTCAAATTCGTCACGAATTTCAGTTGTTGTCATTTTTTCTCCTTTTCTGTTTTGTTTTATATTACTGTCGTATTTTGTAGTTTATCTGTTTGATTCAGAGGTTTCGGGCAAAATACTAAACCCGGCTTTTTCCTCTTTTTTTATAACATTAATTACTTTATCTATAATAGACTGCGGTGTTGAGGCTCCCGCGGTTATGCCTATTGTTCTGGCATTTTTCAATAAATCTCTGTTCAATTCCGTATCATTTTCGATATGAATTGTTTTGGTGCAATTCTTTAAAATTTCTGCAAGATGAGTTGTATTGGCACTTTTTCTTGAGCCGACAACAATCATCAAATCGCTTTCTTTAGCGAGCTCTTTTGCTTCTTTTTGTCTCATAGCCGTAGACTGGCAGATTGTGTTATAAATTAAAACTTCTTTTGCAATGGTATTCAGATAATTAACAATCAGATTGAGCGAAGATACCATTTGTGTAGTTTGTACAACGACACCTACTTTTTTATGGGCTTTAATACTGGCTTCATAGGGTGCAAGTTCTTCAATTGTAGTTGCGACTACAACATTTTTTGAGTATAGCTCCGCATTTGCTTTTATTGCAATAACTTCGGGGTGATTAGGCTTCCCTACGATGATTACGAAGTAATCATTTTCAGCAAGTTCGATAGCACGCTGCTGAACTTTTTTTACGTCAGGACAGGTAAGATCTACGACTTCAAATCCGGCATTTTTAATTTGTTCAAATATTTCCGGTGCTGCACCATGGCTTCTTACAATACAAATTCCGTTTCCTTCGGCCGGTAATTCATAAATTGTTTTTATCCCTAATTTATCCAATTCATTAATTACATCCGTGTTATGAATAAGTTCACCCAGGATGTAAACATTTTTATCAGGGTTTTCTTCCTTAATTTTCTTTGCAGTTTCTACGGCTCGTTTTACTCCATAACAAAATCCTGCAAATTTGGCCAGTTTAATATTTGGATTACTCAAAAATTTGTAATTCGCTTTCTAAAGAACTAGAGGAATTAGCCTCAGTAATATTATTCATAACTTAAACAAAATAAAAAGTAAAGGCAGAGGTTTATAAAAGCAATATTTCTGTTATAATAGAAAAGTAAAAATAATAAAACTATCGCTGTATCTAAAAAGGAGTGTGTGTATGAATATTGTTTTCAAT
>CALUPJ010000088.1 GCA_944322555.1 Candidatus Gastranaerophilales bacterium | reverse complement strand
ATCAACATCATTTCCAAAACTAATATCCGAATTATCGTAAAATTCAGGCTCTTCAGGTGTACAACTTGCAAGAGCTATAACCGCAGCTCCGAGCAAAACAAGACCTTTTCCAAAACCCGCTTTATTCAGCATAGCATCTTCCATATTTTCCGGGGTTTTTTCTTTATTATAAGCGGCAATAAGGCCTTTGCCCAGTTCTTTTACACCTTTGCCGATTTCCCAATTAGAAAAAGCTTCCAGAGCATTCTGTTTTGCCTCTACGGCATTATTATTGTATTTCCTTCTTTCTTCAGCATAATATTCATCATCTTTTATTGTGTCCAGATTATAGACTTTCCCCAAGGTTTGTGCAGAAGTTTTTTCCTCTTTCGGCGTGTTTATTACCAGAGCATCAACAGGAGCTTCCGGCGTACCTGCCAGTTCCGTCTTCAAATTTTCAATTTCCCATGGTGATAAACCATTCTGTTGAGCTGCCTGCTCAAATGTGAGATTGTTCGCCTTTGCATAAGCTAAAATCTCGTTTAAACCAACTTTGCCACTCATAAATATAACTCCTTTCTTATATTTTCATGACAGTACAATCCTACTTTGTTATCATTAACGGCATTTTTTTGAAAAACTTTAGGATTTTTTCGGAAAAAAAAAAAAAAATTTACAATACAAGCCTGAAAGCTGTATTTTATCTCTTTTCCTCTTTTCGTGTTATGTATTAATAAAGTAAAAGTATTATAAAAAATTGATACATTATTACAAAAATGTTACAAACAGAGTTTGAAGGGAAATATGCATTTTTCTTATGAGCGTTCCCTCTCCTTACAGGAGAGGGCTAGGGTGAGGTATCAAGCTTGTAAAATCGGAATGGCATTTATTTTGGGAGCTTAATATTGTAGGGTTTCACCCAACCTCCCCGAAATTGTTTAGAAAGTGTGGCGTTCCCTCTCCTTGCAGGAGAGGGGCAGGGTGAGGTATCAAGCTTGTAAAATCGGAATGACTTTTATTTTTGGGGGCTTAATATTGTCGGGTTTCACCCAGCCTCACCGAAATTGTTTAGAAAGTATAATGCCAAACCGGCAAGATTAAAAATGTCATCCTGAAAAATTTTAAAATTTCCGCCGGTTCTAAATGTAACAAAATAAGATAAAATTGTTACATTTAGGCAAATCTTTTTATTCATTTTACTTTATATTTTATATAGATGTTCAAAATAAGGATTAGTGTGATTGAAAGTTCAAGGTACAACAAATCAGGAGCCATCTTTTAAATCTGCCGTTTTTCATTCTACGGGGCAGATTATGCAAGGCATCGAAAACGGCGGATTCTTAGCGTCATTCCTTATTCAGGATTGCATCGGCATGACAATGCCGAGAACTTATGCCGGTTTTTTGAGAGATAAAGAAGTCACCGGACACTACAATTTGCAGGAAGGGTTTGAAGTATTGGGAAGAGAAGGTTTAACAGGCCCTTGTATGATGGCGGTTGCACCTATTGCCATGCTTATTGCCGCTAAATTCGGGCGTTCAACAAGCGTTAATTCCCAATTAATTAAACGGTTTGGCAGCAGTTTAAAAGAATTTATCTCTAAAAATACCTCTAATAAAGAGCTTTTAAACAATCCGGAAAAATTTAAGCAGCAATTCTATAAAACAAACATCGAAAAAATACTGGAAAATACCGTCGGAAAGGAAAATACAAAACAAGAATCTGTCGAATATATTCTTAAACAGATAAATAATTATGAAAAAATTCCGGCAGATGCTAAACTTGCCCGTTTCCGAGGCAAATCCAAGTATAAAAATCAATGTATTAATAACATTATTGAACATATTAATGAAATTAAATTCACAACCGGCTCAGATTTAGAATTATTAAGAAAAGTAAAAGTCGGAGAAGATGCAAAGGTTTTCGGCACAAAAGATACAATCGATGCAATGATGAAATACGCAGATGATGCAATCACTGCAAACAAACATTTTAACAAACTTGACGAACTGCAGGCCGAAAGCATTAAAAATAAATCTCTTGCCAAAAGGCTTATTACCAATATCTCGACGATGTTCGCAACGCTGGGAGTATTATCAATACTGCCTAAAATTTATGCAAGAAGCGACACCGCTCCCGGTGCAAGAAAAAAATATAAAAATATTGAAAATAAAAATCAACAAAACATAGCTTTCAAAGGAAAAGAAAGTCTGCTCGAAAAATTGGGTAAATCTCTAAGTAAAATTAAGAGCAATTTCGTCTCTTCCGAGTTGGAATACAACGGACATAACTTCACTAACACTCTTATGGCAGGTTTATCTATCTTCGGACTTATTACACCACGCGGAATGCGAGCATACAGCAGAGCGGAAGTTGACGAAAACGGAAAGAAAGATTTAACCGAACTCTGGGAAATTATACTTAGAGACGTAACATCAAGTCTGGCGGTTGTTTTTGCCGTGCCTATGGGTACAAGAGCTTGTGTTACCGCCTATGAAAAAGGCTCCGGATTTGTTCTGATGAATAAAGACCGGACTAATAAAGGAATAAAAACGGCGCTTGATTTAATAAACCCTTACAGTAAATCTCATGTCTTAACAAATGCCGAAATTACAGCTTTATATGACAATATAAACTCAAAAGCCAAAATGGTTAATTTCTGCAAATACATTGACAAAAACGGCGGAGATTTACAAAAAATAATTTCTAAGTCTCAATATGCAGACAGTGTATTTAATAGTAATACAATGCAGCTCTCAGAGCTCAAAAATCTTTCTAAGGCGGAAAAGAATAAAAAACTTATTTCATTCTTTGAAAAATTTAACTGCGAAAATGCAGATGAACTTATCAAAAAGCTTATGAAAGGAACCGGAAAAGCAAAACATAACAAAATAGCGTCCTTTGCCAGAGGCTTAAATTCTTTCCCCGGCCTTCTTACAACATTCTTTATATCACCTTACATCTTAGGCTGGTTTATCCCTAGATTAACTTACAAAAATACACGCCGTATCCATGAAAAACAGGATAGAGAAAAAGCTCTAAAAGAACAACAGAAGCTTGAAACTAAAGCCTAGAGATATGTAGAAAGGATTGATTTAACATAATTCTGCGTTTCTTTGTAGGGCGGAACCCCGTCATATTTATCAACAGCCCCTGGGCCGGCATTATATGCCGCGAGAGCTAATATTATATTCCCGTTATAACGGTTCAGCATGGATTTTAGATATCTGACACCTCCGTCAACATTCTGTTCGGGATCCAACGGATTTGTAACCCCCAGCCCTTTGGCTGTTGCCGGCATCAACTGCATCAGCCCCATAGCCCCGACTTTTGATTTCGCTTTCGGATTAAATCCAGACTCCTGCTTAATAAGAGCGTTTACAAGTTTTTCATCTACACCATGCTTTTTTGCGATTCTTGAAACCATATTTTTTATCTGTTCTTTTGCCGATATCTTATCACCGCTTGATACAGCCTGCGCGGAATATATATTCGCGTTAACCTTTGTTGTCGGATTGGTCAGAAGATCACCGAATTTTACCTGCGCCGTTTTTTTTAAAACACTGTCAAACGACTGAACAGCCTTATCCGGGGCTTGTATCTCCGTTTGCTTTTCAACGGGAGTCCATTGGGAATTTATAGTATTAATATAATTATTCATCTGCACTGCACGCTGCATTGCACTTGATTTCCCTGATGAAGATAAGAGATTTTGTATCATTGATGAAAACATGGTTAAATAATCCTTTCAATTATTAAGACGTAATTTTCTTTTGAAAATTTAGCCTTTTTTATCAAATATCCACCATTTGATTTAATTATAAAATTCTGCCTGTCAATTTATATAGATTTTTTTTTAATAATATGATATTATGAAGCATGGCATGGGAGAGTGTTAGGTGAATACTGATAATTTTTTAATAGAAGATATTGATTTAGAAACTGCGCAAAATATTTGCAAAACAATAACAGATTCTAATATCCGGAACAGAGCTGTTGCGAATGCTATAGGGGCAAATATAGCCTCAAAATTTTTTGATAAAGAAACTGTTGATACCGAATCCGGTTTGCACAACATTGACGCTGTGCTTGAAGATATTGAGATTTCTGACATATACATAAACAACTGCTATATTGATGTCAGAGTTTATTTTGATGAAGATGAAATGGCAGTTCCCAAGTCTCAATTTGATAATAATCTGCTCCCTTATGCTTATATGTTTATCAAACTTAATGAAGATTTGTCCGGCGGCACCGTAACAGGTTTTATTATGCCGGAAAATATTAACCGAAGCGCCGATGCTGCAGAGTTCTATCCTGTAGACGAGACCTCTCTTGTTTCTTTTTATGATATTGAACCGATATTGACAGATGAAGGCGATACTTATGCTATTGAAGATGCACAAGTTTTTGCATATCTCGATGGAACTCTTAGTGATAAAAATAGTTTTTACGCAGCATTGCTTAAATCCGCTGACGGACGTATAAAACTCGCAAAAGCCGCTAAAGCTCAATATATATTTAATTTTGTTTCTATTCCCGACAATATATCGGAAACTATAGATACAGAAATTGATAATATGTATAACGGCAAGACAAATATCGAAGATCTCTCTGATTTTATTGATAACGACACTGTTGACGAACTTCAACCGACAGATACAACAGAAGAATCTCCTGATTTAACCGGCGATAATCCTTCTTTTGAGTATAAAACAGTAACATCGCCAAGCTTGGAAAATATTGAAGAGACTCCGGCTAAATCTTCCCCTGAATTTATAAAAGAGAATGAAGACGAAAGTATTCCAAATATTACGGAAGAAGATCTTGAAGCAACTATTCAGGAGGAAGAAGAAATACCTGTACCTGAAACAAAAGAAGCACAGTCCCTCAATACATTATTTACGAACGTAAGCAATAACGATACAGCAACGGTTGATGACTTTAAACCGGTAAAACAAAACAACAAAAAATTACTGCCTGCTGTCGGACTGCTGATTATTTTAGGAGCTTTAGGTTATTTTGGTTACACAAAATATATGCCTGCACCTCCTTCTGATGAAGAAACTCAAAATAATGTGCTGCCGCAGCCTTCCAAACCTTCTGCACAAAAACAGGAAGAAGAGGCCATGCCGGTTGAGTCTATTACGGCCGAACAGCCAAAAACTGCTGCTGACGAAGGTTTTTCCGAAACTATTCCGGCAATTGAACAAAATTTAGATGCCTCTATTCTGGTTTCAAACCTCAAAGTCAATTGGGAAGTGCCGGAAGGGTATGCTTCTAATACCGCAGCTAAACGTTATCTGGTTAAACTGGGAAAAATTATACAGCTTAATCTTAAAACAGAACTCCTGCTGTTAAACAAGCCGCCTATAACAAATAAAATCTCTATAGAACTGAAATTTGATGCAAAATCAAAGAAATTTGAAACCGTTGGTGTTGTTATTTCCAGCGGAGAAAAAACTGTTGATGATTTAATAATTCAAACGGTTAACAAAGCTCTGGTATTAAATCTGAACTCTAATACGGACTCTTTCAGTAAACTACAGGGCAACCCTATATTAGTAATTCATTTATAAGGCAAAAATATGGAAAAAACTAACAAATACTACAATATCATAGCAAACCTTGTGAAACAGCATAAAAAGTATCCTGGTAACGAAGCTATACTTGACGACATTATTGATGATGTTTATTCTCATTCTGAAGTAATTATAAATTCTATCAATAATGATAGTGTTATTATTGCTTATTTGGAAAAAGTCATTTCTACATCCATAATAACAGTTCCTAAAAAAATGGGATTCCATAAAGATATCCCGCATAAAATTATATCGGCAGAACCTGTAAATGAAGCACCCGCTGTGAACAAAGCCCTTGTGGACCAAATGATTAACTCCTCTGAAAAGGGTAATGTTTCTGAAAATAATACAAATAATCTCACGTACACAGATACTACATTTTCTGATGCTTTATCACATATAGGACTAAATGAAGAGGGTGAAACAGTTTCTGAAGCCTCTCAAAATACTGTTTCCGCATTTGAAGAGGAAAGTACCGACTCATTAACGATAGAAACAGACCGGGAATATACATACAATATTGAAGATCTGCCTATTGATACAGAATCTGACTCTTTAGAAACGAGCAACGACATGCCCCCGTTACAAATTGATAATTTCGAAGAGTTTTCGGACAATGAAGAAACTTTAGATATTATTGAGGAGCAGCCAGATAATTTCACAGCGTTTGAAGAAAACAACGATATTTTAGAAACGCAAGAAAACGAAATCGTTGACGCGCAGACAGATAATTTCGCAGTGCTTGAAGAAAACAATGATATTTTAGAGACGCAGGATGTTATAGAGCCTTTGCTGGAAGATAATAACCTCGATTTAAGCAGTACATTAGACATATCAGCTGAAAATAACGAGATTGAAGAATTACAGCTTTCCGGTGAAACAGAAGACTTAGTTGTAATAAATCCTGATTCTGAACAGGATTTTAACATGACAGCTTCTTCTGACTTAACAGAATTTACCGAAGACTTGCCGCTTGAAGATGAAAAAAATGTATCAGATAATATAGAAACACACTCATACAGAAATCTTGATTACTCTAAATTTTCTTACACACCTCAAAATCTCGATGAAGATTTTGATATAGAAAAACTTGTAAGTGAGCTTCAGGATTTGAATAACAAAAAACCAGAACTTAACATATTAAAAATTTATAATTTAAAATACAAAGAAAATCGTTCTGTAGCAGATATTGCATCTTTGTTAGGAATGAGTAAAGATAATATTGTTGAAGCCTTGAGCGAAATAGTTGCTATAATATAAGGACAAAAAGGCATGCAATGTCCTAAATGCAAAAAAGAAATAGATGATAATTCATTAAAGTGCGCTTTCTGTGGTATGAGAGTCGCATCGGTCTGTAAAGATTGCGGAAAAATAAATCCCATAACAGCTCAAGAGTGCTCAAATTGTCATAAAATTTTGTTAAAAATATGCAGTGAGTGCGGCTCTGCTAATTTCCCGAACGCAAAAGTCTGCCGAAAGTGCGGATTTGAATTTATAAAACCGCATACCATACACAAACCGGAATATAGCGCCGAAACAAATTCCCAGCAAAAAGCTAAAGCAAAACTTATAGATTCAATAAAAAATGCTGAAACCAGTATAATTACAATTAGCGGTGAGAGCGGAATCGGAAAAAATCTGGTGCTGCGCTGCACTATAAATGAATTAAAAAATGCAAAACTCATATGGCTTTTGGGTACTTGCACCCAAGTGACACAATTGTCGCCATTCGGTTATTTTCAGGATTTATTATTGAACTTTTTTAATATTAACAATTTTTGTCCTGATACATTGCAGCTTAAAAAAAATTCCGTTAAATTTTTTAAACAGGATTTTCCAACACTGTCTCATACGGAAATTCTTGATTTATTAAACTTTTTGTATCCTGAAAATCTTGATAAATACGAAAATATTTATGCTAATAAAACAAAAATGTTTATTATAATGAAAAAGGTCTTTTTGACTATTGTTGAAAAAGTAAAAGCCGTTTTTATTATTGATAACTTTGAAAATATTGATGGTATGTCTTTTGATTTTTTGCAGGAACTTCTAAAAGAAGATTATATTCTTGAGCGTTGTAAATTTATTATAATATCTTCTGTATCAAGACCTGGTATGGGCTGGATTACATCTCCGAAACTTACGGAAGAAAATTATAAAGATCTGGTAATTGCACCTTTTACAAAAACTCAGATAGAAGTACAGGTTCGGCAATATGACGGCATAAATGCCGGAGAAGATTTTATAAATCTAGCAGCAAAAGTATCCGTCGGCAATCCCTCTGTTGTCGAACAAATGGTAATGTTATATAAAGACATAAAAAGAAATCGACTAAAACACACTGCATATACTTCTCTTGAGACAATTATAGATGCCAGACTCGGAATTTTGAGACAGGAAGATTTTGCATCATACAGAATGCTTATAGCAATGTCTATTTTAGGCAGTAAATTTTATCCGGCTATGCTTGAGCATTTTGATAATAATACCTCGCAGGAATTTGAAAGAATTATTGAAACACTTGTGCAGCGGGGCTTTATTTCGCAATTGAATAATTTATCATTTGAATTTAAAAGCAAAAACATATGGAAAACGATTATTTCAATTGTTAAAAATGATGACAGCTTTAATGAAATATTAAACATTTTATATGAGATATTGAGTATTTATAAACAATCTTCTCTGGCACTTCTGGGCTATATTGTACAAAAATTAAACAATAATGACGAAGCTTTTACAATATGGACCGTGTTAATGAAACAAGCTTCTTATATCGGAGATATCGGATTATACATAATCTCTCAAAAGCAGTCTCTAAAATTGATTGAAGATAAGCACGATGCATACAATGAAAAAATAAAAAGGAATATATACACAAGATTAGGGAAAATACTAGAGCCTATTGAACCAGAATCGGCATTTGAATATTTGCAAAAAGCTATTATGATGCTTAATGATGGTGATGATTTTGAGCATATTGAACTTTTAGGCTATCTGGCCTCTTGTTCTATGAAAATGGGCAATTATTGGGGAGCTATAGAATGCGCGGACAGTGTATTAAATAAATTACCCGAAGATTTGGAATTGGAACGCACACTTATAAAATCCAGACAAATACGACCATTGTTAAAACTCGGGAATTATGGCCGTATCGCAAACATGACAGATACCGAAATTATGCCTTCAATAGAAAAATATCTTGCAAAAGGGAAAAATACGTCTGTAATATCTGTCAAAGAATTGTATAAATTATGGCTCGAAATATATTTTGATTTTGCGGAAGCTTTGACCTTCCAGGGTGATAGCCGCATGTTTGATGTTATAAAACTTATATTCGATATAATAGAAAAAAATCAAATTACTGAATTAAGTATTTTATGCAAAGCGCATCTTGCTTTGGCACTTGCCAATACAATAAAAGGCGATACAAAAACATCCGAAAAGATTCTTGATGATATTTTGAAAGATTATTCTTTGGATAGCATGGATTCATTTATTATTTCAAGATGGAACTTTATTGATATAGTTAATAAGTTCCTCTGCAAAAATTATGACTGTATCTATACAGAGCTTTTTAATGTAGTAGCTTATGCCAATAATATAAGTGACAATTTTACAAAAAACATATTGAAAACACTGCTCGCTAAAATATTGAAAGATAAAAATGAATCAAAAAAAGCCTTGGAAATATTGGAAGAACAGGTTGCTTATTTTGCGAAAGAAAAAATTGCAACAGGAGTTCTGCTATCCTGGTATCTGATAGCGGAAATTCGTCTCGTAACGAGCGGTACACAGTTTGCTCTTGATATAGCTACAAAAGCTCTTGATATTGCTCAGGGTCCTAACATAAATAATTACTATTTTATAGCACTATTTAACAGGCTTATAGGTGAAATCTATATGGCAAAACAAGACTTTGATTCTGCCAAGATTTATATCGAAAAATCTATTTTTATTGCCAAACAATTTAATCTGGAAGGAATACTTATCGGTAGTTATATCCAATACGCAAAACTTTATCAGGAGCTTGCGCTTCCAAAATCCAGTCTGAGGGCAACTTATATCAAACAAGCTCTTAAAATGTTTCAATATGCAAAAAATTTAAGCATAGTTCCTGAACATATATATTTACAGAAAAAAATAAAGGAAGAACTCTCAATATTGACTTCTTTTTGTAAATTAAACGGCATCATCCTGAAAAAAGGCAACGCTAATTAACATAATCATCAGGATTACCGGAATAATCCCCGATAACACCCGTTTCGGCTTCAGGCTCAAAAGGAAGCGACTCATAGCCATTCTGGGATTCTTTGTAGGCAAGAGCTCTTTTATTTAATTCATCAATCGCAAGAGGACCTGTCAGTACTTCAATAACTTCACCGTTTGTATCGTAGATTTTGAGCCTGGGAATTTCTACGCCGGAAGGTGTTTTAAACCCCATAAGAGATATTTTTCCGTATTCTCCGAAACCGTCTTTTATTGCAAAATATATTTCTTTTAAATTTTCATTATCCAGACACGCTAATGCAACATTATTTGATGTTTCGCGCTGAATCCAATCTTGCACAGTTTGAGTTTCTTCCATTAGTTCCAGCAATTGTTCTTTAGTAGCATTAATACGCCTGAACAAAGGATCTCCGCCTTTACCGACTGCAGAAGGACCTTTTTCTCTGGGTGCATAAGTCTTATAATTTGCTTCATCAATAACTTTTCTTTGAGGATGATTTACATCATTACTATTAATTTCAGTCATTTTTTACTCCTTGTAACTAGATTAACGGCAAAAATTTAAAAAACTTTAGAATTTGATTTATAATCTTTACAAAGCTTTACAAAAAAGGTATCATTTTATTATGTTACCGAAAGAAAACCGATTAAAAAAAAACAATGCTTTTAAGGCAACATACAAGACCGGGAAATCGTTTCACAGAAACGGCATAACGATGTTTTGCGGCAGAGAAAAAACGAAAGATATTCCGATTAAAATAGGTTTTGTTGTAAGTAAAAAAATACATAAAAGAGCTGTAAAAAGAAACCGTATAAAACGTCTTATGCGTGAGAGTTTTCGTCTGGTTCTAAAAGAAAATACGTATCCGGAAAAATATATGTCTCTGGTTTTCACCGCATCTTCCAAACTGCTCGGCAAAAATTTTAAAGAAATTGATTTTGCAATAAGGGAATTAATTAAACTTATATGATAGACGGAATAATCACACCCGCAATAAGAGATATAGATTATCTGGCACCTTCCGCACCATATCCGGCAACACCTTCCGGATTGACAGTACATCAAGGCTCTGTCTACAGATATTCAGTACCAACTGACGAACAGCCGACTTTATCAATTATCGACTATATACCTGATTATAACGGGAATTTTATAAAACCCGGACACTACCAGCTTGCACTTTCTAATGACAGGGAGTTTTTATATCTCATTGAATCAAAAGATTTGATAGCGGTAATACCGGTATTTAAAATAGCTGAGAATGAAAAAGAGCTCAGAAAATATTATAAAAAAACTAAAGAGTTGACAAAAGATGAAAAACGCGAAATCGCAAAGAAAAAACGTAAAGATAAATTTAAAAAGATTATAGATGCAAAATATGCAAGAACCGGAGCAACTCCGCCAGAAGATTATAAGCATATGGAAGCTTCTATAGAATATATAAAAGAAGGCGGCTACTATCTGATAATGTATGAAAAAGGTTTTATACGTGCATGGGGGGCTATCAAAATTAAGTCCTGAACTTGTGCAAAATCTGAATTTTTTATATAATAAATTTAATATGAAGGGGCTGAAAAAAGAACGGGATACTATAT
>CALUPJ010000087.1 GCA_944322555.1 Candidatus Gastranaerophilales bacterium | reverse complement strand
GTCATTGCTTTCCTTATTGCATACAAACTCGTTGACTATATTGCAGATTTCAAGACTGTGAAAAAACACTCCAGAATTGATATTATTTTCCTCACTATTTTCTTCGCTATGCTTTTTATTCCTATGGCACATATTGATGATGGTATTGTTTCAACAAGAGAAGATCGGGTTCTGGCAAAATGGAAACCGCTTTTCTTAAAAGATGGAAAAATAAATCTCAATTTCGGAAATGATTTTAATAAATGGTTTAATGACAGATTTAACCTCAGACCTCATTTAATTTTTTTGTATGCACAAACTAATTTCTTAATAAAACAAAATTATGTATCACTTACTATTACAGATATATATAAAACCTCCGATTACTTCTTTGACAAAAAAAATACGGCTTATGAACATAACAGTCAGGATATAGAAATATTCAGTAAAAATATTAATAAGCTACATAAATTCTGTAATAACAACGGAATTAAACTATATGTAATTATAGTACCATCAAAAGTATCTTTTTATCAAAAATACGATTTAAAATTCAAAAAATTATTACCAGATAAAACAAATGAACTGCAAAAAAATCTTAAAGAAAAATATAATATTGAAATCATTTATCCGGAAAAAGAATTTAAAAAATATGAAGACAAAGATTTTATTTATTTTAAACCAGATCACCATATGACCGATTTCGGACAATATATACTATATTCTTTATTAATTAATAAAATGCAGCAGGATTTTCCAATGCTTTCTGCAACTCCTTTATCGGATTTTAAAATTTATAAAAGTAAGCAGATTCGCTGGAATTGGGATAGAAAATTCCATAATGGTCAAATGTATCATAAAAGTATGTTAAATTATCCTAAATTATTAAAAGACTCTTACACCTATTACGATTATAAATATCCTGAAAAAATTAAAATCATTGGAGAAGGCACTCATATAACCCATATAAATAACAATGGAAACTATAAACTACTAATCGTAGGAGATTCATTCTCAGAAAACTTAGTTTATTTTCTTAATACTAATTTTTCACATATTGAAAGATATAGACATAACATGAAAACTAAAGAAATCATAAAAAAATATGACCTTGAAATGAAACCTTATGAAAAAATAATGAAAGACTTGAAACCTGATGCACTTGTCATCATTAGACATTCCGGTATGTTAAAAGAGTTTAAAGATATGTACCCGAAGGAGGAGAGATAAATGCTGTTTTCATCAATGACCTTTATATACGTCTTTTTGCCTGTTGTTTGTACAATATACCTTTTAGCAAAAAAAGAACTGCATAATGCTATTCTGCTGGGAGCAAGTATTATTTTTTACGCCTGGGGAGAACCTAAGTATTTAGCGATTATGCTCCTTAGCATAATTGTTAACTATTATGGTGCAATCCTGATTGATAAATATCTAAAATACAAAAAACTTACACTGTTTATAACAATACTTACCAATCTCGGATTTTTAATCTATTTCAAATATTTTAACTTTATATTGGAAAATATTAATAATATATTCCACTCACACATTTCCGCATTGGATATCGTTATGCCGATAGGTATTTCTTTTTACACTTTTCAGGCGGTATCATACGTTGTGGATGTGTACAGAAAAGAAGTTCCCGTTCAAAAGAATTTTTATAAATTGTCACTGTTTATATGTTTATTTCCTCAGCTTATAGCAGGTCCTATTGTCAAATATCACGATGTTAAAGAACAAATTGACGATAGAGAAGTTTGTTTTGATAAAGTATCACTCGGGGTAAAAAGATTCATTATAGGTCTGTCAAAGAAAGTTATACTGGCAAATTCTTTTGGAGCAATAGCAGACAAAATTTTTACCCAGTCACCTGACACCTTCTCACATGCGATTGCGTGGCTCGGGGCAGTCAGTTATTCTTTTCAGCTTTATTTCGATTTTTCGGGTTATTCGGATATGGCTATAGGACTGGGGCTTATTTTCGGGTTTAAATTTATGGAAAACTTCAATTATCCGTATATTTCAAAATCCATATCCGAATTTTGGAGAAGATGGCATATTTCTTTATCGACCTGGTTTAAGCAATATGTTTATATTCCTCTGGGCGGGAACAGATGCAGCAAGTTGAAAACTATGAGGAATTTAGGAATTGTATTTTTACTCACAGGTATCTGGCACGGTGCGGCATGGAACTTTCTTATCTGGGGAGCATGGAACGGATTTTTTATTATTCTGGAAAAAGCCGTTAACTTAAAAGAGTTTGAACAAAGGAACAAAAGTAAATGGATTAGTTTGTTACAGCATCTATATTGTATACTTGTTTTTGTTATCGGTTGGGTTATGTTCAGAGCCGAAGATATGACATACGCTTTTAGTTACTTAAAGAACATGTTTGGTTTTATGAAGATAAATCCTGACAATGTTTTATACAACAATATTTATTACGGTGACAGAGTTGAAGTTTTACTTTTCGTAATTGCAATTATGTGTTCAATGCCAATTTTTAGAAACATCTTAAACATAGAGAACAAATTTTTAAAGACGATAATTAATCTTTGGTTGTTAATCTTGTTTATTATATCAAGTATTTCTATTGCAGCATCTACTTACAATCCGTTTATTTATTTTAGGTTTTAAAGTAAAAATATGGTATAATATGTTTATTATGAGCAAAAAATTATTTTCTATAGAAAAAGAAGGCATACACAATGTCTTTAGAATTTTTGGGATTAAGATAAAATTTATCAACTCCCGCATGTGCTCTAATAATAAAATTTTGATACACAAAGCTGACGGTTCAGTCAAAAAAAATTCAAAAATTAAAGGACTTGATATAAAATTTAAAGGTTCCAATTCCACTATTGAACTGTATGAGCCTTATGATTTTGTAAATTGTAAAATCAGATGTAAAAGTAATAACTATATAAAAATAGGCCCTACCAAACATCAAATTCAAAATTTCAATATTACAAGAATAAACCCTTATTGTAAAGTTATAATAGGGAAAGATTTCTCTATAGGCGGAGGCAATGCAATATTAGATGATGAACCGGGGCTGGATTTAATTATCGGAGATAATTGTATGTTCTCTACAGGTATTCTCATAAGAGTTTCTGACGGACACACCATACTTGACAAAACTTCCGGCAAGCCGATTAATGCACCGGTGAGCCCGGGAGGAATTGAAATCGGAAACAGGGTTTGGCTTGGTACTGATGTTTGTATACTCAAAAATGTTAAAATACCGGATGATACTGTTGTCGGTATAAGAAGCGTTGTCACAAAAAGTTTTGAAGAACCAAATACCATAATAGCAGGAATTCCTGCAAAAGTAGTTAAACGAAATATTATATGGGACAGAAGAAATACCGAAGAGATTTTAAATGACAGAATGTAAAAAGCATTAACTGTTCTATATCTTACAATCTTCAAGTTTCTTATTCATCGGGTTCCAATTATCTTCCAGATTATTTTTAATCAGATTTTTATAATACTCTTCCTTATAATCCAATATATTTAGCTGTTGTTTAAGTTCTTCGAGCTGCTTCAAAGCTTTTTCTTTTGTTGTTCTGATAATCTCATACCGTTCGGGAATTGTAGAATCGCCAATAATACACAAATCTATATATTTTTTAACAAGTTTATTTTCAGTGCCGATAGAGCGCAAACATTTAACTATCTTAATCCAGTCCAAATCCTCTTCGGAAAATTGTCGTATATTATTTTTATTTCTTTTAACAAATGGGAAAAAACCGCTTTTTGCCCAAAATCTAAGCGTATGTTCGGAGACTCCTGATTTTTGCGCGGCCTCTTTTATTGTATACATAATTATTACCCCTTTTTTATCAAATCTTTAACAACTTCCGATGCTATAATCAATCCAACTGCTGACGGAACAAATGCCATACTGCCGGGAATTGATTTTTTCGACTCCGAATCAAATACTTTAGATTTTATCGGCGGCTCTTTTGAATAAACAACTTTTACGTTTTTAATTTTTCTTTTTTTTAATTCCTGCCGCATAACTTTTGCCAGCGGACAGACCGATGTTTTAGAAATATCGTCAACTTCAAACATCGCCGGATTCATTTTATTTCCCGCACCCATAGAAGATATTACGGGAACTTCTGCTTTTTTTGCGCACATAATAATTTCTATCTTGCTCGAGACCGTATCAATCGCATCAACTACATAATCATAGAGACGGAAATCAAATTCTCCCGCAGTTTCAGAAGAATAAAAAGTCTTATATACATTAATGACAGCCTCCGGATTTATATCTAAAATCCGTTCCTTTGCAACATCCGTCTTATATCGGCCTATGGTACTTTCCAAAGCATAAATCTGACGATTTATGTTAGATAGAGAAACAATATCATTATCAATTAAATCCAGTGTACCCACCCCGCTTCTCGCAAGAGCTTCTGCGGCATATCCGCCGACACCGCCGATACCAAATATCGCAATACGTGCAGATTGCAGTTTGTCCAAGGCTTCTTTGCCGATTAAAAGTCGGGTTCTCGAAAATCTATCAAGCATATTTACTTAATAATACCGAATCCCAAAAGAAAAACGCAAACGGTAAAGATTCCCGCTACAATAGCAGTCAGCTTATTCAAACCTTTTTCTGCACTTTTCTGGGATGTAAACATCTGCGCAGCATTACCGATACCCGCAATTCCGTCGCCTTTCGGAGAGTGCATTAAAATCAGAACTATAAGCAATAAAGATGATAAAACTTGTATTGTCCAAACAAATGTTAACATTTAGTCTCCTTTTTTATAAAATGTGCCCGTTTAGAATTCAACTTTATATTATCAAAAGTATAAAGCCTTGCGGGTCTTTTAGAAGACGATTTTGAGAACTCGTTTAATTCTCTTAAACCGTCTGTTGTAATAACTTTTTTCCTGAAATTACGTTTATCAAGTTTTTTCTGCATAATCATTTCGTAAGCTTTTTGCATTTCAGTCAGTGTAAACTTTTCATTCAGTAATTGATAAGCAACCGGACACATTTCCAAGCGTTCTCTTGTACGTTTAAGAGAATATTCTATAATTTCTTTGTGGTCAAATGCCAGCGGCGGCAAGTCAAAAACCTTATGCCAAGCCAAATCCGGTGTAGTAACTACATTCAAATCCTCGGCACGTATAAGCGCAAAATATGCACAGGTTATAACTCTTGAAACAGGGTGTCTTAAAGGATCACCAAAGGTATAAAGCTGCTCTAAATAAATATTATCAACATTTGTTTTTTCTTTAAGAACTCTCATAGCAGCTTCATCCAAATTTTCGGACATTCTTACATATCCGCCGGGAATTGCCCATTTGTCTTTAAAAGGTTCATTGTTACGTTTAACAAGAAGCACCTGCAGGGCATTATCTTTCATTGTCAGAATCACAATGTCTACTGTAATCTCGTGTGTTTTTATTTCGTTAAACATGTTTTACCTCTACAATAATTGTATTATAAAGATTAAAAAAATGTAACAACCCGCAAAATAATAAGTGTAATTTGTTACATTTTTTTGTATTTATGATGATAGTATTCAATTAATCCGATATGTACTGCTGTTAAAAAGGCTGAAATATATGCAAAAGTTTTATGCGTCTTTCTGAAACTTTTATTTTTAGAGATTCCGCTCAATACACTCAATCCAAGTGCAGCGGTTGCAGCATATCCGGTTGTTTTTGGTGTTAAAATTTTATTTCTTCTTACCGGTGAAACATTCATATCGGAAAAATAGCATAAAAAATCTAAAATAACAATATTCTATATGGTGAAAGCAATTTGTTATTTCTTTGATGCGGATTATTTTTTATGAAATTCTTTAAAACTCTTCTTGCACCTGCATAATCATATTTTTTTAAGCATATATTAGCTAAGTATATGGCATAATTTATATTTTGCGGAGAAATCTTTGTCAAATATTTGTACTCATCTTCCGCTTTTTTCTTATCTCCGGATTTTAAATATATTTCTGCCATAAGAAAATGAACCTCTTCGGAATTTTGTATTTCCATAGCTTTTTGAGCATAATCAAGAGCCATTTCCGAATGATTTATATAAAAATACGAAACTGCCAGATTGTAAAAAATTATATACTTGATATCATCTGTTTCCGCAAGATAAAGCGCTTTTTCAAGATTTCTTATTGCATCGGGATATTTCTTTTGGGCAACAAAACTTTCTGCCAAATCAATGTAACCGCCGGGAAGCATCGGAGCTTGTCTGATATAATTTTTTGCCTCTCGAGTTTTTGAATAATTAACTTCCTCATCATCACCAAGAACCAGATACGGCAGATATTCTCCTTTTAATTCACCTTGATTTGTAATATCAGGTTTTATTTTATATAAGAGCGCGAGTGTTGTTACATCTCCTTCCGTCAATTCTAACCGGATATCTTCTAAAAGAATTTCATTATCTTTCGCCAGATACATTATATTATTTTTATCAAAACTGTGCCCCATAAACCCCAGAGCGTGAAATATTTCGTGAAGAGCCGTATTATATATCTGATTTGGAGTAAATTTTGAACCATCAGGATTTTGGGTATAAAATTTTATAACCATTTTCTCCAGACAATCTCCGTTTATGACAGGCATAGTATAGGCTATTACGTATTTTCTGCCATATTCGACATCCTGCAAACGGGGTTGTTGAAATTCTACAATTATATCGGCATCTTTATTATCCGTTTCCGCAAACAATACAACCCCCTGCTTTTCCCACACCGAAAAGGCATTACGCACTTCTGCCGTAAATTCTTCAGGTATTTCACCCGTATTTTGTATTAAATATGTTATCGGCAGCCTGCTCCACCTCATTATTTTATGGTTATACGGAGCTTGCTTTATGTAATTTGAAGGATATTTTCTATGAATCTCACGTTTTAAATCGTATAAAAAATACTCAGCCTTCTCACCTGCATTATCCTTGATATTATCTTCCGCAATTTTAACAAGTTTCTCCTGCGATGAGGTGTTTAAAGGTGAATTTATAAGAGAGTTTACATAGATCTCTCTTTCTTGAGCATTATCATTACCGAGAGAAAAAGATTTTTCATAAAATTCCTGCGCCTTTTCTATATTATTTATTTTATAAAAATAACTGCCAATAAACGAATATACACCGGCGGTATTGTAATGTATAAATAGAGCAAACAATAATAAAACTAAAAGCAGAAAATAAAAACTAGTCCTCTGCTTCATCCTTAACGCCTTTATCTATATTAAGGGTTTTGACCAGTGTACGAATATCACCTTTTAACTTGAAATATTCCGCAAATTTCGGAGTTGTTTTTATATTAAACGAACGCCCGTTCTTGTCTTTATGTCTGGATATCAACCCTTTTTCCAAAAGTTCCTGAACATGCTCATACGCATTAGAGCCTCTCAATTCTTTTAACAAAGACTGACGAATAGGCTCTTTCAAAGCAATTACCGTAAGAGTCTTTAAAACCGGAGGTTTGAGTTCAACCGGACAAAGCTTCTCAACAATATCAAGATGTTCCTGCTTCACTTGCAGAATATAACCGTCCTCATCATCTATCTCCAAAGCTCCATCACGGGAAGCATAATCCATAATTAATTCAAGAAGAGCTTCTTCAACTTTTTCCGGCTCTTCTTCCAATATTTCCGCGATATCTTTAATCTGCAAAACTTTTGCAGTCACAAAAAGAACAGCTTCTATACGGGATTTTAACTGTTCCATCAGGCTTTTACCTCTTCTCTGTCAACAAGAACGCTCTCCGCATTCTTAATACTGTTATCAAAATCAGACTCTTCATTCTGAACTGCAGCCGGCTCTCTTTTTACAACATACAAATCCGAATAAAACTCTTCCTGAACAAGATCATAGTCACTTTCCGCCGTTAAAAACAACAACGATACATATGCACTTATTCTGTCCATTCCGAGAAGCGTCAGTTCATTAAGTTCTATTTTATCCTGCCTGCTTAAAATTTCCGAAAGATTTGCTTTCAGTCTCTGTACACCATCTTCTATATATTCATCATGTGCCAGATTGATTATGTCATCAGGCGAAAGTCTTGCATAGTTTTGAACACGTCTCTTTGCTCTTTCATGTGCATTTTTCAGAGACTGTTTTTTATCAAGCATCTCATAAAATTCCAATTGCCTGATTAAGTCTCTCAGTGTTACGACTCTGTTATGGTTCAGCCTGACACTTGTTCGCCTCTGCAAGACTTCGTCGATAGAAATTACATTGCTTGTCGGTACATAATCCTCTTCATAATCAAGAGGAGAATCATCATAATTAAAATCTTCTTCAGGCTGCGGCTCGAAATCCAGAATATCAAGTCCTTCTAAGACATTTGATTTAAGTTTCAAAAGAATAGCCGCAAATAATAACGTCCTCCCCGTCAAGCGCAGATTTTGCGCTTTTGACTGAAATAAATGCATAAGGTATTTATCCGTAACTTCAACAATATCAACATTCCACGGATCAATTTTACCTTGCTTAGCCATATTAACCAAAATCTCTATTCCGTCGACTTCGGCTTCCTGTACTATTGCATTCTGATTCAAAATATCTATATTATTTACTGCCATACTTGTATTTTAATTCGTTTTTTTTCTCTCTGACTCCTACAAATTGAGGATTAATCGCGAAGTTTAACGCCTGTAACCTTTGAAATACCTTTTTCTTTTTGAGTAACACCTATTGTTCTGTTAGCAGACTCAATCATCGGCTTTCTGTGACTTACTACAATAAATTGTGTAGTTTCGGATTGTGACTGAACAATATGGGCAAGCTTTTCCACATTTATGCCGTCCAAACTTGCATCAACTTCATCAAAAGCGTAAAAAGGAGCGGGCATATATTTTTGTATCGCAAAAACAAACGATAATGCAGTAAGAGCTTTTTCGCCTCCGGACATACCAGCAAGACGCTGTTTTTTCTTATCTCTGGGCTGTGCTTCTATATCCAGCCCGCCTTCAAACGGACGCTCTTCATTCTCTAATATAAGAGTGCCTTCTCCGTCGGAAAGTTTGTGGAAAATATCTATAAAGTTTTCATTAATTACACTGTATGTTTTTAAGAAAGTTTCTTTCTTTAAATCCTCATATCCTTTCATTCTTTCAAGGATTTGTTCACGTTCACTGCTCAATGTCTCAATTTGACTATGCAATTCCTGCTGACGCGCCAGAACTTTTTCATAATCCTCAAGAGCCTTCATATTCACGGCTCCCATTTCATCCATTCTTCTCTGTAATCTCTGAATTCTTGACGTAATTTCCTCTACTGACATCTCAACAGGGATAAGTTCATTAACATCAACCCCCGCCTCAGTAAGTGTATTTCGGGTTTCTTCCAACTGCGGTTCAAGCTCACGGCGCCTTGCTTTAAATGATTCTATCTGCTCCGCAATTTTTTCTATATCGGAAGCTTTTATATTACGCTGAGTCTCAATATCGACCAAATCTTTATTTATATCGTCACGCTGTTTAAGGAGTTCGCCCAGCTTTTCAGTAATTTCTTTTATTTGTGTCTCTAAAACTTCAAGCTGCTCATTCAAACCTTTTATTTCTTCCGCAAACTTAGCCTTATCCAGTTCCAATTCTTTATTTGCATTCAGCGAGCGTTCAATAGTATCGTTGTAGGTTTTGATTGTCGTATGAATAATAAAGTCTATCATTTGATGCGCACCCTCTATTTCATTTTGCGCATCCGCAATCCTCTTTTCATAACGTTTTATCTCCGCCTCTACACCTGCTGTTTTTTCTTTTAAGTCTTTTAAATCAGTATCGTTCATCAATTTTTCAACTTCACTGATTGAGGTCTGCAAATCCGTCATTTTTTCGGAAACGGAAATATGCTCTTCTTCAATTTTATCCAATATTTTTTCAACCGACAATATTTCCGGCTCCGTAAGTTTTATAAATTCAGTTTTTTCATCAATATTCTTTTGGGTATTGATGAAACTTGTCTCCAAATTAGATAATTCCAGTTTTGCTTTATTAAACTCCGTTGTTGAGGCCGAATATTTGCCTCTTACATCTTCCATTTTAGCCTCCAAAATTGAACGTTTGGAAATCAAAGCGGAATATTTTTCTTCCGTTTCGCGTAGTCTGGCTCTGAATATATCCAGCTCACTGTCAGAATTTTGAGAGAACTTCAACCCCGTTTTTCTTATTGTTCCGCCGGTTATTGAACCTGATTTTTCAAACAGGTCGCCGGATAAGGTAACCATACGGTATTTACCGATTAACTTATTTGCAGCAGCTCTGTCTTCCACAACAAGCGTATCACCGACCGCATAATAAAATGCATTTAAATATTCATCATCAAAATCAATCAGATTAATCGCAAAATCTATAACACCTTTGTCTTTCGGCAGATTAAGACTCTTCGGACAACGCACAATTTTATTTAGCGGAACAAATGTTGCTCTACCTGCATTAGCGGATTTTAAAAGTTCTATACAGGTCGATGCCACGTGCTCATCATCAACAACTATATGTGACATTCTTCCGCCTACGGCAATTTCCATTGCGGTAGAATATTCTTCATCTACCTGCCCGAGCTTTACAAGCGGAGCATGAACTCCTTTTATATTGGCATTCACAATCGTATCTACAGCTCTGCCGAGATTGGCCTCTTCGTTTGCCTGTTTCTGAGCTTCCAGCTGGTATATTTTTTTTCTCGCAGCCTGAAGGTCATAGTCCATATCAGTAATTTCATTCTTTGTCTTGTCCAAATCATTCAGAGTATTTTTAAGAATAATTTTGAAATCCTCAAGCTCTTTTCCCAGCTGTTCAATTAATAATTCTTTTGAAGCTTTTGTCTCAGAAAAATTTGATTTGAAACTTTCCAATTCTTCTAATTTTTCCCTGGCTTCTTCTAAAGCTTTTTTCTTTGCAGACAAATCCGCCTCTAAAGGAGCCTGCTTTTGAATAAGCTTAGTCTCTTTATCCTGAAGCTCTTCCAGTTCTTTACGCAGAGAATTTCTTTTTTCTATATGTTTCTCGGCACTCTCACTTAAACCCGACATATCTTCAAGAATTTTGTGTAAAATAGCTTTCTGCTCTTCTATATTACCTTCAAGGCCCTTAATTTCGTCCTGCTTTAAAGAAATCTTTAGCTCGTTATCTTTTACTTTACCGTTCTGAACCTCTATGCCGTTTTTCGTATTCTCTATGGTTTTGAGATTATCCTGAATCTGTTTATCAGCAAAAACAATCGATGATTTTTTACGGGAAACGGCCCCTTTAATCTCTTCGGCTTTCTGCTTCAATTCAAGCTGATGCCCTTCACCTTTCTCCGTAATAGTTTTAGAAATTTCATCATATTTTTCTCTAATTAATTTCAGTTTTTCTTCAAGATCTTTGGATTTTATCTCTTCTTCTTTCTTGCGCTTTGTAAACTCTAAAATATTCTCATGCGCTTTTTCTAGATTTCTTCTCAAATCAAAAAATTTAACGGTATTTATCTGACTCTCAAGCCCTGTTTTTTCATCTTTCAATTTTTGGTACTTTAGCGCTATTTCTTTTTCTTCTTTCAACTGTTCAAGACGCGAATTAACTTCGTTCAAGATAAGAGTAGAATTAACAACCCTCTTCTCTACCGTCTCAAGTTCACCGGTTGCCTGTTCTATTCTTCTGTCAAAATCCGCAACTCCGGCAATTTCATCAATAATTTTCCGTCTCTCATTGGGCGTACAATTAGTAATACTCATTACATCGCCCTGCATCATAACATTATAACTATTCGGAGTTATATTATATTTTTCAAGCTTTGCATGAACATCTGAAAGGGTTGCAATTTTGTCATTCAGATAATAAATGCTGTTGAAACCCTGTGACGATTTCTTAATTCTTCTGGCTACGGAGAAATCTCCTTCGTCAGTTTCACCGAATGTCACCTTAACATAAGCTTCGTTTCTTTTATTATAAGTTGATATCAGATGAAAAAGCTTTTCCGCTCTCAATGTACGGCTTGTAGAAAGCCCCAGCGCAAAGAGAATACTATCTATAATATTACTTTTCCCTGAACCATTCGGACCTGAAATAGTAGTAAACCCTTTCAGCATTGGTATTTCGACTTTGTTTGCAAACGACTTAAAGTTATCAACTTCGAGCTGTTTTATGTACATTAAATCCCTTCCCCGTAAAGCCTTATCTTTATTCTAAGTTACACTAAAAAACCCCTCATGTCAATGTATTTAACCGTAAAAAAAGCCTCTTTTAAAAGAGGCTTTTTTTATTACAACTTTTCAGGATTTCTTAACGGTATTAATCTGTCCAAATCAGAGTTTACACTAAAGTAAAATCTTGCCGTGTTTTCATCATATGAACGTCCGAGCGGGAAACCTACACCGATTTGAGCCGTCAACCATTCCGTAAAGTTTATATATGTACCGAAACCTACAGAATGTAAGAATGTTTCAGGATAGTTATAAACATTTCCGTTTTCACCGAGCCAGCCCCAATCGTAGAATACTGCCAAGCGGAGTCTTTCATCAACTTTCGGCCACAACCTGTCTAAGAACGGTATCGGGAATCTGTATTCCACCGTACCTGTTACACCGTAGTCACCGATTAATTCAGCAGGTTGATAGCCTCTTAGAGTGTACGGACCGCCCATTTGCATCTGCTCTGCCGCAAACAACTTGTTCGGAGAATATTGACCGCCGACTCTTACGATACCCATACCGCGGCCGAATAACCTTTGAACACGGGTTGCTCCTGCCGTCACCTTGAAGAATGTAGTATCCTGAATTGCGCCATGACCATCGCCGCCCATACCGAAATCTACACCTAAATTACCAATCCAGCGTCCGTAGTTATCATCAGTCATACCGTATAAGCCTGAACGCCATACATTCAAGTTATACGTAGAAAGTCTTAACGGATTTCCTGTTATATTAGCAGAAGTATTTGCATTTACATAATCATAACCCGTATAGAATATCAAATCAGTTTTAGCTGTTTGAATCAATGGTTGTGTCAATTTAAAGAAATAGCTTTGAGCATTACCTTTAACATTTAATGATTTATATGGCCCGCCTAATCTTACGTGAGAATCAGAAAAGTCAAATGACAATCTTGTTCCGTAAGATGATACCGGAAGCGAGTACCCCGCCATCCAGCCAGTTGCGCCGGATGAAAGAATTGTTCCGCCATATATTTTATCACCCAATCCTGTCAGGTTATCCATACCCACAAGGAATGAAACTCTTTGAGCACCGGTATAAGAACGGCCGTAATCGTCATATGAGAAATTCAAATTAACAGGAAACCTGTCTCTTACATTCAAAGTAATTGCGGTATTCTCTTCTCCTTCAGCTTCACGCTCAACTTCTGTTTGTACCTGAACATAATCTTCTCTGTTAATTTCTTTCATTGCTCTTTGAAGGTTTTTAGCATTAAATACATCACCTTCTCTAAGCCCTGCTTTTCCCATAATAATATGTCTTAAATACCATTCTCTGGTCCACTTTTCACCGTCTATATTAAGTTCACCGACTTTGCTTTCTACAATTTTTATCGTTGCAACACCGTCAACTATTCTCTGCGGCGGAACTGTAGCATAAGAGGTCAAATATCCCTTTGCATGATAATAATTTGTTACTTTTTGGCAGACCTCAAGCAGTTCATCAAAGAAAATATCTTCGCCAAGAATCTCTAAACCCAGTTTCTCAAGCTCTTCCGAAGATATTTTGGTATTTCCTTCAAAATTTATTTTTTGCAATAAAAAGTGCGGGTTATACAAAACCCCTTCTCTTGCCTGATTTTCTTCTATTGAAGCATCATATATCTGTTCATCTTTCGTTACTTCATCAAAAGATTGAATATAACTTCTATCTATCTGATAGTGGTTTATATTCTGCAACTCAGTCGTATTATAAGCACCCGGATTATAACCGCCCATCTCGGCTTGAACCTGCGCTGGTAAAACAGTCCCTGCCATAGGATCCGCATAAGTTCTATTTATGCCCAAAAGGCAGAAAACAGCAAGCAAATAACTTATTTGTTTTTTCATAATTTCAGTATTCCTAACTTTCATTATTGGGTTGTAATATTATTGTACATCTAACATTGTATTTTAATTAAAAACCCAAAACAAATTAAATTGCCAGAATGTAACAAAATATTAACTTAATTTTAACGCATTTATTAAAATTTGTAAAGATATTTTTACATTAGCGTTATTAATCATTCAAATGGTGGAATAAATTAAATATAAAATAATAATAGGAGTATAGTTTGATACAGGCAGTCGGAGCAATTGGCACATACTGTGATCCCGAGTATTTGAGAATACTCAGGGAACTTATGCAGCTTGGAATCACACCCAGCTATAATAAATCAATTGATAAAGCAAAACTTGAAAAAGCAAAGCTGGAGCTTGTACAAAAAGCGGAACAAAAAATGCGGGAAAATCAGCCTTATCAAATACAAGGTGAGGCTGCCGGACAGTCAGAACGCAGCAAGGCAGAAGAAGAACGAATCGGAGCTATGACACTTGCAGAACTTAACCGGATGTTTTTCGGTTTATAATTTCTTTTACAATTTCAAATATAAGGCTCATTTCAGTTTTCTTTGCCAATGACAGCATCTGCCCGGACAATAGCTCCTGTGAATAAATGCCGTTTTCATCTTTGTATTTAAGATAAATTGATGTATTACCGCCAATTCTTATAATGCAAATATTATCCTTAAACTCTAATGTATACTCAGGCCTTTCTTTCTTATTCTCAACTCTGAAATATTTATCTGAATTTTTAATATCTTCTCGTATAATGGAGGAAAATTCCGGACTTGCACTTGAAGCAGAATGTATATGATTAAAAACCAGATTAGAGATTGCATAATTTTTCTTATTATTACGCAAATTTTTTAATAACAGATAATTATCGCCGTATATTATTTTCAAATCATCAGGAATATTGTAATAGTTTTCTTTTTTACCGAAAATCGCCACTCCCCAATCTCCGGTTCCTAAATATCGGGTTAGCGGAATAAATACGGGCTCATTTCCGGCAGGAGGAAGCTCCAGTGTATCCGTATTAGCAAACCTGTTTATACTGCCGGGAAACACTCCTATAAGTCCGGTTGTAAGGGAATTAAAAACATCAGATTCTGCAATCATCTTGCAAAAATTCTCACAAACAAGCAAATCGTCATTCATAAGAACAAAACTCTCATTTTTGATTTTGCTGATTCCCAGATTCCAGCTTGGATTTACATACAAATTCCTTTCCGGTGTATAAATTTTAAGTTTTTCTCCGTTTAGTTTCAGGGGGATATCCGGCTTGTTGTTTATAATCAAAATCTCTTCTACGGCACTATCCTCCGATAATATATCAACAAGCTTCGCCAAAACTTTAGTCTTCTTTTGCACTGTCGGTATAATAACTGAAATCATAGAACCCAGCATATCATTTTTTTGATATAAAATCCAGAACTCCGTTAATAAAAGTCAGCGGATGAACCGGACACCCCGGTATATATAAGTCAATAGGATATTTTTCCAAAAACTCTCTGTCCAATTCTTCCGAATCTTTAAAAACACCACCGGAAATCGCACAAGCACCGGCTAAAATTACAATTTTCGGATTTGGTGTTGATTTGTAACAATCTTCCAATGCGTATGCCATATTTTTAGAAATCGGGCCTGTTATAACAAGACCGTCCGCGTGTCTTGGCGAGGCAACAAAATCAATTCCAAATCTGCCCATATCAAAATTACAATTGGAGCAGGCATTTAACTCCATTTCACATCCGTTACAGCCGGCAGCCGATACCTGACGAAGCTTCAAAGATTTTGAAAAAACTCTTCTTATCTCTTTTCTTGCTTTTATTGCACTTTTTTCAAACTCCTCAGGTGTCATATTTTCTGTCACAATTAACTTACTTCTGTCTGTAGAAGCCAGTTTATAATAATTGCTAAACTTTACCGCTTCGCACTCACATTGCCCGCATAACGTACATTTACCCAAATCAACAGACAAAGGATTTGTACTTAATGCACCAGCAGGACAAATCTTTTCATCTACGGCACTATCACCTTTCAATATCGGAAATCCTCTAAACTGACTGCGCATTGGTGCATTCTGAATATCCGGTATATATTGTTTTCCTTGAAAATACTTCAATTTTATTGTATCAAACATTTCCGTTTCCTTTTCTTTGTTATTTTATTGTTTTTTGGACTTTTGCAATTAGATTCCGCAAGCTCTACAAATCATTTCCGCAATATGAAAGATTAAAACTCTTATTGCAAAGCGGAAAATCTGAAATTCCGTTGTTTCTGACAGCCATTGCCAGCATATACCAATTATTAAAAGACGGATCTTTCATTTTGTATCGTAAAAGTTCTCCGTTTGCACCCGTAATCGCAATGTGTACTATTTCACCCCGCCAGCCTTCTGTCATTGAAACAACAAAAGCATTTGGCGCAAGATTTTGTTTTACCGGAGTTTTAATCGGTTCTGATTTGTATTCATTTAATCCGGACAGCAGTTTTTTTATAATCTGCATGGATTGTTTTATTTCTTTATAACGGAGAGTAAATCTTGAATGGACATCTCCCGTTGCTTTAAAGGGTTTAACAACATCAAGCGAAGTATACCAGCTGTCGTTAAAATCAAATCTTGTATCTATATCGACACCGGAAGAACGCGCCGCCATTCCGACAGCTCCGAGAGCTTTTGCAGTTTCGGTGCTCACAACGCCGGTTCTTTCCATTCTTGAAATGCAGGACGGTTTTTTAAGCATTACTTTTGTTGTTCTGTCAACCGTTTTGGCGACACCGTCAAGCATCTTGACGATTTTGCCAGACATTTTCTCATCTATATCAAAATTAACCCCGCCGACATTTATCAGTCCCCGCCCGAAGCGGCTGCCTGAAATTTCAAGCATCGTATTAATAACAAGTGTTCTTGTTATTCCGAAAATCGAAGCCCCCATAAGATATGCCATATCTCCGGCTATTGCGCCCATATCACCTATATGAATTGCAATACGTTCCAACTCTAGAGCTATTCGCCTTATTATTTCTGCTTTGTTAGAAATTTGTGTATCGGACAGTGTTTCCATTGCCTGAGAATACGCCATATTGTATCCTATAACAGTATCACCGCATATAGACTCTGCAAGCCTGTTATTATAAGCTTTATTTTTCAGAAATATTTTTTCTGCCCCTCTGTGTTGATACCCGAGCATTATTTCCAAATCATAAACTTTTTCACCCTGACACATAAATCTGAAATGCCCTGGCTCTATTACACCGGCATGAATCGGCCCTACTGCAACCTGATGAACATCATCCCCCTTCATCTCAAAGAACGGATATTTGTCCTGATTAATTCTCACAGGCTTGAGCCAAGGATGGTGAAGCGGTTCAATGCCGAATTCTTCATAAAATTCTCTTTCGAAAATATGAAATGCCGGAATGGTTTGTGTAAAAGACTCATAAGACTTTACAC
>CALUPJ010000086.1 GCA_944322555.1 Candidatus Gastranaerophilales bacterium | reverse complement strand
GATAGTAAATATCGTCAGGCTTAAATTCACAGCAATGCTGCATAACAAAAGTCCTCCTATAAATTTTGTACGGGTAAAATTATCCCTGTACCCTTAAAAGATTTATCCTACGCCGCCCTGAGCTTTGTTTCAAAATCAAGTACAAAATTATATTACTACATTTTTAATTTTGACCTCAGGATTGTTAAGACTTTTTTACATCTAAACCCAGAACTCTCTGTTTATGGTATGTTTAAAAAAAGATGGAGGGCGAAAAATGAAAGCAATTGTTTTTGATAAAGAATTAAAATTGGATAACAATTATCCAAAACCGATTCCGCAAAAAGGCGAAGCCTTAATCAGAGTTACTCTTGCGGGTATATGTAATACTGACTACGAAATTACAAAGGGTTACATGGGATATGTCGGAATTTTAGGTCATGAATTTGTCGGAGTTGTTGAAGAAGTTAACGGGGAAGATAAATCTCTCGTCGGCAAACGTGTTGTTGCCGAAATAAGCTACGGTTGCAATAATCCCGAATGCGAATGGTGTGCAAAAAAGAATTACCGCCACTGTCCCGAAAGACATACCCTCGGTATCTGGCGAAAAGACGGTTGTTTTGCCGAATATATGACTATGCCGACTAATGTCTTATTTGAAGTACCGGAGAATGTACCCGATGAACAGGCAGTATTTGTCGAGCCTCTTGCAGCAGCCTGCGAGATTACTGAACAATTACACATCGAACCAACTGCAAAAGTACTCGTTCTCGGTGACGGCAAACTCGGTCTGACAACGGCTCTGACCCTTCACGCCCAGAATTTTGACGTTCTTCTTGTCGGAAAACACCAAAACAAGCTTGATATTGCAAAAGTTCAGGGAGTAAAAACACAACTGTTAAATGAATTTACACCCCAAAAAATATATGATGTCGTAGTTGAAGCAACCGGAACCGCTTCAGGTTTTGAAACTTCAATGTCATTAACCAAACCGCGCGGGGTTCTGGTTTTAAAAAGTACCGTTGCGACAGGAAAAGAATTAAATCTGGCTCCGATTGTAATAGATGAAATTACTGTTTTAGGCTCACGCTGCGGACAATTTGCTCCGGCACTGAGACTTCTAAAGAACAACAGAATAGACTTTAAGCCTTTTATAAGCGGAATATATTCGATAGACAACGCCATTGAAGCTTTTGAGGCAAACAAAGCAAAAGACAGTATAAAAATTTTAATAAAAATGTAATTATTTTACATTCTTAAGAGACTCGGAAAGCTCCAAAACAGCTTTTTGCAATTCTTCTTTAAAATCCTTGTTATTCATATATTCAAGGATTTTATTTCTGTCGCCGTTCATTATATAACTCGCAGCATCAATATTGATTTCAGGATGGAGCACAGAAACCCCTAAATATGCCCTGCCGTCACGAGCCTCGTCACGCTCGATAAACAACGATATATCTCTTGCATAAATATCGGGCTTTTTGCCCTTCTCAAAATTCTCGGCAAAATTCCTGAAATAACCCGTATCAGGAATTTCCTTCTCAACTCTGGCTTTCAACTTTGCAATGATTTTATCCAACTCTTGAGACAAATCCATCTTGTTGCTTCCTTTTACTATTTTATTAACCCCTTTAGAGTTAATTGAAGTAATATCATATTTTACCATACTTTTCCTTTCCTATCTATGCTGCATAACTTATATGCGGCGAAAATTTTTTGATATCAAGTCCTTCATTAAGCATCCTTTCTTTTAAAATACCCAAAGTAAGTCCGTCTACCACTTCCAGCGACCTTTTCTCTATTAGCGGCTGAGCAAAAGTTTCGAAAAGCCTAAATGCCTCTTCCTTATCCCGAGGTTTAATATTTTTTTGATAAATTGCACACATCAATAAATCTTTCTGTTTACAAGTTAACTTTTGCCCGTCAATCAACATATCGGAAACCATAGCCTCAATCGCTTTTTCTGAAAGCTTATTCAATGATTTTGTAATAACCCTTGAGCCAATACCGTCACCAAGACAGGCTATTGCCTCATCAATATTTTTAAAAGTTTGCCCCGGTGCCTGCTTTAATCCTCTTTCCAATTTTGCTTCAACAGACAAAGCCCCCTTGGCTCTGTTCATAATTTTTTCCACAGACCCCATACCGCCAAAGAAATCAACGACCTCCTTTTTTGCACCCGGCAGCAAAGACTTTAAATATGTATCAATCCAAACCGAAGCATCGCCCAAATCCGCAAGCGTAGATTCCGTCAGAACTTCCTTACCAATAATTTCACCATGCTTTCCGGTCTGGTTTATTGTTTTAAACTTACCGACACAAAAAACTCTTCAAACGACTGCATATTTTTATTAACCGTCAAACTTTTACCCGGTTTAACAAAATATTTTACAACCTTTCCTGCCGCTTTTATTTTTCTCATCCTAAATCCCCATATAAATATAAAGATTTTTAACAAGAAAAAATTGCCTTTTTGTAACAAAAGTTAACGGGGCGAAATTTTTGAACAAAAATTTCGCCCCGTTAATAAATCTAAACTTATCTCAAACTAGTATGCTTGAACAGGTTTTTTCTGTTGAGTAGCACCCGGAATACTTTGCCAATTTGCCGCCATAATCTTTTTGAAAGATTTAAGAGCTGTATCTTCAAGTTCTCCGAGTTCTTCTGCTTCCATAATCAATTCTCTTAAAGGAAGCAATGCTCTTTGGTCGCGAAGTACACCCAATGCAGCTGCAGCGCCTGCTCTGACCAAATCATTTTCCGAACGGTTTTTCATAACTTCAATCAATGCCGGAACAGCTTTTGTATCATTCAATTTACCTAAAGAAGTTACCGCATAAATTCTAACATTTACCCATTCGTCATATAACATATTAATAATTTTATCAACACATTTTTTATTTCCGATTTCCCCCAGAGCTCTTGTTGCATCACAGCGAACATTCACTTTTTCATGGTCTAAAGATTTCATTAATGCATCTGTTGCAACATCACCGATTTCAATAAGAGCATCTGTTGCCGTAATACAAACCTGAGAATTTTCATCATTCAATGCTTCAACAAGCGGTTCTACAACAATTTTACCGCCTAAACGTCCCAAAGCACGGGCTGCACGGACTCTTACATCTACATTTCTGTCTTCTCTGAGAGATTCAATCAAGTGCTCCGTAGCTTTAGAGTCGCCTAATTCTCCTAATGCACGGGCTGCATATAAACGAACGGAACCGTTTTTATCATTTTTCAATACATTTATTAACGGTTCAACAGCTTTAGAATCACCCATTTCACCAAGAACACGGGCAGCGTTATATCTGACTTTTTCAGAACTTGATGTCATAAGATCGTTAATCAATTCCTGAAAAGTTTTCTTAACTTGTTTCTTTTTGCCGTTTACTGTAATTGCCATACACTTTACCTCCGATATGCAAACATCATTTTAACTTCTACACAGTTATATAAAGTTTTATTGTTTAAAAAAATTGCCTTTAGCTTACGAATTGTTAAATTTTTGTTACATTCCCTATTTATTTAGGGTAAAATTTACACTTAATCTCGGTAGTATTAATATATCATATTTTTACATTTTTAGAACTACCCTGCCAGATATTTTTACAAAACTTAATTCCAATTATAATTACTATTAGTGTAAAACTTAGTAATATTAAGAAAATATGGGCTTTAAATTTCTTAATATTTACTACCCACTCGGGATAGTAATACAAAACTCGCTCCCTTCATTAAGTTTTGTCTTAACTCCGATTTTTCCGTTATGTTTTTCTATTATTTTTTGTGATATTGCAAGCCCGAGACCCGTTCCGACACCGGAGCCTTTTGTTGTATATCCCGCAAAAAATATTTTATCGGGTTCTTTTATTCCGCAGCAGGTATCTTTTATTTTTACCGTTAAACTTTTATTTTTATAATCTGTGTCAATAGTAATCGTACCTTTGCCTTTTATGGCATGTACGGCATTTACGAGTATATTCATAAATACCTGATTTAACATATTCGGATAACATTTTATAGGCGGAAGTTTTGAGTAATTTTTTACTATATCAATTCTGTTTTTTGTTTCGTGCCTGATTAAATCGAGAGTCAAATCAATTTCTTTATTTATATCCGCTTCTTGCAGCTCCGCTTCATCAAGCCTTACAAATTTTCTGAGCGAAATTACAAGTCTGTTTATACGCTCTATAGCTTCGGAATCTATTGTATTAATTTCTTTCAGCAAATCGGCCGTATCATTATCTTTTATTTTGGATATAAGTTTTTTGACAATTTCATTATTTGATTTTATGGACGCGACAGGTGTATTAATCTCATGCGCAACCCCTGCCACAAGCTGACCGAGAGAAGCCATTTTTTCCGAATTAATGAGTTTTAGCTGGGTATCTTTCAGTTCCTCCAAAGCTTTCGTTAAATCCGTAACCATTTGTCTGTTTTTCTCGTACAATTCGGATTGTATAATCGCGTTACCAAGCTGCGATGAAACTCCGTCAAGGACTTCCAGCGTGTCATCAAAGCGTATTTTTTGTTTGGTGGAAAGTACAATTACCCCTAATAATGTATTTAAGTGATAAATGGGAAGTACAATTCTTTGCACCATTTCTTTAAAAGGTTTAGCTTCTTTATACTCTTTCATACATGCCAGACAAGAAACTTTACCCTGATTTATTGCATTGTTTACATCTTTATCAAAAGAAATTTTGCATCCGATTTCATTTTTATTTACTGATTCTCTGATAACAAAAGTTTTGTCATTTTCTGCAGAAGCATAATATGCTCTGAAAGCCCCGAACATTTGTGCAAGTTCATCCAGCGCAGACATTAAGATGACGGAAGTATCAATGGATTCTCTGATAATATTCGATATATTATTAAGAAGCAAAAGCTTCATTGCCTGAGATTGTGCTTGCAGTTTTATTTTAGACATATTCTTATTATCTTCTTCAAGAATTGCGATTTTTTTTTGATAATTCAGATTTCTTTGCACCAAATTTTCAAGATTAATTTTTGCCGTAACATCCGTAAAAACGATAATATTATATTTACCCTTTTTTGTTGCGCTCATATCATAGTAATAATAATCATTATTGGAGGTTTGGTATAAAACATGCGCCGAAAAATCCTGCGGAGAACTAAGAGCCTGCGCAACGGGGGAATGCACCTGAACATCATTGCTGACAAGTGCACATACGTTATAATTTAATTTGTGCGAAAATTTTTCAAGAGTTTTATAATCAGGAAAAACGCGTTTGAAAACATTATTCCGAAAAACTGTTTCGTTATTTTCATTTAAAACTATTACAGCACTGTTAAATTTATTAAATAAATCAAATTTCCCCATAAAAATATTATATAACCATTTATCCAAAAAAGCGAATTTAATAGTATTGGAGACAAAAATAAAAAATCCTGCTATAATAGAATTGCGTTATTATATAATTTCAAAATAATACACCAAATAATGGTGGCAAATTTACAAGCAGGGCTGGTATAATAATACTGTATAATAGTATTAAATGGAGAAAATTATGGCTGATAGCGAAAAAAACGGAGAAGGTAAACAGCAGGATTTAACAAAGCTTTTAATAATGACACTCGCATCTATCGTAATAATGTTCATAGTTTTTGCGGGTGTAAACTATGTCATCATGGAAAACCTGATAAGTCAAAAGATAAGTGCTTTGCCGACTTCTCAAGAAGAACTCGCTGAAGGTGAAGGCGAAGAAGATGAACTCCAAAAAGGAATTATTGTGGATTTAGGAGATTTCATCCTTAATTTATGTGACGAAGCACAGAAAAAGTACTTAAAAGTCAATGTTGCAATAGAAGTAACTAAAAAGGATACGGATTTTCCTGAAACAACAGAAGAAAAAGGCGGCGGACACGGCGGACACGGAGCACCTGCTCCGGTAGATCCTATGGAGGCCATACAAAAAGAGATGAATCAGTATAAGCCTGCCATAAGAGATGCTGTTATAACAAATCTTTCCAGCAAGACTTCTGCCGAACTTGCAACTGCAGCAGGAAAAGAGCTTGCTAAAGAACAAATTACAAATGACATAAATTCAATATTAGGCGGGGAAAGAGAAGTTTTAAGAGTTAGTTTCGGACAGTTTATTATTCAGTAGGATAAAATGGCAGAAAGCAGTAAAAATGATTTAATAAATACTTTAGAATTTGAGGATGATTTTTCGGATTCCGAGCATAAGAGTTATAAACTCTATAACTTCCGCAGACCGGATAAATTCTCAAAAGATAACTTAAGAGCTTTAAGAGATATTCACAGAGAGTTTTCCAAGGCAATATCTCTGGTTCTTAGCGGCTATCTGCGCATGCGTGTTGAGATAGAAATCGTATCCGTTGACCAGTTGACCTATGAAGAATTTATCCGTTCAATGCCGTCTCCCATAAGTGTCGGAGTTTTTGAATTTGAACCGCTTTCCGGACAAATTCTTCTGGGAATAAGCTTTGAAGTTATTTCCTGTATCGTAAACCGTATGCTGGGCGGTGTCGGAGCTATTGACGCACAGACAAGAGAACTTACCGATATTGAAAAAGCTCTGGCTAAAAAAGTTATTAATATTATTATCAAACAGCTTGAAGATTCCTGGAATGCAATAATTCCGGTATCAGGGAAATTCATAAGTCTAGATGACAATTACCAGTCAATACAGGTTGCGACTGCGGGAGAAATAGTTGCGCTTTTGACTTTTGAGGTTCAAATCCAGGGAAAACATTTCGGACTTTTCAGCATATGTTTCCCTTATCCGGTATTGGAAACGGTTCTGGGACACTTGAGTACACAGCACATCTTCCAGACAAAAGGGCTTGTTGCTTCTAACGACGAAAGAATGAAAATGATTTCCAAAATCAATACTTCCAATGTTGATTTGAGAGTGCAGTTTGGTCAATGTAACATAACATTGGACGATTTTTTACAGCTTTCCGAAGGAGATATTATTAAGCTGGATAACAAAGTGCAGGATGATTTAATTGTTAAAGTCAACGGAGAAAAGAAGTTCTTTGCCCGTCCGGGAACATTAAAAGATAAAATTTGTGTTAAAATAACGGATGTATATGATGAAATGCATGAATTATTACGAAATTATTTTTAGAGAGGTTGGTTAAATGTTAGATGACGACGATATAAAAGATGTTAGCGGTGAAAATGAAATGCCCGAAGATGAGGTAACCTCATCTTTTACTGAAGAAAATTTTGTATCCGAGCCGGAAGAACACGAAGCGGAAGAGAAAACAGTAACAGTACAGCCTGTCCAGTTTGCATCTTTTGAGGATTTGGAACAGGTGCAGGGGCCTGCCAATCAAAATTTGAACATTTTGCTGGATGTTAAGCTGCAGTTGACTGTAGAACTCGGTAAAACGGAGCTGCCTATTAAAAAAGTTTTGGAATTAACCAAAGGTTCCATTGTAACTTTGAACAAAGCTGCAGGTGAGCCTGTTGAACTTTATGCAAACGGAAAACTTATTGCATATGGTGAAGTTGTTGTTATTGAAGATAATTTCGGTTTAAGAATTACACATATAACAGATCCTGCAAGACGACTGAATACTATAAGCTCAAACACTAACAAAGAAGAAGCGTAAAAGCAGAAAGTATCCGCGAAATCTTGACTTGAAATTATATTTAAAGTATCTTGAAAGTGTACGTATGTACACTTTTTTGATATCAGAATAAATTTAGGGAAGAGAATATGGATTTTACAACACTAACTATCGACGTTTTAAAAGCACTTTCCGTAGCCGGAAGTTATGGTATAGGAATTATTTTACTTACTGTTATAGTACGTGCAGCTATGTGGCCGTTGGGATTGTCGCAGCAGCGTTCTATGAGAACGATGCAAATGCTTCAGCCTAAAATGAAAGCTATTCAGGAAAGATATAAAAGCAATCCGCAGGTAATG
>CALUPJ010000085.1 GCA_944322555.1 Candidatus Gastranaerophilales bacterium | reverse complement strand
GTTTTTAGGTCTCTTACAGCGACACCTTCTCTAAGAAGATTTTGCATTACTATATGTACATCACCGACGGTTATATCTTTCATAATATCGTTTACGTAATCCTCAGAAACTTCTTTTTTCAAATTATCTATAAGCTGCTGTACATCGTATCTTGACAGAATTTCAGATGCACATTTCTTAATAACTTCGGTAATATGGGTAGATATAACAGCCGAAGCAGATACAACAGTATAGCCGGACATTTCGGCCATATCTTTATCCTTAGGTTCAATCCATAAAGCAGGAAGACCGAATGCGGGTTCTATTGCGTGAATACCGTTTATAGCAAGATTACCGACAGGATCTACCGCACACATAGCCAGATATCTTTCAGGATAAACCTCTCCTGATTCCAGTGCAACACCTTTTAATTTTATCTGATAAGAATTCGGGGAAAGCTGCAAGTTGTCACGGACACGAATGGAAGGTAATATAATACCCAAATCCAATGCCGTTTGGCGCCTTATTTGAGCAATACGTTCCAGCAAATCTCCGCCCATTTCTACATTCAAAAGCTGAACAAGTCTATAACCAACCTCTATTTCAATGGTATCAACATTAAGGAGTTCCATAACACTTTCCCTTGTTGCTTTTGCTCTTTTTTCTTTTTTACCGAGTTTTTCCTGCTGTTCCTGCTGAATTTTTTGCGCTTCCTGAGTTTGTATAATTTCTTTTTTACTTTTTGCTTTAAAGTATGCCATACCACCCGCTACAGCAGCAATCGTCAGGAATGGAATCGTCGGCATGCCCGGAACTATACCCATAAAACCTATAAGTCCTGCAACAACACCCAAAACTCTCGGATCTGAAAACATTTCATTTTTAATATCTTGAGAAAGCGATTCATCTTTACCGCTGGCTCTTGAAACGATTAAACCTGTTGCCGTAGAAATCAAAAGAGCAGGAATTTGTGAAACAAGACCGTCGCCGACAGTCAGAATTGTATATGTAGAAAGAGCTGTCTGCACATTCATATGAAGCTGCACAACACCAATAATCAAACCGCCGACAATATTTATAATAGTAATTACAATACCCGCGGTAGCATCACCTTTAACAAACTTTGAAGCACCGTCCATTGTACCGTAAAAATCTGTTTCTCTCTCAAGCTTTCTGCGTCTTTCTTTAGCCTGGTCTTCATTAATAAGCCCTGAATTTAAATCCGCGTCAATACTCAATTGTTTACCGGGCATTTTATCCAATGTAAATCTTGCAGATACTTCAGCAACACGGGTTGCACCACCTGTGATAACCATAAAGTTGATTAATACCAGAATACAAAATATAACGGCACCTACAACATAATTACCGCCGACGACAAATTCACCGAAAGCATTTATTACATGTCCGGCTTCTCCGTAAAGCAGAATAAGCCTTGTTGAGCTAACATTCAAACCAAGGCGGAACAGGGTTGCAATAAGTAAAACCGTAGGAAAAGAAGAATAATCCAAAGGTTCCTGTGTATACAGGCAAACCAAAAGTATTACTACTGCTAATGATATATTTATCGTCAATAATAAGTCTAAAAGAGGCGATGGTATGGGAATTACCATCATGCAGACTATTACGACCAGACCTATAGCCAGGACGATATCATTGTTGCTTAATAATTTTGATAATTTACCCAGTTCCATTTGTCTCTTTCTCTAAAAGAGGCATACCTCTCCACCATTATTATTTTAGCATTATTATATTAAATCGCCAATAACTTTATAAAACTTCTTATTTTTAATTATCACCGTTTTTTGCCCTGAAAACAAAAGCAAGAATTTCTGCAACCGCAACATACATATCCGAAGGAATCATTCCGTCTACGGGAACAGTATTGTATAAAGAGCGTGCAACAGGCCTGTTTTCTACGATAGGAACATTATTTTGTTTTGCAACTTCTCTGATTTGAAATGCTAAATAATCAACACCTTTTGCTACAACTAGTGGAGCCGGAGCGCGCGTTTTATCATACTTAATCGCTACAGCATAGTGAGTCGGGTTTGTAACAACAACATCAGCAGTAGGCACGGATGACATCATTCTTTGTCGTGCCATTTGCATCTGAATAGATTTAATTCGCGCTTTTACCTTCGGGTCCCCTTCCGTATCTTTCTGCTCGTCTTTTATTTCCTGTTTTGTCATCTTTATGGATTTTTCATACTCATAATTCTGATATTTTTTGTCTATATATCCAAGAATAAGCATGGCAAGACACATATTTATAATCATGTTTATCAAAATAGATACAATTATATTCAACGCAATAGGGAATTCCAGCCCGACAAGTCCTAACAAATCACCCTTTCTGCTGTTTATGGCAGAAAAACCGCAGGCTCCAACAATAACTATTTTTAAAATTGATTTTGCAAGTTCTACAAGTGAACGAGGCTCAAACGGATTAAACATACGCTTTGCATTTTGAAGCATTCTTTGCGGGGATAAATTTTCCAGATTAAATTTTGCTTTCTGTAACGCAAACACATGCCCCACGTCAAGTCTGATAATAATAATACAAAATATCACAAGCAGTACAAAAAAGGGAAGAACTGTTACTGCAAGATAGTAAAAGTACGGCAGCAGCAACCCCATAATATTGCTGACATCTATTCCGGCCGGAGACAGGTGGGAAAACGTTTCCCGCATCATATCCTGTATATTTCGCATCATCCCTTTGGCAAAAAGCGCTAACAGGGCAATCCCAGCAACCATAACAAGCGCAGATTCCATGTCTTTACTTTTGGAGACATTACCTCTCTCGCGTTCTTTGGTGCGCCGTCGGCTGGTGGCTTCTTCGGTTTTTTCTGCTGCGTCATTTCCCATTAATTAACCCTTTAGAATATTAATGCAATTTGTGCTAAAAAACGTTCTATTAGCACTGTAATATATTCTGCCATAGGACGCATAAAAATTAAAGACAACAACAAACCTAAATATATTTTTAACGGTAAAGATACCATAAAAATATTCATTTGCGGCATCATTTTAGAGGTAAAACCGAGAAGTACATCGGTTATAAACAAAACCCCGAATATTGGCAACGCTATACTAAGTCCTATATTGAACATCTGGTTTGAAATTGTTACAACCTGCCCTACAAGTTCAGGTGAAAACGTGAATGTATACCCTACAGGCATGGTTTTAAAACTGTTATATATAGCTGAAAATAGCCATTGATGAGCACCGATTGCAATAAAAAGCATTGTTGCTAAAAAAGTAAACGCTTGTGTTATAACGGGAGAATTGCCGCCGGATGTCGGATTCAAGGCCTGGTCAGCCGATAAGCCCATCTGGATTGCAAACATATTTACACCGAGCTCAATACCTACAAAAAGTATATTGGCACAAAAGCCCATTGCAAAACCTATTAAAAATTCTTTTAACAAAATTAATGTTAGTGCGGGAACTGAATTAGGCACGGTAAAAGCCGTATTATATTGCACTATCGGGAATAATATAAATGCGATACAAGCTGCAAGCCAAACTTTTACCTGTACCGGTATCGGATATGTCGAAAACAACGGCGCCGATGCAAAAAGCCCCGACAATCTTGTAAAAATTGCCATAAATAGTATTATGTTACTGACCGAAAATAATACATCAAGATTAAACACTTCTTATACACCGCCTATTAACTGAGGTATCATATCCATAAACTCGTTAACCGTTGTTACAAATATACTTATTATCCAGGGCATCAAAAAAATCAGTAAAAGAACACATCCTACAATTTTAGGAACAAATGTCAGAGTTGATTCCTGAATTTGTGTAACTGTTTGGAAAATACTGACCAACAAGCCCAAAATTACACCGACAAGCAAAATCGGCACTGAAATTTCAAGCGTTAATATAAACATTTTTTGCAAAAGCGTTATAACTACATCTTCATTCATTTTACGAACCTCTTATCTGACAAAACTTTCTACCAGAGACTTAACCACTAAATACCAGCCGTCTACCATAACAAACATTATAAGTTTAAACGGCAGTGCTATCATAGTGGGCGGTAAGAACATCATACCCATGGATACAAGCACTGATGAAACTACTATATCAATAACCAAAAACGGCAAATAAACCACAAAACCTATCGTAAAAGCTGTTTTTAACTCGCTTAGTATAAAAGAAGGCAGTAAAACATACGTAGGAACCTCATCTTTGTTTTTGGGCTTTTCTATTTTTGCCATTCTGACAAATAAAGCCAGCTCTTTTTCATGAGTCTGCTTAAACATAAAATTCCTCACGGGAACTATACCTCTGTCCAGAGCCGTTTGCTGTGTTATCTGATTTTTCATATATGGTTGAAGAGCTTTTTCATTAATTTCATTAAAAGTCGGAGCCATAATAAAGAACGTAAGTATTAGTGCCAAGCTTGTGATAACCTGATTAGGAGGCAGTGTTCCCGCTCCCAAAGCCTGTCTTGTCAAAGAGAGTACGACAACAAGTCTTATAAAAGATGTTGTCATAATCAAAATACTCGGAGCCAGTGTCAGGATTGTAAGCCAGATAAGAATTTGCAAACCGTTTGTAAAATCCTGCGGAGTATTAGCGGTTCCCATACCTATATTTATATTAGGAAATGTCATTGCAGCATCGGCGGATATTGTTGTGAGCAAAAAAACTCCAAGAATTCCCAACAAAAATTTCCCTTTTATTATTTTCATGATTATTATTTTCCTTAAAATCGACTATCTCCCGTTATATGCTAACAAATTCTAAATAATCATGGCAAATCATTAAGTTTTATTGCATTAATTTCTTTATTTACAATTTTGGGAATTGTAAATTTTTCTATCTTGCTGACACTTTTTTTATTATTATTTTTCAAGTCATTTATTATCAGTTCCAGCTCCAAATTATTGGATATAGTGCAGCGTTGGGTATATTGAACTGCGATAGTTCCTGCATCAGGGGCTTTTTCAAATTTAAAAACATTAAATTCTGCTACTGCCGGATTTTTTGTTTTATTTACCAGAATAAAATCTATCAGTGCATAATTTTTCTTTTCATTCATTGAAACATTGCTCATACAACCCATTGAATTTAAGTACTCCCTAAAAATTTCTGTCTGGGCAATAGGAGAATAAACTTTAGGGAAATGGTGAACTGCAATCTTTTCAGACCAGTTGCTGTTATCTTCTCCCTGTTTTAGATATTCATTAACAAACCCTTTATTTTCAGGATTTCTCATACTATATTTTAGTTCATACTTTGTACCGTTATATTTAACGAAGAGCTTATCAACAGCATATACGGTACATGTACAACATAACAAAAGTAATACAATAAAAATTTTCTTCATGATTTTTCTCCCCTATATAAGAATATCATGCCGAAAAAATTTTGTGAATATTAACTTGCAAAAGCTCTTGCCAAAAGTTCTGCAGGTTCGGCTATTGCCGTACTGTATTCTATATAATCATGATCCGGGGCAAAGTATTTGCGCATAGCACTTCTGTTTGTTATTTTTTCATAACAAACAAATGAATCCACATTATCCTTCAAGTAGCCGGCAAAAATCCTCTGCTTGTGGGACAAGTTATAGTCCTTCAAGTTTTTGACGATATACATATACCTATATTATATATCATGTTGATATAGATTTGTACAAATTAGAAATAAATGTTTACAATTCCCTAATGTAACACAATACCTATTGTGTTACATCAGAGGGTAAAAATTACACCTCTAATGTAAGCACAATAAGCATTTTTGCTTGTCTGTTTCTTTCTCTTTTTTTTGCGAATTAAAAGAGAAAGAAACAGACGGAAAGAAAGAGAAAATACGCAATTGTTTTCTATGCCCTTACGGGCATTTTCAATATGCGGGCAAGCCCGCTCTCTTTCGCTCGCTATCGCAGTTTTACTGCACGCTCGCGGCGCTTTGGCTTTCATGTGGGTATGTATTATTTTATGTCATCCTGAAAGATTAGAAAAACGAACGAATGTGAAGTTTTTCAAGCTGTTCAGGATCTTACGGATTGAAACAGATACGTTAAATTGGTGATTTTAGAGCCTTATAAACCTCAAAATAGCGAAAATACCGGCATGTTCTTCTCTTTAGACTCTTTTTTCTTTTCTTTTTTTTGCTAAAAAAGAAAAGAATATGAACAAGACCAAATTTGATTGTAAAATTTCACCCTAAAACTTTTTATTTTATTGATTTTATGCTATAAATATTTATAGTCAATGTAACACAATAGGTATTGTGTTACTTTGGGTAATTTTGAAAAAGGTTGAAATATCTATAAAACCTGAAACAGAAAGGAAGGATTTCGTGAGAGAGCAGAAAAAAGGTTTTTCTTTAATG
>CALUPJ010000084.1 GCA_944322555.1 Candidatus Gastranaerophilales bacterium | reverse complement strand
ATTGTTTTATTTAAAGCTCTGTCGTCTTCTCTGTGTGCCAACCGTTCCATCAGTTCACATATCCTTTGTTTATTATACTTTATTAATGCCACATGGGGAAAATTTTATAACACTTTTACAATTACTTTGTTACAATTTGTTACAAGAAGAGTTTGCGGAAAATTTAAAAATTTTTCGCAAACTCTCGGGAACATTTTTGCGTCAGGTTCTGTTCTATCCCGTACACGGTCTGATGTTTACACATCATAAGCCGGTTTGAGAAGTCGAAAAATGACGATTTTTGAACTTTTTCAAATCCTCAGAGTGATTTATAAGTTAAGTTTTGTAACAAATTGTCAAAAAATGGGATATTTTTGTAATATTTCTTAACAAAAGTATTGAGTTTTATATATTATTGATATATCATAAGTATATAAGGATTATTTGTTATGTGTCAAATCCTTATAGATGCAGCTGTATTTTAAATATTTACTAAGATTACCCCTCACCCCTAATATTTACCCCCTAATATTTACCCCAAAGGAGTTTAACAGTATGAAAGAAAAAACAATTACTATGAAAAAATGCACCAATCCGGCAAGAAGCGGTTTTGCAGGTATTACGTCCTCAGAAGAAATCGGAGCTTATTTAAGAAAAGTAAACGGTTACAAATCGTTAACTCAAACAGAAGAAAAAGATATTGCACTAAAGGCCAAAAATGGTGATAAAGAAGCCAAAAAAAATCTGGTACAGGCTAATTTAAAACTTGTATTAACAATAGCGAGAAAAGCTATACATGTATCTAAGCTTCCTATGGTTGATTTGATACAGGAAGGTAATTTGGGATTGATGATTGCTGTAGAAAAATTTAATCCCGATTTGGGTTACAGATTCTCGACTTATGCAAGCTGGTGGATTAAACAAGCTATGTTCAAAGCCATATCAGAACAGTCTTATTGTATGAAAATTCCCGTTTATATTCAGGAAACATTATCAAAATTTTCAAAAGTAAAAGCCGAAATGGAAAGAGCATACAATTGTCAGGTAAGTAACAAAGCCGCCGCTGAAAAGATGAATATTGAACCTGATAAAATCGATATGTTTTTGTCAGCATACACAACGACCGTATCAATAGAAGGCAGTTTCGAAAGTAATAACGGCAGCGAACTCAATGTTTCTGATATATTGGAAGATGAAAAAACTAATGTTGAAGAAGAGATTGAGTATGAAGAACTTAAAAAAGATTTAGCCAGTGTTGTTTCTACGCTTAAAGAAAGAGAGCAAACAGTGATAAAAATGCGTTTTGGACTTGAAAATTTTGCTAAAACAACATTGGAAGATATCGGCAAACTTTTCGGAGTTACAAAAGAATGCATAAGACAAACAGAAATGCGCGCATTGAATAAATTAAAAAACAGTTTGATGTTGTCCTGCTATGCAGATTAAAAACTTGTCTTTACAAAATTTAATAAAAGCGCAAATTATTGCACTTCGATGCGTTTATTATATAATAATACTAAAGTGTGAAGGTGGTCTTATGGTCGAAAGTGTGAAATTTGGGCAGAACCCTTATGGCAATATTCAGCGTGCGGGAACTTCTGTAAACGGCAGAACCGTATACCGGGTTGTGGATTCGGAAGGCAGAGAAGCGGGTAAATTAAGTATTCCTGCTCAAGACACGGATAAATTTGAAAAAGCATATATTGATATTATGGAGACGGCTCCAAAGATACAAAAATATGCATTGGAAAATTCCTCCGAAAAAGATATAAAAAGACGCCGTACATTATCAAGGGTAATAGTTGCGGCAGGCGGTATTATAGGAGCTGCTGTTCCGGTTGCGCTCACCAGAAAATCTTCCACGCTAAAACAAATTTTATCAACTGTAATAGGTATTGTTGCCGGTTTGTCCGGCGGATTTGCGGCTTCCGTTGCAGCAACGACGCCGCCGGGAACTTTAAAATTTGCCAAAGCATCAAGAACTTTATCCAAAATTGATATACAACCTGTGTTGGAGTAGGATTAACGGTATCATTTTGCTTATTTATTATGTTTATACTATAATCGGAAAGAAGAATTATAGTAGAATTTAATGGAAGAATCCGGCTTTCGAGCAGCCGGAGAAAGAAGGAAAAATGGTACCGGAAACAAAAAGTTTTCAGTTAGAAATCGGCGGTAAGGCCGTCACAGTTGAAACAGGGAAGTATGCACAGTCTACAAACGGCAGCGTTACGGTAAGATGCGGTGATACAATGTTATTTGTCCATTGTGTTGTAAGCAAAGAGCCGAGAGTTGGGATAGACTTCTTCCCGTTACTTATTGATTATGAAGAAAGAATGTCATCTATCGGACGTATCCCCGGAGGATATAATCGTTCCGAGGGTAAGGCGAGTGATAAAGCAATCCTTGTGTCACGTTTGATAGACAGACCTATAAGACCCCTGTTCCCCAAAGGTTACAGAAATGATATTCAGATTGTTGCACAGTTGTTCAGTTATGACCAGCAAAACCAACCGGATACGTTGGCAATGCTCGGGGCTTCTTGTGCATTAATGCTTTCGGGAGCGCCTTTTGAAGGCCCTATCGGAGCCGTCAGAGTTTCAAAAATCGACGGGCAGCTAATTGCAAATCCGACACATCAGCAAGCTGATAAATCCGCATTGGATATTGTAGTTGCAGGTACACATGATAGTGTAATCATGGTAGAAGCAGGCTGCAAATTCGTAACGGAAGATGATATTATGGAAGCTGTTGAATTTGCTCAGATTGAAATCAGAAAACAATGCGAAGCACAGGTTGAATTTGCAAAACAATGCGGCGTTGTTAAAGAAGAGTTTGTAAATCCTTACGATACAACAGAACTTAAAAATATCATCGACGAAGTTGCCCATGATATGATTTTTGACGCTTATCATAATTTTGACAGAGAATACAGACAAAACAAGCTTGAAGAAGCTAAAAAACTGGTAAAAGAAAAAGTAGAGGCTCTTCCTGAAGACCACTACATTCACCAAATAATTGAAGAAACAGGTATTGACTTCGTGGCGGAAGAATTTAAAGCCGCAGAGAAGAAAATTATGCGTGCAATGATTCTTGATGAAGGTGTAAGAGCTGACGGTAGAAAACCGAACGAGGTTCGTCCTATCTGGTGTGAAGTCGGCGTTATACCGAGAGCACATGGCTCTGCGGTATTCACAAGAGGGCAAACTCAGATTCTTTCTGTGGCAACTCTTGCAGGTCCCGGTATGAAGCAGGAATTAGACGGAGTTGACCCGGAAACAGAAAAAACATATATGCACAAATATATCTTCCCCGGATTTTCGGTCGGTGAAGTTAAGCCTCTGAGAGGCCCGGGAAGAAGAGAAGTCGGTCACGGAAATCTTGCAGAAAGAGCTAATGTACCGGCACTTCCTTCGCAGGAAGAATTCGGATACACTATCCGTGTAACATCCGACGTTTTGGAATCTAACGGTTCAACATCAATGGGGTCAACCTGCGGTTCTTCAATGGCATTGATGAATGCCGGTGTTCCGGTTAAATGCATGATAGGCGGAGTTGCAATGGGTATGATAACCGAACCCGGAAGAGAACCCGTCGTATTAACCGATATTCAGGGAATTGAAGATTTTCTCGGAGATATGGACTTTAAAGTAACCGGAAATGACGACGGCATTACGGCTCTTCAAATGGATATGAAAGCTAAAGGTATTGCAAATGATACTTTGCGTCGTGCTTTGGCACAGGCAAAAGAAGGCAGACTCCATATCCTCGGTGAAATGAGAAAAGTCATCACCAAACCTGCTGATCACCTGTCACCTTATGCTCCGAGCATTACAACAATGACCATTCCTGTTGAAGATATCGGAACTGTTATCGGACCCGGCGGAAAACAAATCAGAGCGATTATTGAAGCCTCCGGAGCAGAAATCGATATTCAGGACAGCGGTGTTGTAACAATTACATCTAACGATCAGGAAGGTGCTGAAATTGCGAAAAAGATGATTCACGACTTAACTTTTAAGCCTGAAGTAGGAATGGTAATCAAAGGAAAAGTCGTAAGAATTATTCCGATAGGTGCATTTGTTGAACTCGGCGGCGGCAAGGACGGTATGGTTCATATTTCACAAATTTGTCAGGAAAGAATTGAGACTATTGAACCTCACCTGAATATAGGCGACGAAGTTATCGTTAAGGTTATAAAAATTGATGATAAGGGAAGAATAAACCTTACTATCAAGGGCGTAACCGATGAAGATAAAGCGAAATTGAATGTATAAAAAGAAGCCGCATTTTATGCGGCTTCTTTTTAATAATTGGCTCTGTCACAACAAATGGTTGATTTTTGACGAGAAATAGCGTATAATAATAGTAAGAAACAGTACCACCGAAGGAGGTAATTGGATATGCCTACTATCAAAGACGCATTAGATATTATCGG
>CALUPJ010000083.1 GCA_944322555.1 Candidatus Gastranaerophilales bacterium | reverse complement strand
CAATCTTATCACAACAATGCACGGCATTGTATAACAGCTTGCTTGCAATGCAGGTCCCGACCCCTCCTTCAACACAGGATTATACAACAATCGAATACTCCGGTACCGATGGTGCTACAACATTTACACTCGGTGCAGTAAAACCGTCAGGTGAAAACTATAACGTAGAAATTCAACAGACAGCTACCGGAGCTGCTATAACTTCAAACTACGGTTCTGCCGTTGTAGGAAATGCCGGAGCAACTATAAAAGGTGATTATATTGACCCTACAACAACTCAAAAAACCGGATTCTATGGTCAGTTGTCGGATGGAAGTGAATATCAAGAAGGCGATGTTTTCGTAGACAAAATAGGCATTACCGGTGCAGAATTAAAAGAACAAGGTGCTAATCCTGAAGATTATATGGTATTATCAGCAGATGGATATACTTCCGTAACAGATTTTGAAGATGGAACGACTTATTATAAAAAAGTTTCAAAAGAAGAGTATGATTTAGCTGATGACAAAACTAAGTATAGCCATTTGCGTGAAAATACCGAATCCGTAGAACGTAAAATTAGTGCTTCTGATTTATCAAACTACTATATCTCTATTAACGGAACAGTAGCTCAATTAACGACTGATTCAATGTATGTAGAAGCTAATGATGATGGTACGTTCTCTCTTAAACAGCTTGACGGCGCAAAATATTTTCTGGCTTCTAAAACCGGTACTGACAGTCTTGAAAATCCGGATGCAGGAGAATTGACAATTGGCGGTAAAATAGCTTATACGTTTGACGAAGCAATGAAGCTATTTGGCGATGAGTTTGACTGGGAAGGCTACAAGCAAGCTATTCGTAATACCTATGGAGCTCAAGATTCCAGTATCACCGAGGATAACTTCTATGTATTTATTACAACAAGTGATACAGGGGTTCGTACCGTACAATTTGCTCTTGAGAATGATGTAAACAGTCCCGATAAATTTGCCCAAACATTCTCTTATACTGCAAACGGTAAATATACAACTTCTACCGCTACTGATAATTGTAAATTACAATTTGACTCTCAAGGTCGTATTACAACTATCAGTATTCCGACAATTGATGCTACAACCGGTGAAATAATTGCATACAGAGATATTGAACTTACTGCAAAAACCGTAACAGACGAAGCTGCATATCAGGACGCATACAACCAGTATGAATACGCTCAATATGAATATGATAAAGCACAGCAGGAAATCAACACCAAGACAGAAATAATTCAGCAGGAAGACAGAAATCTGGAATTAAAACTTCAAAGACTTGATAACGAAAGAACACAGATTACAACAGAAATTGAAGCACTTGATAAAGTTATCAATGATAATATTGAAAGTTCTTACAAAACATTCTCTGGCTAAACCTCCCTATATGGGATTTTATACAGTCGAAAATGATCGAGAGCCCCGAAGAGGGGCTCTCGAATTTCTTAACCTTACCCGATAATAAAGGTCCTTCTTCTATATCAGGCAAGCAGAAAACAAGAAAAAACTTGTTATGTGTATATTTCTAAACACATGCGCTATTTTATATTTGAATTTTAATTATGTCAATGCTATTTTAGAATAAATACTGCATATGGAGGGTTATATGAGAAACGACGGAAGACAAAACAACGAGCTCAGGGATATAAAATTTACCCATAATTATACAAAACACGCTCCGGGTTCTGTTTTAGCTGAATTTGGGGATACAAAAGTTATTGTGACAGCTTCCGCGGAACTCAAAAAACCCAAATGGATGTCCGAAGATGATAACAGGGGCTGGGTTACGGCAGAATATTCATTACTACCTGCTTCAACCAATACAAGATGCAAAAGAGAACGTGATAAAATATCAGGCAGAACACAGGAAATTCAAAGACTTATCGGCAGAAGCCTCAGAGCTTGCGTCGATTTGGAAAAGATGCCGGGTATAACAATTACAATTGACGCGGATGTTATTCAGGCTGACGGAGGAACAAGGACTGCCAGTATTTGCGGCGGATATCTTGCGTTGAAGGATGCCGTATCAAAACTTATAAAATCCGGAGAATTAAAAGAAAATCCCATTATTGAGCCGGTTGGCGCCATATCAATAGGAATCGTTGACGGAGAAATAAGGCTGGATTTGAATTATGAAGAGGATTCGCATGCGCGGGTTGATTCAAATGTCATTTTGACAAAAAGCGGCAAAATTATTGATTTTCAAACAACGGCAGAAGGCGAGCCATACGAGTATGAAAAAATGCTTGAGCTTTTTAATGTCGCAAAATCAGGCATTGATAAAATCATTGCATTATATTAGGGACTTTATGCCCTATTTTGCTTGACGCGGTATTTTTTTATTTGTAAACTTAAATTATTGGTGTGGGAGAGACCTGAATGGAAGAAAATATTTTAAAAAAGTTTACGACTGCAAAATTCCTTAGTTTTGCCATAGGATTTTTTGGTTTGCAATTTGCATGGCAAATGAGAATCATTTTATCAGGCCCTGTTACGGAAGATTTAGGAGCAGATCCCTTTATTTTTGGTCTAATATGGCTTGCCGGACCTTTTACGGGAATGGTTGTACAGCCTCTGATTGGAGCCCTAAGCGACAGAACTGCTTCAGTTTTCGGAAGGAGACGACCGTATTTGCTGGGAGGCGCCCTTCTCTCTGCATTGGCATTGTGGGCTCTTCCCAATTCTGAATTGATTACTAATTATATCGGTGCTGCTTTACATATAAAACTACCTGCTGTTGGAGCTCTTTTATTTGCTGCAGTTATGATTTGGATACTTGATGCTTGCGTAAATATTGCACAAGGTCCTTACAGAGCGCTTGTACCTGATGTGGTGCCGCAGGAACAGCATTCCATTGCAAATTCTTATATAAGCCTTGCAATAGGCCTTGGTTCTGTATTTGCAGCAGGTACAGCCCCGTTTCTAAAATGGGCTTTCGGTTATCAAATGTCTATAAATGCACAGTTCATTATGGCAGCTCTCGCTTTTGCTCTGGGTATGATTTGGACTTGTATAGCAATAAAAGAACATAAAATACATGTTAACAGAAATGAACACCGTGAAAAATTTAGTTTTATAAAATCTTTGAAAGATTTCTTTGCTCTTTCACCGGAAGTAGGTAAAATATGCTGGATGCAGTTTTTCACCTGGATAGGCACAATGTGCCTGATGATAAACTTTACGCAATATTGTGTACACACACTGTTTGCAGTCCCTGACTTATCCGATGTTTCGGAAATTGTCAAAGCAAGCTATGATATGCAGGTATTGAATGCTACAAATTTCTCTTCGACCTGTTTTGCCATATTTAATCTTATCTGTTTTGTGGTTGCAATTCCTATCGGAGTATTATCAGTTAAATACGGCAATAAAAAAATTCATATTCTATCAATGCTATCCATGGCCGCAGCATATTTAGGAATGGCTCTTTGTTTTAACTTAAAAGCAGTTGCACTTCTAATGGCAATATCAGGCATTGGATGGGCAAGTATATGCGCACTTCCTTTTGCAATGCTTTCGCAATATATCAAACCCGGTACTGAAGGTTCCGTAATGGGGATTTTTAATATTTTTATAGCCGGCCCGCAGGTTTTTGTATGCACACTTGTTTCCTGGATTATTAACAAATGTTCGTTTAATGTTATTGGCGGTATTAATTACCACTGGGAGTACACTTTCTTCATCGGTGCCCTTTGTTTAATATTAGCATCAATTATAGCTTCAAGCGTAAAGGATAAGACAGTTGAATCAAACTAAGAGAATTCTTTTAATGTATCCTCCGTCTCCCGTTATTAACCGGGAGGATAGGTGCCAGCAGCCGACAAAAGAATTACTCGTTATTCCGCCTTTACCGCCGACAGACTTAATGTACATGGCTGCAATAGCCGAAGAATGCGGATTTGAAGCAATGATAAGAGACTACAGTCAAGGCGGGGATTTTGAGAAAGATTTAAAAGATTTTAAGCCTCACTATCTGGCTGCAAATATTGCAACACCAACTTTTATTTCAGATATGGCAGCCGTAAAAAGAGCAAAAGAAATATTCCCCGGTATATGTACCATTGTTAAAGGTGCTCCTTTTTTAACTTATAATACAAATACCATATATGAAAATCCATTCATTGACTACGTTATTATGGGAGAGCCCGAATTAACACTTAAAGATATTTTGGAAGGAGTACCCGATAACGAAATTCAAGGCATCTGCTACAGAGAAAACTTTCAGGCGGTCAAAAATGAAAACAGACCCTTTATAGAAAATTTAGATATACTGCCTTTTCCGGCAAGACATCTGGTTGACAATTCCGTTTACAAAAGGCCGGACAACGGCAAGATTCAAGCTGTCATTAAAGTTGCCAGAGGCTGCCCGTTTCACTGTTTCTTCTGTCTCGCAACACCTGTTTCCGGCGCGAAAGTCAGAAGGCGCTCTGCCGAAAATATTATTGAAGAAATAAGAATTTGTGTCGAAAAATATAATATACGCAACTTTCTTTTCTGGTCAGATATTTTTAATCTGGATAAAGATTGGACTATTGATTTATGTAAAAAAATCATAGAGAGCGGATTAAAAATTACCTGGTCATCAAATTCCAGAGCCGATACAATGGATGATGAAATGGCAAAGATGATGTATAAGTCAGGATGCCGTCTTGTAAGCCTGGGAGTAGAAAGCGGTTCTCAGATGATACTGGATAATATCGGCAAAAAAATAACGTTGGATGATATCAGAAATACCGTCAAAATACTAAAGAAGAATAAGATAAAGATTTATAACTACTTTGTAATAGGATTACCCTGGGAAACAGAGCAAACCGTTGAAGAAACCGTAAAATTTGCAATTGAACTGGACAGCAATTTTATAAGTTTTTATACCGCAACACCGCTTCCCGGCACAAAATATTTTAATTATGCAATGATAAATAAACTTACAGAAGGTAATCTGGATTTCCGAAACGCATACTACCAGCCGGTTGTGAAATCACACGAGTTATCTAAGGACAGAATATTTGAACTGCATAAAAAGGCTCTAAAACGCTTCTATTTGCGCCCTAAATTTATTCTTAAAACACTTCTTTCCTTAAGAAGCTTTGAAGAGTTTAAAAATTATTTTGCAGCAGGTATAAATCTAATAAGAAAACAATAGATTTATCAGCTTTCTATAATTTCGACTCCGTCATCTGATACAAATTGTATTCCGAATTTTGCCCTGAACAAATATCTTACGGTATTGCTTTGAATTTCATACATCATTTTGTTAAACAAATCATAAGCTTCTTTTTTATATTCTATTAACGGATCTTTCTGCCCGTACGCACGAAGTCCTATACCGTCTCTAAGCATATCTATATTATGAAGATGATCAATCCACTGATTATCAACTACCCTCAAAAGAATATCTCTTTCCAAAGAACGCATAATGTTATCAGAAGTGAAAACTTCCTGCTTAGTAAACGAAGGATCGTACTGTTCCGAAATTGTGTTATAAAAACCTATTATTTCTTCTTCGTGTTCTTTATAAGCTTTTTGCGCAGACTCTTTCAATGAATCATATATTCTTGCATATCTGTAATTTTTTATATCATCAACAGAGATGTATGAAAGCTGTGGAATTATGGAATGCAGCTCTTTTACAAGAGTCAGCAAATCCTCCTGAATATATTCTTCAGGATTCATCTCCGGCGTAATATAACTCTTTAAAAGCCTGTCAATTTCCCTGTCTATCATATACACAATATCATCACGCAAATCTTTGCCTTCAAGCACTTTTCTTCTCTGCGCGTAAAACTTCTCTCTTTGAATGTTCATAACATCGTCATATTGAAGAACGTTTTTACGAATATCAAAATGATAAGTTTCAACCTTCTTTTGTGCAGACTGAATTTGTCTTGTAATAAGAGAAGATTCTATAGCCATATCTTCTTCTACATTCAGCATATTCATCAATCCCGTAATCTTATCTCCGCCGAAAATCCTCATAAGATTATCTTCTAACGACAAGAAAAATCTTGTAGACCCGGGATCACCCTGACGAGCCGCACGCCCTCTTAATTGGTTATCAATTCTTCTTGACTCATGCCTTTCGGTACCGATTACGTGAAGTCCGCCAAGTTCAACAACTTTTGCGTGCTCCTTTTCCGTTATTTGACGGGCATTTTTTAAAGCTTCTTCTTTTAGCTCTTCATAATTTTTGCTGTCAGGCGTAATTTTTTTCTTATCTAACTCTTCCTTTGCCAAAAATTCGGCATTTCCGCCCAAAAGAATATCAGTACCACGCCCCGCCATATTTGTAGCAATTGTTACGGCTCCGATACGCCCTGCCTGTGCAATAATATAAGCTTCACGCTCGTGCTGCTTTGCATTCAATACGTTATGCCTGATACCTTTTTTGTTCAAAAGTGCCGATATGTACTCGGATTTTTCTATACTTACCGTACCAACAAGCACCGGCCGGCCTATTTTATGTTGTTCTATAATATCTTCCACAACGGCATTATATTTCGCCTTTTCCGTTTTATAGATAACATCAGGATAATTAATTCTTATATCAGG
>CALUPJ010000082.1 GCA_944322555.1 Candidatus Gastranaerophilales bacterium | reverse complement strand
CCGGATTTGTATGAAAAATACAAATCTATGAGAAATAGCGATTAATCAGTTTACTCAGGATACGTATTAATCTCATACGATATTAAACTACATCTTCGCATCAAAATATTTATTGCTTTCAATATTAAGCTTCAGAATAATAAAGCTCATGAACAACTTCAATAATTCTGTTCAGGAAATTTTTGTATTTAATTCTGTCTGCGGAACCTGATAATACTATGTCAGCCTGCTTTTTGCAGGGGCGGATATGAACTTCGGCTTTCTCATTAGCGTTTTTATAAATAATATCAGCGGAATCCCCTAAATCACGTTCTTTTGCACGGATATAAAATCTTTCTTTTTTTATTTTTTCATCTATATCTACATAAATCTTGAAATCAAACGCATCCTTTACTTTGTCTGTAAGCGTGAACAAACCTTCCGAAATAATAATTTTGGAAGGTTTAGCTAAAGTATAATTATCATAGCGTTTTGCAGTACCGCTCATGTCATATTTAGGAAGGTAAGTTTCTTTTCCTGAAAGTAACTCCTTAATATGCTTATGCATAAGTTCAAGCTCCAGAGCCTGCGGCACATCTAAGTCATAATTTTTAGCAAATTCCGAAAAACTTCCGGCAGCTTTAACCATTTCTGAGCGGTCATAATAATAGTCATCCGTATTTACTCTTGTAATAACATCAGAAATGTTAAATTCCGAAGCAAAAGATTCTATTGTATCAATTAAGTCCATTGTAATTGTAGATTTTCCGCTCGCAGTCTCACCTGCAATGCCGATTGATGCCGGCATTTTTATTCTCCCTGATAAATAAGCCGCAATCTTTTTTATGACAAAAGGTGTATAGCTTACCAGAATAGAACCTTCCGCCTTTAGCTCTTTTTCAAAAACTTTTTGTAAATAACGCTCTATCTCATCACATAACGTTGTTGGTTTTGTTGAATTTTGTGAAGTTGCTATATTCTGCATCATAAAATCTTTTCCTTTGTTCTATTATACACAAATTAAAACAAAAGAAAAGTTTTTATTGCGTGGGTAAATAGAAACTTTTACAATTAGTAACACTACAATATTTTTCTTAAGTTTTCTACCATTTTGTCAGCTGCCGGCAGGCGTTTTGAAACTTCTCCGACAGAAAGTGTTTTTACATCAGCTTCAAATCTTTCAGGCAAAATCTTACAGTTTTTTAATGCAAACGGAACAAGTTTCTTTTCTCCCGGATTTAAAAGACGATTTTTTGCAAAAATTATATCGAAATAGCTTGCAAGAAAAGCCGCACATCTGTGGTTTATACTTACAAAATCACATCTTTCAACTGCAGATGCAATTTGGTCTCTAAAGGAAAACATTGCATCATTTAAATATGCAAAATTTTTTTTGATAATATTTTGAGCAAGTTTTTCGGGATAAGGGGTGTTGACTCGTTTTTTTACTCCCTCAAGCCAGCCGTTTTTGTCATACAAGACCTCTGTTTTTTTAATATTATCTATAAAACAGGTTGTATAACCCAAAGAAGCGTTGCACCCTTCCCATACCCATTTTATATTACCTTCTATAAAATCCGGTGTACGATACATTATATCAATCGGCTTACCAGTTTCCCTTAATATAAAAGTATCGCCTGTTTCAAAATAATGGTTATCAATTTCGGGTTTATCAGCATATTTTTCAGCTATTTTGCGTCTATCTTTAGTAGGCGGCTCTGTTTTCCCGTAAATATAAATATCGTAGTCTGATTTATTATCCGCAGTATTAGCGGTAGAAGAACCAGCAAGACCAATTGATTCTACCTCTTTAAGTTTTTTATAATGCTCTATCATCTCTGTTAAAATTTCGTGATTTCTGTTTACCTGCATACACACCGTCCTTGATTATGATATAATAATATTTAATTGATATGGGAGTATTATATGCCAAAAACATTAATATTAATAGACGGACATGCTCTTGCCTACAGACAATTTTTTGCACTTGAAAGAACCGCTATGAAAAATTCGGAAAATCAGCCGACCTGGGCAGTCTACGGTTTTTTTAAAGCCGTTTTTGACCTGCTTTCAAAAATACATCCCGATTATATCGCCGTTGCTTTTGATGTAGGCAGAAGGACTTTTCGTACGGAAAAGTTTGAAGAATATAAAGCTAATCGCGAAGCAATGCCTGACACATTAAAAAGCCAGTTGGGCGTTATATGTGAAGGACTTGAAGCCTTTGAAATTCCTATCATAACAAAAGAAGGTTTTGAAGCCGATGATATTATCGGCACTATTTCAAAAACAGCTTCCGAAAAAGGACATAATACACTTATACTAACGGGAGATCAGGACAGTTTTCAGCTCGTTGATAAAGAAGGAACTGTAAAAGTACTTATTCCTTCCAAAGGAGAACTTTTTGAATATGACTGGAACAAAGTCTATGAAAAACTCGGAGTCTACCCTAATCAAGTGACCGATTATAAGGGATTAAGAGGGGATACTTCCGACAATATACCCGGAATTAAAGGTATCGGTGAGAAAACCGCACAAAAACTTTTGAGCAGATACAAGCATCTTGAAGATGTACTTGCCGATTGCGAAAATATACCTGAAAAAGCAGTAAAACAAAAAATTTGCGACGGACGTGAGATTGCAATACTGTCCAAAGATTTGGCAACAATAATCAGAGATGTTGAGCTGGATTTCAATATTGATACTGCTTCAGTTACTCTTCCAAAAATTGAAAATGTGTCATCATTCTTAAGAAAGATGCAGTTTTATACATTTATAAAAAATATTGATAAAATTTTATCATCATTTAATGCAGAAGCTACGAAGCAAGAACAAAATCTCAATCTTTTTGCGGTTCAAAATGCCGCTGGCATCCAGCAAAATTTGTTTACGCAGGCAATAAAAAATACGGTAGAAGATAAACAATTAGAGTATCAAATTGCTACGGAAACAAACAAAGCACAGATAATAGAGAAAATAAAAAAATCTCCGAGAATTTCCGTAAAATGGTATTCAAAAGAAGATTTAATAACGGGATGCTCGGTCTCAAACGGGGAAAACTACTATTTTTCAAAGGATTTTATCAATGAGTTAAAGCCGATTATAGAAAATCCCGATATAAAGAAAATAGGCTATGACGCGAAGTCGGATTACCACTTGCTTTTAAATAACGGATATTCACCAAAGGGATTGGAATACGACGTTTTGTTGGCAAGTTATGTCAAAGACCCAAATCGCAAACATACACTGGAAGCACAGGCTCTTGATTTCATAAATCATATTATGACAAATCGTGATGATGAAATAAAATACGCCTGCGACGAAGCCTATACCATATTCAGACTGTATGAATACTGGATACAAAATCTTGATAAAGAGGAACAAAACCTTGTTAACAATATCGAAATTCCGTTGACAATAGTGCTTGCAAAAATGGAACACACAGGCGTTGCGATTGATTGTGAGTATTTAAAAGAATTGTCCGCATATATGACGGAAAAGCTTGCTGAGCTTGAGGACTTAATTTACCAACTGGCAGGCGAACCTTTTAATATAAATTCACCCAAACAGGTTGCGGAAATACTTTTTGATAAGTTAGAACTTAAAACAAAGAAGAAAAAATCCCGTTCCACAAGTGCAGAAGTGCTGGAAGAACTTGCACAGGAATACGAGATTTGTGACTATATTCTCCAACACAGAAAATTTGCAAAGCTAAAATCGACTTACACTGATGTATTGCCCACTCTCATAAGCAAACGTGACGGCAGGATACACACAACGTATAATCAGGCTCTGACTGTAACGGGGAGGCTTTCGTCATCAAATCCGAACCTTCAAAATATTCCGATAAGAACAGAAGAGGGGAATAAAATCAGGTCTGCTTTCTGTGCTATGGATAAAGAAAATTCCCTTATACTCTCTGCCGACTATTCACAGATTGAATTAAGGCTTCTTGCACACGTATCCGGGGATGAGCATCTTATACACGCTTTCTCTACAGGAGAAGATATACACACAATGACGGCCGCTAAAGTTTTCGGCGTAGGATTGAATGAAGTTACAAAAGAGATGAGACGACGAGCCAAAGCCGTAAATTTCGGTATTGTATACGGACAATCAAAATACGGGCTTGCCAGAAACCTCGGTATCAGCAATAATGAAGCACAGGAATTTATCGATAAATATTTTGAAACATATCCGCGGGTAAAAGAATACATGAATTATGAAATAGACTTCGTTAACAAACACGGATATGTCGAAACCATTTTTGGACGCAAACGCTATCTTGCATCAGAACTTGCAAGCTCTAATTTCCAGATAAGAGAATTTGCACAGCGTGCAGCAATTAACCAGCCGTTGCAGGGTACCGCCGCTGATTTAATCAAAATGGCTATGATAGAGGTTAATAGAGAACTTGAAGAAAAAAGTCTTAAAACAAAAATGATAATGCAGGTTCACGACGAACTTGTTTTTGAAGTCCCGAAAGAAGAGCTTGAAACGGTAAAAGAGCTGGTCTTAAAAGGCATGCAATTAAACCAACCCCTGAAAGTTCCGCTGGATGTAGATATAAACTACGGCTCCAGCTGGCGCGAAGGTTAAAGACGGGTAAATTTACAGGATTAAAAGAACAGAAAATGTTTGCAATGAATATAGTAAAGCCGCAGGAAAAATTTATTTCTCTGCGGCTTTATTTATAATTAATATTCTATTCTTCTTCTCCGGAAGTTTCGTCTGCTTCTTCTGATTGCATATCTTCTTCGTCCAAAGCCTGCTGGTTCATTTCTTCTTCTATTTCTTCCTGAATTTCATCAGAATCAACAACTCGTTCTTCTTCTTCCGGTTCTTCTTGATATTCATAATTAGAAGTCTTGGAAGCTTCTTCGTCTTCCATTTGAGAAACACTCTTAATATCAATTTTCCAGCCGGTAAGCCTGTGAGCAAGTCTTACATTTTGACCTTCTCTGCCTATTGCGAGTGATAACTGGTCATCCGGAACAACAACAAGAGCATCTTTGGTTTCTTCATCGTCTGTCATAATATCAACAGAAACAACTCTTGCCGGAGAAATTGCGTTAACAATATATTCAACCGGATCTGGGGACCACCTTACAATATCAATCTTTTCATTTTTAAGTTCGCCGACTATTGTTTGAATTCTGGAACCGCGGGGTCCTATGCAGGCTCCGACTGAATCAACTTCAGGATCGTTAGACCATACAGCTATTTTTGTTCTGAATCCTGCTTCTCTGGCAATTGATTTAATTTCTACGATACCGTCTTCTATTTCCGGTACTTCAAGTTCAAACAATTCTCTTACGATTTCAGGATGAGCATGTGATACTATAACCTGAGGAAGTCTGTTTGTTTCTTTTACATTCAGTACAAATACTCTGATTCTGTTGCCGGGTTTATAATATTCTCTCGGTATTTGTTCTCTTTGAGGCATTATAGCATCGGTTTTTCCGATATTTACTATTACGTTTCTGTTTTCAACCCGCTGAATAATACCTGTTGTCAAAGTACCTTTCTTTTCCAAGAATTCATTTAAAATATTATTTCTCTCAGCATCTCTTATTCTTTGAGTAATAACCTGTTTTGCTGATTGTGCCGCTATACGGCCGAATTGCTCGGGTGTAACTTCTATCTTAACTTCGTCATCAATTTCAACTTCGTCGTCTATTTCTTTGGCATCTTCTAAAGAGATTTGAGTGTCCGGATCTTCGACATTTTCTACAACTGTTTTAGTACTGAATACGCCGATTTCTCCGGTTTGTTCATCCAAAATAGCTTCTATATTAGTTGCTTCTTTTACATGCATATGTTTCTTATATGCTGCAACAAGTGCATCACAAAGCGATGCAATTAAAACTTCTTTAGAAATTCCTCGTTCTCTTTCAAGCTCTTCACAAGCTTCAAATAATGCTGTTCCGATTTTAATCATTATATTTTCCTTTCTTTTTTATCTTTTAGTCAATATATAATTTCGCAGATTGTATATTTGTTTTGGGAATTATTAATTCTTCCCCACCGTCAAAACGGAAAAATTTAAGCCCCAAATTATCATCCCAGTCTAAAATTTCACCTTTAAATATTTTTTCGGTCTCGCCCTCTAGCGGAGTTTTGAGTTTCAAGCTTATACGTCTGCCTTTAAAAATCAAAAATTCTTTGTCTGATTTAAATTTTCTCTCTAAACCCGGTGAAGAAACTTCAAGATAATATTTAACAGGTATAAGCTCATCCAGAAAGTCATTGAGGCTTCTGGTAACATTTTCGCAATCATCCAGCGTAATATCTTTTTCATGTGAATAAAGGAAAATTCTCAAAAACCACTTATGATTTTCTTTAATAAACTCTATTTCAATAGGAATAAGATTAAATCTCATTGCCGTATTTTCAATAAGAGGTGTAATTTTTTCTAATATTTCGTGTCTGTTAATGTCCTGTTTCATTAGTCTCATCCTTTTAATAAAAAAAGAACGGGAGTTCCGTTCTTTTTTAAGAAACTATTTACTTTATGAGTATAACAGATATCTTGCTGTTTGTAAATCTGTTTATTAAGCTTTATGAAGCGCAGTATTGTTTTAATAAATTAATGATTTTGAGAATATTGCAAATTCTGCTCCACTACCCGGTTATTAGTTATACCGGTAAGATATTATTTGCCCTTTAATATATTGATTGCAAGAACTTGTTTTTTACGTTACAATTGAAAAAAATAAGGAGAGGGCCGATGTCTTCCGATAAAGTTATAAATTTTGAAGGAGGAAAATCAAAAATTAAGGCTAAAGAAGTGTCTAATGCCAAAAAGACCGGATATTGCAGTTTTTGCGGCAGACATGAAACCGAAGTGCTAAAAATGGTGAAGGGCCCGGGTGTTAATATTTGTTCTGAATGCACGATGATTGCTGTGCAATATCTGATATTACAAGATAAAATACTTTCTTCGGAGGCGCAGCAAATACTGGATGTTTTTTGGGGCAGAGATAAACAGTGAGGCAGCTATGAATAAAATTCAAATAAAAGCGGAAATTCTGGCAACTCTTGCGGCTTTATCAACTTCGGGTAAACCTGAAGCCGCTTTGTTAACAGATTTAAAAGCTATAGATGATAAGCAAACCATACTGGAAGTTCTAATAAAAGAACTTGTGAATGCTTCAGAGCAGAGAGCTCTTCTGATATGCTGGCTTCTTACGGAATTGATAGATAAAGAAACATTGAATGATGAACTCTGGAATGTTATAAAAGCCCCTGAGTACAATGATCATGTAAAAATGATTGCTTTTAATATGCTTAAAGATCTGGGGAATCAGATTGATTATGATGTAATAAGCGGTTATTTTGAACAGTTTAACGAATTAATTAATAAAGAGACAAAACAGCTTCTGGAAACCGCGATAATGAACCCTGAAGCACAGATTGATTTTATGGATTTTTTAAATGCAATAAGCGATGGCGATAAGATTCTTTTAATAAAATCATTGGAAGAAGATTATGCATATGATGCCCTTGCAAACATTCTTATTCCGGTATTTTTATATTACAAAGATAATGAAGTCGGGATTACCGCACTGGAAATTCTCGGCCGTTCAAAGTCTCAGCTTGCATACCATGCATTAAACAATACAATACTGCATGCCTCGGAACAGTTTAAAGCCAGAATTAATAAAGCACTGTCTGAACTTAAAATGGCAGGAATAAGGGTTGATAATACAGATGAATTTTACAGAAATATTTTGAAGGAATCAAAGCCTTACAAAACATATATTTCGTTCCCTGACGGACACGGCAATATGGGAATAATTTTCTCAAGAATCAGAGATAATAGATCTCTGCAGTTTCTTGCAATGGTAATAAATCCGAGATATGGTATATTGGATGCTTTCGGATTTAATTCCATGAGTGAATCGGATTTTTATAAGATAGTCGATAAATTCTATAATTATCAGGAAAAATATGAAATTTCGGCCGGAGTAGCAAAATATCTGCTGGAGCAGGCTGAGGAGAGCTCTTATATAAACAATGAACTTTTGCCATATGAATATATATGCTGGCAAAGTATTCTCCTGGATATAACTCCGCAAAAGCCGGAAGTTAATTTGGAAAAGAAAGAGTTAAATCAGAAAGATGTTGATAGGTTATGCATGAGCGACTATGTCCAGAGCTGGTTCTTTGATGAAATTACATCTGATGAATTTAAAACTTTTATAGATAAATTATCTGCCGAATATAAGGCGAATAATTTTGATGTGGATTTGGATAAATTTATAGCGGATCATTTTGATGAAATATATACTGCAAAAGAAATTGCGTATAAACTGATAATATTTAATCTTGCGGCATATCTCAGGCTGTTAAAAGATGACAAAGATACGGCGGTATTGTTTTATTCACTCGGTTCAAATTACTCATTTTTAACTAATATCATAAGAAAAAGCATTTATGAATATTATGTAGGCAAACGTTATATATTGAAAAATCAACGCAAAGCCTCAAATATTTTTGAAAAACGAATGCAGCCGAAAGTTGATGATTTCAAACTTCTTCAACTGGATATGATAATCTCAAGTATAGAAGCAAGGTGGGTTGATAATGCATAAAGTTATGGCGCTTGATGTGGGAAGCAAGCGTATTGGTGTTGCGCTGAGTGATTATCTGCAGGTTATAGCGGTACCGCATTCTTGTATACAACGAAAACCTGAAAAAGAAGCTATTGATAATATTATAGAAATTGCCAAAGAAAATCGTGTAGAAAAAATTGTTGTAGGTGTTCCTTTGAATATGGATGGTACAAAAGGAGCTCAGGCAGAAGATTGTATAAATTTTTCACAAAAACTGGTTGGTTTTGATATAATATTAGAGGATGAAAGACTTACCTCCGAAGAAGCAGAAGAAAGACTCCGGGAAAGGAAAGTCGATTTTAGAAAGAATAAGGGACTTGTAGACATGGAAAGTGCCTGTGTGATATTAGAACAATATTTAGGGAAATGATTATGAGTGAAGAATTAGAACAAAATTATGTGGAAATTTTAGACACGGACGGTAATGTCATTAAATGCGAAGTTTATGATGTAATTGATTATGAAGATAAAACATATGCTCTGCTGCTTCCTCTGGGAGAAGATGAAAATGATGATGATTCGGAAGTTATTGTTATGCAGTATATTGAAGAAGGTGATGAAGCATATTTCCAGAGTATTGACGATGAAGCTGAATTTGAAAAAGTTTGTGCTTATATAGAATCATTAGACAGCGAAGAAGAGGAAGAATAGTTTTGTTTGAACGTTTTACGGAAAGAGCTGTAAATGCAGTGAGTGAAGCTCAGAGGCTTGCAAAAGAAGGCGGGTGCAAAGAAGTTATGCCCGAGCATTTATTACTGGCTCTTGTCAGAGAAGCTAAAGGAGTATCTCTTAAGATTTTCAGAATGTATGGTGTAACTTCCGAAACTGTACAAAAAGAAGTGGAAAAATATACCTGCAAATCTTCTAATGCTGTTAATAATATTCCTTTCAGCCGTGAATTCAAAGATATTTTGAAACATACTTTAGATTTGGCAAGTAAATCGGGGAATACAAATATTTTATTTGAGCATTTGTTCTTGTCCGTAATTACCGACAAAAATTCAAATATACAGCAAATACTGGATGAATTTAATTTTGATGTTTACGGTGCAAAAGACATTTTGACAAAACTTGTTCAGCGAAAGATTAAACGTTTGGAGCACCCGGAAACTATTGAAGACGAGTCAAAAGTCGGTAGTTTTGAAGCTGCTTATGAAGGAGAAGCGCTTGCAGGCGTATTTGACAGAGCTGTATCAAAACTTTCGGCTGCCGGATATGAGATTCTGGGTACCGAACAGATTATGGCTTCTATTTTGGAAACAGCAGATTCGGAACTTGTTAATACAATAAACAAATACGGCCTGAATACGGAAGTTTTTGAAAGGAAACTGGCGGAACAGCAATCGAGGCAATCGGAATATGAAGGCAAGAAAATTATATTTACACCGAATGCTTTTCTTATGATGAATTCTGCTCTGCAAACCGCAAAAGAACTCGGCTCTTCCGTAATTACTCCCGAACATATAGTTCTAAGTATTTTAAAAACAAAAAAAGGGTTGGCTTATGAAATTATAAAATCACTTGGTATTAACGGGGAAAAACTTTCGGAAGAAATTCTGAAACCGATTGAAAAACAAATGCCGGAAACTCTTACAATTATGAAACTTGCAAAGGAAGAAGCAAGAAGGATAGGGCGGAATGTTGTCGGTACGGAAATGTTTTTACTCGGGATTATTGCGGAAGGGACAAGCGTAGCATTTGAGGTCTTGAACGATTTAGAAATCACCTTGAAAGATGCAAGAATTGTGGTCGAAAATCTGGCAGGGTACGGAAACGAATATTTTGACAAAGAAATCGTATTTACAACCAGAGCAAAGAAAGTATTGGAAAAAGCCTGGTTGTCTGCAAAAAAAGCGAACAGACAAAAAATAGAGGCTGTTGATTTGCTTTTGGCAATCATAGAAGAGCCGGAATCTCTGGCAATGAAGGCATTAAACCAGCTTGGTGTTGACGCGGTAGAAATCCGGCATGGTATTCAGAGGAGCGAATGGAAGAGTTAGAAAAAAAAGTTGCCGGGTTTTTAGAAAAATACGACCTTCAAGATAAAACAATTATTGTGGGATTTTCAGGCGGCTATGACTCTATGTGCCTTTTAGACATTCTTGCTAAACTAAAAGAAAAATTTATAGAATTAAATATTATTGCTGCGCATTTTAACCACAATTGGCGCGGAGAAGAGTCTCTTAAAGAGCAGGAAGTATGCAGGCTTTTCGCAATCAGTAAAGGTATTGAGTTTTATACTAAAACGGCTGACAAAGAAGTTAAAAAAACAGAAAATGACGCACGTATTGCAAGATATGAATTTTTTGAAGAAGCCTTGGAAGAATATGATGCTGATGCGGTTTTTACGGCTCATAATATGGATGATAATGCTGAAACCGTACTCTATAGGATAATAAAAGGAACCGGAATTGTCGGACTAAAAGGTATTTCAGAAAAAAGAGGCAAATTTTACAGGCCGTTATTAAGAACAAAGCGTTCCGATATAGTGGATTATTGCAATGCAAACAATTTAAGTCCGAATAATGATTCTTCTAACTATAATACATTATATCGGCGCAATTATTTGAGACTTAACATAATTCCGTCGTTAGAAAAAATAAACGGTTCAGCAAAAGAAGCCCTTAATACGCTTGCGGCGACGGCAACAAACGATAATGACATAATTGAAGAATATTTAAATACGCTGAAACCTTTCGTATTTAAAGGACAAAAAATACTTTCACAAGAATATGCAAAGCTTTCAAGGCCCGTAAAATTACGTATTCTTTACGAATATATTCAGAACTTGAATCTGGATTACGATTATAAAAAAATCGGAGAAATTTTCGAATTTGTGGAAAATAATATTACGCAGCGAAACGGAAGTACCATGTCACTGGCATCTGCAAAATGGCTTTATGCGGATGAAAAGACAATAGAGACAATACCTCCTGCCGTTCAGTCCGATATAAAAGATGATTTTGTATTAAATATAGAAGGAGAGGGCAAATACAAAGCGGAAGGCAAGACTTTTTCGATACAAAAATATGTTGAGAAAGAATTGTTTGTATTCCCGGAAGCTACTTCCGGCTTTGCATATGTAGATTTTTCAAGAATCAAATTTCCATTGACACTGCGTCACAGACGCGATGGTGATGTAATTTCGCCATTCGGAATGTCCGGGAGTATGAAATTAAAAAAATATCTGAATTCAAAAGGTGTTCCGCGGCATAAAAGAGGAGAGATGTTGCTTCTTTGTAATGAATCAGAGGTATTGTGGGTTGTAGGAGTCGGTATCAGTAATAAAATAGGGGTTAAGAATAAGCCTACACATGTTATAAAGATAGATTAAGGTAATTAAGGGTATGATAAGCGAAAAAGATTTAAAAATATTATTTGATAAAGACAGTATTCAGACGGCAATAAAAGAACTGGGTGAAAGACTGAATTCGGACTACGGGAATGATGAACTTTATCTCATTTGTGTTCTTAAGGGTGCGGTAATGTTTATGACAGATCTTTCTAAACATTTAAAAATGCCTTTAAGGATGGAGTTTATTCGTCTTTCAAGCTACGGCTCCGGCTTTTCTTCAACCGGAAAAGTTAATGCTGTTGATATATCGCTGCCCGATTTAAATGACAAAAATGTTCTTATTATTGAGGATATTATTGATACCGGACATACCGCAAAATTTTTAATGGATTTTATAAGACATAATTTTAAAACAAATTCTTTAAAATTTTGTTCTTTATTGGATAAAAAAGTAAAACGGGAAGTAAAAATAGACCCTGACTATTATGGATTTGAGATTGATGATAAGTTTCTTGTGGGATATGGTTTGGACTATGATGGCTATTACCGTAACCTGCCGTATATAGGCTATATTATGACATAAAATATTTTAGCTTTTGTTGGTGAGAGCTCTACTTTCATTTATTATCCTTTATATAAAAATTATTTGGATCAAGCCCTAAAGAACGCATAAAAGCTTCGTGCTTCTCTTTTGTTAAAGTTTCACCATAATAAAAACGCCCAATTTTATCTAAATGTCTTTTATAAAGAATGGTTTCATCTTCTGTCATTGCTTCCATTTTCTTAAGGTCTTCAGGATAATATAAAGCCCTCTTTGCAATGGTATTATTTCTATATCCATCTTCCGGAGCATCACACCAATTAGGGTGTTTGCGGGACACTATAATTTTCTTTTCAGCTTTTTCTGTACCGCCTTTTTCAAAAGTATCTTTTGTTAGAGGTTTTAATTTTCCTACAAAAAAACGTTTGATTTTAGTAAACAGATTAGTTTTTTGATTTGTTATTGTTGGTAAGAGTTCTACTTTCATTTTTTTTCTTTAATATTAAAATCATCTAGATTTATACCGTGTTCTTGAAAATATTTATTTAATGCCGGCGTATTAGGCTTATAGTTATTGTCATAATAATATCTTTTTTCTTTGTCAAGTTTTCTTTTGTAAATTATTTTTTCATCTTTAGACATGGTTTCCATTTTGCGTAAATCTTCAGGATAATACAATCTTTTTTGTAATATATTTTTACTTTTTTCAGAATAATCTTCTTTTATACCTATACAATTAGGATATTTTCTTGTAGTTAATGATTTCTCAAGAGAGGTATTGTTTTTAGGAGTTTTTACAAAAGTATCTTTTTCTAACAAATTTTTTAATTTTAATTTTCCTACAAAAAAACGTTTGATTTTAGTAAACAGATTAATTTTTTGATTTGTTATTGCTGGAGAGAGTTCTACTTTCATTTTTTATCCTTGATAATAAACTTGCTTAAATCAACTCCATACTCCTTAGTGACTCTATCAAGAGCAGGGGTATCTATATGATAATTGTCGTCATAATAAAAACGTCCGATTTTATCTAAGTGATCCATATATCTATATCGATCTTCTTTAGTCATAGATTCCATTTTTTTAATATCTTCCGGATAATAGCATATTCTTTCGGCAATAGTATTGTTTCTATATCCGTCTTCCGGAGCATCACACCAATTCGGATGCTTACGGGATACTATAATTTTTTTTTCAGCTTTTTCTGTACCGCCTTTTTCAAAAGTATCTTTAGTTAGAGGTTTTAATTTTCCCACAAAAAACCGTTTTATTTTAGTAAACAGATTAGTTTTTTGATTTGTTATTGCTGGTGAGAGTTCTACTTTCATATAAAATCCTTTCTTTTATTTTAACAATTTACAACAAGTTCGTCAATCGGGTTTTGTTCCAGTGAGGCATCAAAATACCATAAATCTTTTTTGGGACAATAATAAGCATCTCTTATTTTTAAGACACCGTTTCTTTGTCCTAAAAATTCGGCTTCATTTAGACGCTCTATATTATAACTTTCAATTGATACCCCTTTTGTTCCTGCGGGTATTCTTATTGTCCATTTGATTTTTTTAGCATAATTTTTTACGGAACTTTCTGTCATACCGATTGACATAAAACGTGATTGTTCTATTTTTTGATTTATTAAATATTTTTTAATGAAATCATTGACTGTGTTTATATCATAGGATTTTTTTAAATACATATCATGAAAAATTGGTGTATAAGTCTCCATCAAATCAGCCAGACTGATATTTAGTCCTTCATACTTCACCCCTGATAGAATATTGAAGGACTTATCTCCTCGGTATGCTACAAAATCTTTTTTCACGGTAAACATATTTATGTATTCGGAGATTTTATCTACTTTTTCTTTGAGTTCTCCGGTGATTTGTTTTTCTCCGAGCGGTATATTTATCGGGTTAGAGTTTGCTTTGTATTCCAGCATTGGTATTATTACATCTTTCGGTTTTCTTACAATACCTTCAAACGCCATTTCCCATTGTGTT
>CALUPJ010000081.1 GCA_944322555.1 Candidatus Gastranaerophilales bacterium | reverse complement strand
AACTTTTTTTACTTTTTCTAATGTACTCATGTTTTTTATCCTCTTCATTATTGTGTAATACACTATTCTACTAAATTATACTATTTCAAGATAATTTTGCAATAAACTTCAAAAATTGTTACATTTTGAGGGGAAATGTTACAATGGGAATAGATTTAGTTAATCTGTATAATAAGAAAAACTAACAAGTAACAGGATAGATTTTAGTAAAGTAAGCGGTAGTAAATTAGAATTTACTGCAGCCGGCATTGCTTTAAGGACAGTCTTGGTGTTTTAAAAGATTTATGCAATAATTAAGTCATAATAGAAGGAATTTATATGAGTATTAATACTGAATACCTTGCAAGGTGCATAACAACATTAGAGAAGGCTTATGAACTTATTAAAACCGTGCAGGAAGGCTCTGTTGATTATGAAATGTATAGAAATTCTCTTGTCAAAGGTTTTGAAATGACTCTTGAGCAGAGCGGTAAGCTTTTGAGAAAAAGATTACAGCCTTATTTTGCAAGCAAAAAAGCTGTAGATACACTTACTTTTAAAGACTTATTCAGACATGCTTATAAACATTCTCTGCTTAATGAAGATGAAATCTTGCGATGGATGAAATACAGAGATAACAGAAATAATACTGCACATGATTACGGAAGAGCTTTTGCAGAAGAAACTCTGACTTTAGTAGAGGATTTTCTGAAAGATGTCAAAAACTTAAGGACTGTTATAGAAAATGGATAGATTGTTTTTAAGGGCTGAATATTTACAAATGCTTGTTGATATTTTTAATTCCTACTGCCCGCAAGCCGAAATCTGGGCTTACGGAAGCCGGATTAAAGGCGAAGCACACGAAGGAAGCGATTTGGATTTGGTTGTAAAAAGTTTTAACAGTCCGAATAAAAATATTTATGATTTACGAACCCTGATAAATGACAGTGATATTCCGATTATTGTAGAAATTTTAGACTTCAATAATATACCTGCTTCTTTTCAGGAAGAAATCCTTAAAGATTACGTAGTAATATTCCAGCCCTGAATTTATGTATCTAAACTCCAATATATTTGATAAGTTTAAGCATTAGCAATATAAAATGCGGGGCGGTAAGAATTACCGCCCCGCATGCTTTAAAAAAATCTATATCATCAAGCCGCCGGCTACTTCGATTGCCTGACCTGTTACATAATCTGTATCAAGGGCTAAGAATTTAACAACCTTAGCGATATCTTCAGGAGTACCTAATCTCTTCATCGGAATAGCTTTTAAGTATTCATCAATGTTAGCCAAATCGTGTGTCATAGCTGTTTGAATAAATCCAGGGCATACAGCATTTACTCTGATACCGCGTGAGCCGAATTCTTTTGCAAGTGTTTGAGTTAAACCGATTAAGCCTGCTTTAGAAGCTGAATAGTTTGCCTGACCTGCATTACCATGGCGTCCTACGATACTTGACATGTTGATAATAGAGCCCTGACGAGCCTTCATCATGTATTTGATTACAGCGTGAGTTACACAATAAGCAGAGGTTAAGTTAATTTTGATAACTCTTTCCCACTGTTCCATATCCATTCTTACGAACAAACCGTCTTTTGTAATACCGGCATTGTTAAGCAAGATATCGATTTTGCCGTGTTCAGCAATCATTTTGTCAACAGCAGTCTGGACTTGTTCATCATTTGAAACGTCAAATTGATAAAAGTAAGCATTAACTCCGCAAGCCTTGATTTCGTCCAAAGCCGGCTGTGCTTTTTCAGCCTCACAAATATCGTTAATAATAATGTCACATCCGGCTTTTGCAAGCTCAATAGCACAAGCTAAACCGATACCGCGTGAGCCGCCTGTAATTAAAGCAATCTTTCTCTCTGTCATTAATCTTTCTCCTTATCTTAATTTTTGTTGGGGTAAAACCCCAACCTACATTCTTTTTATTTGTCTTAATTTTGTCGTAAACTGCCCGACCTGCATATCTATTCTTATGTATTTTTTAAGCAGACAATTTACATTTAAAGACTGTTGCCGGGGCGAGAAGCCCCCAACTTGCAATCTTAAAATATTTCTTTTCAAAAACCGCAGCAGTCTTTTACCATAAGTATTTACACTCCCGCGAGCTGCTCTTTTAAAGCTGATACTGTTGCTTCAAGCGAAGCTTTATCAAAAACATTATAAACTGCTGCTTCGGGAGCAATTTTTTTATTTAAGCCTGCAAGCACTTTTCCGGGGCCGATTTCAATAAACGTATCAACTCCTTCTTCAACCATTTTTTGAATTGTTTGCGTCCAATGTACGGAGGATGAAATCTGGCGCGGCATTTTTGACTTAAAATCTTCAGATTTTGTCGTAATTTGAGCATCAACATTTGTAATAACAGGCAATTTCGCATCGCTTAGATTAAAATCTTTTACAAATGACGCAAATTCTTCTCCTGCTTTTTCCATGAATTTAGAATGGAAAGCGCCGGATACCGCAAGCGGAACAACTCTTCTTACACCGTTTGCAAGCAAGTAATCCGAAGCCGCTTTTACCGCACTGTCATCACCAGTTATAACTACCTGAGCGGGAGAATTGTAGTTTGCGACATCAACATAACCGGCTTTAGAACCTTCTTCCAGTCCGGCTTTTAACTGTTCTTCCGTAGCGTTAAGCACGGCAGCCATAGAGCCGCCCTTTGTTGCTCCCATTAAATCCGCACGTTTTTGGATTAATTTAAGAGTTGTCTCTAAATCCATAACGCCTGCTGTATACATAGCACAATACTCCCCTAAACTGTGTCCGGCAGTATAATCTGCTGCTATATTTATCTCTGATTTCAAAGCTTCCATAGCGGCAATTGATGTTGTAACGATTGAGGGCTGGGTATTAATTGTTTGTTTCAAATCTTCCTCGGGTCCTTCAAAGCAAATTGTCGTAATACTTTTCCCTAAAACCTTATCGGCCGTATCATAGACTTTTCGGGCCGCTTCAAAATTTTCATACAAATCTTTCCCCATGCCGACAGACTGTGAACCCTGTCCCGGGAACAAAAACGCAATCTTCTTGACCATATTATACTCCTTTTATTTGATTTATAAGTTTTGTAATTAGGTCATTGAGACAAAATCTCAACATATACCTTCTCTCAATCTGACTACAGCACCGCCCCAGGTCATTCCCGCTCCGAATCCGCAAAGAACAGCCGTAGTGCCCAATTTTACTTTGCCTTTTTCAACACTCTCTGCCAGTGCTATAGGAATAGAAGCTGCGGAAGTATTGCCGTAATATTTGATATTTGTTACGACTTTATCATCAGAATAACCCAATCTTTCCTGTACAGCCTGAATAATTCTTATATTTGCCTGATGCGGTATTAAATAATCGATATCTTCCGCTTTCATGCCTGCGTTTGTAATAAGATTTTCCACATAATGCGGAAGAATTTTTGCAACAAAAGCATAAACCCCTTTACCGTTCATTCGGATTCCCTGCGGTTTTGGTTGATATTGTTCAACAAGCGGACAATTTTTCCCGTCAAACGCCAGTTCAATCAAATCACCGTAGCTTCCGTCAGATTTAATATCAATTGCTATAACATCATCAACTCCGTCATCAGAAGCTGTTACCACCATTGCTCCCGCTCCGTCTCCAAAGAGGATTGAAGTAGCTCTGTCTTCCCAGTTAACAAGACGGGAATTATTATCGGTAGCTATAATTAAAATATTTTTATACATGCCGGAGGCGATATAAGCTTTTGCAATACTCAAACCGTAAATCAATCCCGTACAAGCTGCAGTAATATCAAACGCAGGAATTTGCGTTTTTATTCCGAGTCTTGTTTGTATATGACATGCTATAGCAGGATATAAATCCGGCGGCGCTGATGATGCAGCCAGAATTAAATCAATATCGTCCGGATTCATTTTTGCTTTTTCCAGTGCTTTTTTAGCCGCATCAAATCCTAAATCTATTGCGTTTTGTTCTCCGGATACAACGCGTCTTTCTTTAATTCCGGTTCTGGTATAAATCCATTCATCGGAGGTTTCGTATAATTTGGTCAAATCATCATTAGTGATGACTGTTTCCGGCAGGCTGTAACCAACACCTGCTATTCTCAAAGGAATGATATTGTTTCCCATTAATCTCGTCCCTATCCTTCTATTGACTCTGAAATTTTTCTGTTTACGCCGGTTTCAACGGCACCTTTTGCAACTCTTACGGCATTCTTTATTGCATAGGCTCTGCTTCTGCCGTGAGAAATAACCGTAATACCTTTTACACCCAGAAGCAATGCACCGCCAAATTCTTCATAATTAATTTTTTCGTAAATTCTTTTCATAAACGGTTTTGCCA
>CALUPJ010000080.1 GCA_944322555.1 Candidatus Gastranaerophilales bacterium | reverse complement strand
AACTTTGATATCCTGACCGCCGTATGTACAAAGTGATGTCATAGTAAATCTCAAAGCATCACACCCGTACTTATCTATGATTTGGACAGGATCAATCGTATTACCTTTGGATTTGGACATTTTTTGACCTTTTTCGTCACGTATAAGCCCGTGGATATATACGGTTGAAAAAGGAGCTTTCCCAGTAAATTCAAGTCCCATAGTAATCATTCTTGCGACCCAGAAGAAAATGATATCAAACCCTGTTACCAGAACGGATGTAGGATAGAATTTTTTAAAATCATCTGTTTCTGCATTCGGGAAGCCCATTGTAGAAAACGGCCATAGACCTGAAGAGAACCATGTGTCCAAACAGTCGGAATCCTGTATATAATTCTCCGGGTCAGGATTCTCTTTGGCTACAACCATTTCACCTGTTACTTTGTGATAGTAAGCGGGAATCTGATGTCCCCACCACAACTGACGGGAAATACACCAATCACGAATGTTTTCCATCCAGCCCAGGTAATTCTTTTCCCATCTTTCGGGAATAAATTTAATCCTGCCATCTTTAACTGCAGCAATTGCTTCTTTGGCAAGCGGGCCCATTTTTACAAACCACTGTTCAGAAAGAAGCGGTTCTATGGTTGTATTACATCTCTGGCATTTACCTACGTTATGTTCGTGGTCTTTTATTCTTAGCAGGAAATTGTTATAACTGAGCATGTCAACAATTTTCTTTCTGGCTTCATACCTGTCAAGACCTTGATAGTCTGGCGGAACTTCCGCGCAGGCTTTCATCTTTCCTTCTTCGTCTATAACCCATATGGGCTTGAAATTGTGTCGTTTCCCGACTTCATAATCGTTTGGATCATGTGCGGGAGTAATTTTTACGGCTCCGGTACCGAATGATTTATCAACATATTCATCTGCAATAATCGGTATTCTGCGTCCGCTTAAAGGTATCATAACGGTTTTCCCGATAAGTTCCGAATATTTCTTGTCAGACGGATGAACCGCAATTGCAACATCTCCGAACATAGTTTCAGGTCTCGTTGTTGCTACAATTATTGCGCCAGGCTCTCCGACAAGCGGATATGAAATTTCCCACAAATGTCCCTGTTCTGTTTCATACTCGGTTTCGATATCCGAAATTGCGCTCTGGCAGCGGGGACACCAGTTGACAATATAGGCGCCTTTATATATTAATCCTTTATTGTAGAGCTTTACAAAAACCTCTTTAACGGCATCGGAACATCCTTTGTCAAATGTAAACCGTTCTCTTGAAAGGTCAAAAGAAGCTCCGAGACGTTTGAATTGGTTCAAAATAGCAGATTTATGCTCATTTGCCCATTTCCATGTGCGCTTAAGAAATTCTTCACGCCCTATATCGTGGCGCGTAAGTCCTTCTTTTCTTAATTCTTTTTCAACGACAGCCTGTGTTGCAATTCCTGCATGATCAGTTCCCGGTATCCAAAGTGCTTCATACCCGCTCATCCTGTGATATCTGGTTAAAATATCCTGTAAGGTCCCGTCAAGAGCGTGCCCCATATGTAATACTCCTGTAACATTAGGGGGCGGAATTACAATGGTAAAAGGAGGTTTGTCGGAATGTGCATCTGCTTTAAAATATCCGCCATTCTCCCAAAATTTATACATCTTTTCTTCTGTTGATTTTGCATCATAAACAGTAGGCAAATCTTCTATTTTCGTCTTAGTTTCTGTCATAATAATCCCTCACTGGTATAATTAATAATAGAATAACATAAAAAAAAGAGTTTGCGGAATAATGGAATTTAAAAAAAATATTGTTATAATAATCTTATGAAGAAGTTTTTATTGTTGCTTTTATTTTTTATGTTTATGCCGTTTACTCCGGCTCAAGATATGGTGCTGAATGCAGGTGTTTCCATAAATGATATTCCGAAGGCGTTTTTCGGGAGCTGGCGGGTTACGGCAAAGCTTGAAGATACAAACAGCTATGGTACATTTAAGCCGGGAAGTGTTGATATGTGGAACTTGTCCCGTGTCGGTGATAAAATTACGCTGTCTAATCCGTTCAGCGGTGCCAATGCAGAAATTTCAGTAAAAACGGTTGAGGGAAATCTGGTTGTTTTTTCAAAAAAGGCGCCTTATGATAATAAAATTCTTTATGATACCGTAACCATAAGGCTTTTGGATAATACTTTTACGGGGATTAATGATTTAAGACTTGAATCATACTCCCTTGTAGATAATCATCTTATGAAAGCAGAGCATGCAAAATATATAATAAAAGGCGAAAAGATTTCCGGTGAAAGTGTGCTGGGTAAATAAATCTTTACATTTTTTGGAAAAAATAATATAATAATCTAGTTATATAACTATAGGAGAGGATTTATTATATGAAATTTCATATGCAAGTGTTGATTGCACTTGGGTTGGGCTTGAAGAGAAACTGGCATATTTTTGCAGGCCTGATTTTAGGTGTGCTTGTCGGGATTTGGCTTCATAATGAACCGAGCCCGTTAATTATGACAACATTAACTTTTATAGGGCAGGTTTTTATAAGACTTATACAAATGGTTGTTATTCCGCTGGTAATATCTGCAATAGTAATAGGTATTACCAGTGTAGGTGACGGAAAACAAATTAGTAAAATCGGCACAAAAATGATAGCTTATTACGGAATAATTACCATAATTGCGGTAACAGTAGGTGCTGTTTTAGCATTATTATTAAAACCAGGTCTGGGGGCTGCTCATTATATTAATCTTGATACAGCTGCAGATATCGAAGCGCAGGTTGCGGCAACGATAGAAGCTCAAAAAGGCAATTTGCTGAATATAATTCTCGGGTTTATTCCCAAAAATCCTCTAGCATCAATAGCAAGCGGTGATATGGTGCCAATAATCGTATTTGCATTAATTTTTTCGGTTGCATTGTCAAAAGTCGGTGATATAAACAGGCCTTTTGTCGGCTTTTTTGAATCAATATTTGCAGCTACAATGAAAATAACAGACTGGATTATGTGTTTTGCAGCTCCCGGTGTTTTTGCTCTTACTGCCGTCGCCGTATCATCTTTCGGAATTGATATTTTTATGAGTATTTCAAAATATCTGGGCGTTTTGGCTCTGGGTTTTGCAATACAATTCTTTATAGTTTATCCTGTATTTTTAAAAATATTTTCAAAAGTTCCTGTTCTTATGCTTTATGCGGCAATGGCAGAAGCGATGATGGTTGCTTTCGGGACGGCAAGTTCTTCTGCGACTCTTCCGTTGACAATTGCCTGCTGTGAAAAACGCGGTATTTCACATAAGGTTTCAAGTTTTGTATTACCATTGGGAGCAACTCTTAATATGGATGGTACAGCAATGCTTCAGACAATTGCTGTCATATTTTTGACTCAGGCATACGGTGTTGCACTTACTCCTTTTCTTGTTGTACAAATTGCAGTACTTGCAATAATTGCATCATCAACTTGTGCCGGTATTCCAGGCGCAGGCTTGATTACAATAGCTCTTGTTCTTAACGGAATGGGATTAAGCCCTGAACAATTGGTTGCGGGATTTGCATTCCTGTTTACAATAGAAAGAATTACCGATATGATGCGGACTCTGTTAAACGTAACTTCTGATGCTGTTGTTGCAGCTGCGATTGCCGATAATGAGAATGAAATAAATTATGATTTACTGAATAATCCGGATGCATACGGCGATATAATTAATTAAATTTAAATTTTAATATTTAATAGTCTGAAATGCAGATTTCATGAATACATGAAAAAAGAGCCTTTTGGCTCTTTTTTTAGAAAAACTGGGCATGAAGAGACTCGAACTCCCACGCTTGCGCACTAGTTCCTAAGACTAGCGTGTCTACCATTCCACCACATGCCCGTATTAAATTGTCAAAAAGGTTCTTTCAGAACCTGA
>CALUPJ010000079.1 GCA_944322555.1 Candidatus Gastranaerophilales bacterium | reverse complement strand
TATATATCCCGCACAAGGCGATTATAATCAGGCAGTCTATGGCGGCGGTAACGGTGATTATAACTTGATAGTGCTTGCCCCATCCACTGTACAGGAATGCGTTGATTTAACTTATCGAGCATTCTATCTGGCTCAAAAATACAGAAACCCTGTTATGCTTCTTGCGGACGGACTTTTGGGACAAATGATGGAGCCGGCAAGCTTTGGCGAATATCCTTATCCTGAAATAGATGTATCTTCCTGGGCATTAACCGGAGCAAAGGGCAGAGAGGCTAGAAAGATTTATTCAGTCGCAACAGACGAAAAGAAACAAATTCAGCATATTTGTGATTTACACAGAAAGTTTGAAGTTATAGCAGAAAATGAAACAACTTATGAAGAGTTTGAAACGGCTGATGCTGATATTGTTCTTGTTGCGTTCGGTTCTATGACGAGAAATATTAAAGCTGCAATGAAAGTGTTGCGTGAAAAAGGTATAAAAGCAGGCTGTTTCCGACCTGTAACGCTTAATCCGTTCCCGCATAAACAAATTTATGAGTTGGCTCGACAGGGGAAAGAGTTTGCTGTTGTGGAAATGAACATGGGACAGATGTTTAAAGATGTTAAGTATGCAGTTGAAGGACTTTCAAGAGTAAGTCTCATAAACAGAGCTTGCGGTGAGTGGCTGAGTGTAGAAGAAATAGTTGCTTCGGTGGAAAATATTCTAAAGGGCAGCAGACAATTGACTGCAAGTTTGTAGATATAAAAGGAGCAGATAGGAGAAAATAATATGCAACAGGTTTTTGGTATACCTAAATCAATGAAAAAGGACTTTAAATACACTTGCTGCCCCGGCTGTGACCACGGGATTGCAATAAGGCTTGTGGCGGAAGTTATTGATGAGTTGGGTATCAGAGAAAATATAATTTCATCAACTTCTGTCGGATGTTCCGTGTTTTTGTATGATTTTCTTGATATTGATTGTGTTGAAGCTCCGCACGGACGGGCGTTAGCTTCGGCAACGGGTGTAAAAAGAGCAAGACCGGATAAATTTGTATTTACATACTCGGGAGATGGTGATTTTGCCTCAATAGGGATTGCGGAATCTTTGCATTCGGCTCTCAGGGGAGAAAAAATCTCTGCAATATGTATTAATAATACGACATACGGTATGACGGGCGGACAACTCGGTCCAACAACATTAATAGGACAAGTAACAACGACATCTCCTACGGGAAGAAATGCAGAATATTTCGGTTATCCGATAAAGATTGCCGAGCATATTGCACTCTGTGACGGAACTGCGTACTCTGCACGTGTAGCATTGGATAGCGTCCCGCATATTAATGAAGCTAAGAAAGCTATAAAAAAAGCTTTCCAAACTCAGCTTGACGGAAAAGGTTTCGGTTTTGTTGAAATACTTTCTTCGTGTCCTACAAACTGGCATATGACGCCGGAAGAAGCGCATGAAAGAGTTAGAAACGAGATGATACCGATATTTCCGCTTGGAGTATTTAAAGATATCGGATAAGGTTATTTGGTGAGAAATCACAGTCGTCACGGGTACGTTCAAGGAGGTTAATTAATGGAAACTAATTTTATATTTGCAGGATTTGGCGGACAGGGAATATTGCTTGCCGGAACAATTTTGGCTAACGCATTTATGATAGAAGGCAAAAATGTTACCTGGTACCCCTGTTACGGTGCCGAAATGAGAGGCGGAACCGTAAACTGCGAAATCGTAGTTTCTGATAGCGAAGTAAGCTCCGTTCACAAGCAAGATACAGATTATGCAATAGTTCTTAATCAGCAGTCTTTTGACAGATTTATAACAAGAGTTAAAGCCGGTGGAACAATTATTGCAAATTCTACTCTTGTAGCTGAAGCAAGGCCGAGAAATGATATCAAATATGTTTTTGCACCAATGACTAAACTTGCTAACGATCTAGGCACAAGTAAGGTTACAAATGTTGTAGCTTTAGGCGTTTTAGCGTCTGCTTGCAGCATTGTTTCTAAAGAGTTTTTAGCAAAAGGAATTGAAAAAGTTCTCGGAGAAAAGAAAAAAGATTTAATTCCTTTGAATATAAAAGCTTTAAATGCTCTTGCTAAAGAGGCAATTGTATGAAAATATTCAAAATAAACTCCAAACCGATAGAACAGGTTAAGATATCCTCAAATATTCCACAGCCATATCTGGGACAGCTAAATCAGGCAAAAGGAGTAATGGAAAATTACCTTAAAGATAAAAAATTAAATATTAGTATTAGTAATTCATCACTTATATGGGGTAATCGAGTTGATGATTACCTTGACATTACCGGAAATACCCCTAAAGCAATACGGATAATTCAAATTAAAAAAGAAAGCAATACACCCTTTTTAAGAAAAGTATATAAGGCTATTGAAATATTGCACAAGAGTTTAGTCTGAATAATTTCATATAAACTTTTTAAATGTCATTTAATTACAAGGGAAGTACTACAGAAACCTATAAAGGCCAAGACATACTAAAATCAAGCAGGTATACTACAATATGAGACTTGCGTTAGGGCTGGAGTGTGCGTAAATTTTCACTAATTATTATCCTAATACTTGGATTGGTTTAATCTTTTTTATGTCATCAGCAATATTGCGTCTTGCAATTCTTAGCTCATAGTCTTCCTGATAACGCAGGAAATAGCCTTGAGAAAGCCCAAAGTATGTCGTCAAACGCAAATCTGTATCTGCAGTAATTCTTCTTTGGCCTTTAACAATCTGATGTATTCTGTTTGGCGGCACAAAAATTGCATTGGCTAAAGCATTTTGCGTAAGATTAAACGGCTCAATAAATTCTTCCT
>CALUPJ010000078.1 GCA_944322555.1 Candidatus Gastranaerophilales bacterium | reverse complement strand
GGCAGCTTACCCACCATAAGGCTTTTATCTTTCCTTTTATCGACAAACTCCTTAATATCTTTTTGTCCGTCAATATAAGTTTTCTTTTTCATCCTTTTGGTTAAACCGACAAATGACGGGCTTGATTGTTTTTCTTTTAGAGAACCTGCATTCTGTTGTGAATACGGGAAAATAAGTAAATTATTTATTCGCATGATGATATATTATAACCCCATAAAAAAAATTTTTGCTATTTTTATAAACAAATGTTAAGCATCCTGCTCTTGCCATCTGATTAGATTTTATGTATTATTGTAAAGCATAAGTACATTATAAGGGACAAAGGGGATATATTTATGAGCGGACATTCAAAATGGTCAACCATAAAACATAAAAAAGCAAAAACTGACTCTTTAAGAGCAGCGGAATTTCAGAAATTTTCAAGAGAAATTATTGTAGCTTCCAAGCTCGGAGGACCTGATCCGGCAGGAAATTTCAGGCTCAGAACCGCTATTGAAAAAGCTAAAGCCGCAGGACTTCCGAATGACAACATAAAACGTGCAATCGAAAAAGGTTCCGGCGCCGGTAATAATGAAAATTATGATGAAATGATTTATGAAGGCTATGCTGCCGGAGGCGTCGCGGTAGTTGTAGAAGCAATGACCGACAACAAAAACCGTACAGCCGGAGATATAAGAAGCTATTTTACAAAATTTAACGGAAATCTCGGAGAAACAGGATGTGTCGGTTGGATGTTCGATAAAAAAGGATGTATTACCTTTAATAAAGATGATGTCGATTACGAAAAACTTTTTGAGGCGGCAATAACTCTTGATGCCGAAGATATTGTTGAAGAGGAAGAAGAATACAAAGTCTATACTTCAATACCGAATCTTCAACCCGTTACGGAAGGCCTTGAAAAAGAAGGGTTCAAATCTGTTTCGGCTGAATTTGTAAGAATCCCGCAAAATACAATTGAAGTTACGGATGAGAAAACGGCTGTCAATATCATGAGATTATTAAACAGACTTGAAGAAAACGATGACGTACAAAATGTTTATGCAAATTTTGATATAGATGACGATTTAATGGAAAAAATTGAGGGACAAATATAATCTGCTAATAAGGAGGATTTTAATATGATGAACATGATGAATATGATGAAACAAGCTCAAAATATACAAAAGAAACTGAAAGAAGCGCAAGATGAATTAAATAAAATGGATATTTCCGGTGAAGCTGCAAACGGCTCCGTAAAAGTTATATGCGACGGCAAAGGTTTATTTAAATCAATTAAGCTTTCTCCTGAAGCAATAAATCCGGAAAATCCTTCTTCCGTTTCCGAAGATACAGTCGAAATGCTTGAAGATATAATTACTACGGCAATTAATCAGACATCTGATAAAGCACAAAAAGTTATGGAAGAAAAAATGAAATCCGTAACAGGCGGAATAAGCATTCCCGGATTATTTTAAAATATTGGAAGTTATTGGTGCGGCAGCAACCGCACCCTATACAGTTACTTAGTCACTAAAAATGATTTATCCGAAGTCTATAGCAGCATTAATAGAACAGTTTCAAAAATTTCCGTCCGTTGGGCCAAAATCTGCGCAACGGATGGCTTTTCAGGTTCTTAAAATGCCTTTAAGCGAAGTTGAAAAGTTTGCAAATGCCATAATTGAAGCTAAAAAAAGTTCAAAAACCTGCGAAATTTGTTTTAATATTTCCACCCAGAGTCCCTGTGAAATCTGTTCATCCGCAAACAGAAACCGCACGGTTATCTGTGTTGTTGCCGAAACTAAAGACCTTATCGCGATTGAAAAAACTAACGAGTACAGAGGATTGTATCACGTACTACAGGGGCTGATTTCACCAATGGACGGTATCGGCGCAGAAGATATAAGAATTAAAGAACTTCTCCAACGACTTACTGCTGAAGAAGTTCAGGAAGTTATACTGGCACTGTCACCATCTGTCGAGGGAGAAGCTACAAGCCTTTATTTAACAAAGCTGATAAAACCTTTCGGAATTAAAATCTCGCGTATCGCCTTTGGACTACCTGTCGGAGCAGATTTGGAATATGCTGATGAAGTTACACTGGCAAGAGCAATAGAAGGCCGAACGGAGCTTTAAACCTTTTTTAGATTATAAGAATCTAAGCCCATATATTTTCCCCCTTGCTCTTCTATTCTTAATAATTGATTATACTTGGCAATCCTGTCAGTTCTTGAAAGAGATCCCGTTTTTATCAAACCGCAATTTGAAGCAACCGCCAAATCCGAAATAAAACAGTCTTCTGTTTCGCCTGAACGATGAGAGACTATTGCCGAATACCCGTGTTGCTGCGCTGTTAAAATCGCATCCATTGTCTCCGTTAACGTTCCTATCTGATTAGGCTTAATCAGTATTGAATTAGCCACACCTTTTTCAATACCTTCTCTGAGCCTGCCGGTATTTGTCACAAACAAATCATCCCCTACAATCTGGCATCTGTTGTCTAATTTTTCCGTCAAATTCTGCCAGCCAAGCCAATCATCCTGACTCATTCCATCCTCTATAGAAATTATAGGGTAATCTCTCACAAGCTCTGCAAGATAATCAACCATTTCTTCCGATGTTAATTTTTTATCCTCACCTTTTAAATAATACCTGCTGAGCGAACAGACACCGCCGGAACACTCGCCTTCTTCATAAAGTTCAGAAGCAGCGACATCAAGACATATTTTTACATTATTGGTATTATATCCTGCTTTTTCTGTTGCGCAAATTATCAACTCTATTGCATCTCTTGCTGAAGACAAATCAGGCGCAAAACCGCCTTCATCACCGACAGAGGCAGAAAGACCTTTTTCGTTAAGTATTGTTTTTAGGGTATGGAATATTTCTGAGCCTGCTTTCAAAGCATCTGTAAATGTAGGGGCTCCAACCGGAGATATCATAAATTCCTGAAAATCTAAACAATTATCCGCATGCGCCCCGCCGTTTAAAATATTCATCATCGGAGTCGGAAGTACATATCCGTATAACCCGCCCAAATATTTATATAAAGGGAGTCCGAAAGATTCCGCACTTGCTCTTGCGCATGCCAGAGAAACTGCAAGTATTGCATTGGCACCCAGATTTGCTTTATTAAAACTGCCATCCATTTCTATCATAAGATTATCAATAAGCCTCTGGTCAGAAGCATCTTCTCCCAACAAATTTGGTGTAATAACAGAGTTTATATTATCTACAGCCTTTAAAACTCCTTTTCCCAAATAATTTTCTCTTATCTTATCCCTCAATTCACGCGCTTCATAAATTCCGGTAGATGCTCCGGAAGGAACGGATGCCCGTCCCATAGAACCGTCTATTAGCTTTACATCAGCTTCTACCGTTGGGTTTCCGCGTGAATCCAATATTTGTCTCGCTCTGATATCTTCTATTTCACACATTTTAATTTTCCTCCATAAACAGAATATTTAAATTTCTAATGAAAAACTATTACACATTCGGGCAAAGTTTTGATTTTTGGAAATATACCGTTATAATATAGTTATGAAAAAGTTAGTCGCCTGTCTTATACTGTTTAGCTTTGCATTACCTTCTCATGCATTTTTCTGGAACAAAAAAGATAAGGCTCTTGAAAAAGAGCTTCAAGGAAAAGGTTATGCCGGAAATCTGCCGAATTTGAATAAAAACACGGAAAAGACAAAAACCAAAGTTACAACCCCGATTTTTGAGGCACAAGAAGGTTTTAATAACCCCGCAGAGCTTAAACCCGTTCCAAAAGATAATCCGGCCTTTATTAATATTATTCAAAAAAAAGATAAAACATCCCCGTTTGTTAACGATGCAAACGAGATAATACCGATGCTTGAAAAACTCGTTGATTGTATTCAGGATAATGAAAATCTCCAGCTTTTTATAACAAAAGCCAATCTTCTGACATTAAATATTGATAATCTTACGGAAAAATATGACGGAAAACCAGAGAGTTATTACGAATCTTTCAGAAAACTTCAAGAAGTTAACCGCTATGTAAAATCAATAGCCCTTTTAAGGAGAGAAGCTGTTACTTATCAGCGTTACCTCGCTTATACGGAAAGCGGCTCAATTTATAACCCTGAAAATATTGCAAACCAGCTTCAATATCTGCTGGAAGAGTTGAATACCGTAATATTGATGTTACGTGAAGAGAGTTAAGTTATTGCCGGACAATGCCCTATTCTTCTACCTGTAGTTCTGTGATTCAGGCTGACCTGTAGTACTAATTCCAACTTGTGGTTTTACCACTGTCAGCCGACCATTTGTCCACGTGCGTAGCCTCGAGACTTAATTTTCCTTTGTAGTGTCACGATTGAGGCTGACCTGTAGTACTGATTCCAACTTGTGGTTTTACCGCTGTCAGCCGACCATTTGTCTACGTGCGTAGTCTCGAGACTTAATTTTCCTTTGTAGTGTCACGATTGAGGCTGACCTGTAGTACTGATTCCAACTTGTGATTTTACCACTGTCAGCCGACCATTTGTCTACGTGCGTAGCACAAAAAAAAGAGCCTTTTGGCGGCTCTTAGAATTAAGAATAGCTGGAAGTATGAAAAAGATTTAATAATTATATTAAAGCTGAATTATTATAAAAAAACCATCAGTAACACGGGTAATATTTTTAATATTTGTTTACAAACTTGTTGTAAAATAATCATGCTTGTGCTAACTTAGTGGTGTCGGACTACTAAAGAACGCTTTTTATGAGCACAAATTAATTTAGCAAGCGACGAGTAGAAGGAACGGGCGCAGCCCCGTTACCGCAAGTTATAAGGATAGAAAATATGAACACAGATCCGATAGCAGATATGCTTACTCGAATTAGAAACGCTAATGTCGTTTCTCATCCTTCTGTTGAAATGCCGTCTTCAAAACTGAAAGTGGCATTAGCAAAATTATTGAAATCAGAAGGTTTCATTTCTGATTATTCAGAAAGAGTAGAAGGCCACTTCAAATACTTAACCATTGAATTAAAGTATGATGAAGCAAACAAGCCCGTTATTACAAACTTACAAAGAGTTTCAAAACCGGGGCTTAGAAATTATTGCAAAGCAAAACACTTACCGCAGGTATTAGGCGGAATGGGTATTGCGATTATTTCTACAAGCAAAGGACTTCTTACTGACCGTAAAGCCAGAAAAGAAAACCTTGGCGGTGAAATCCTCTGCTATGTCTGGTAACGGATTTTGCTTAGAGTGAGGACTTTGCCCGAAACTCAAGAAAGTTGGTAGTTTAAGAGCAGTGTTTTTGCGAAAGCGAAATAAAGCGAATACAAAGGGTAAAGCAATAAATAAGCCGAGCTGCCAAACTTCTCGACCTTAGAAATTAACAATACATCGGGTTCAATTGACAGAAAAGCCCGTTAACAAAAAGGAGAAAATAATATGTCAAGAATTGGTAAAAAACCTATTGAAATTCCATCTGGTGTTGAAGTAAAAATAGATGGAAATGTTATCACCGTAAAAGGTTCTAAAGGAACAGAATCAGTTACATTCAGAGATGAAGTAAAAGTTTCTGTTCAAGATAATCATATTATCGTAGAACCTAATTCTGATGACAGAAAAACAAACGCTCTTCACGGTTTATTCAGAACATTGATTGCAAACGCTGTTCATGGTGTTTCACAAGGTTTTGAAAAGAAACTTGAGATAGTAGGTGTTGGTTACCGTGCAAATATGGAAGGAACAAAACTCAATATGGCATTAGGTTATTCACACCCTGTTATAGTAGAACCCCCGGCAGGTATTACATTATCTGTAGAAGCTAACACAAAAATAAGTGTTAAAGGTTCTAACAAACAAACCGTAGGTGATGTGGCAGCTTTCATCAGAAGCAAACGTCCGCCTGAAGTATACAAAGGAAAAGGTGTTAAGTACGAAGGTGAACACATCAGACGCAAAGCCGGTAAAGCCGGTAAAAAGTAAGGTAGCCTTGCGTGAGCTATGCGAACACTACGGATATCTTATTTTGAACTTGTTTCAGGTTCCAGCACAAAAGATAGCAAACACTATGTATATCCGCCTGAACATGTTCTGCAATGTAGGTTGGGTTATCTGCCCGACAATAACTAAAAGCTCATATAAACCCTTGATTTGGTTGTCAAGAAGGTTTGAGTGACAGAAAGGAAAACCGAAATGATTAAACAAGAAATTAGAAAACCAAAAGTACAAAAAAGACACAAAGCTATCAGGGTAAAACTTTCAGGAACGTCTGAATTCCCGAGATTAGCTGTTTACAGAAGCACAAAACACATTTATGCTCAAATCATTGATGATGAAAAACATGTAACTATTTGTTCCGCATCATCGGTTGATAAAGACTTGAAAGAAAAATTAGCACACGGCGGTAACGTTGAAGCTGCAAAAGTTGTAGGTGAAGCTATCGCTAAGAAAGCTAAAAAAGCAGGCATTGAATGTGTTGTGTTTGACAGAGGCGGTTTCTTATATCACGGAAGAGTTGCGGCACTTGCTGATGCGGCAAGAGAAGCCGGCTTGATGTTCTAAATTTGTCAAACTATAAGATAAAAAGTCTCCTGTGGAATACACGGGAGGCTTTTTTACGGTAATAAAACTTAATGATAATTTTCAAGATAAAATTTTTCTGCTAGAATATCTTTGAGGGCTTATGTTATGAACAACAAAAAAATATATATATCACTTTTAGCAATACTTACTGTTTTGTCTGTAACAAGTGCAGAGGCTAAAATGACAAAAGAAGCGCATGCACTGTATCAACAGGCTTGTAACTATGAGTACAAAAGTGATTATAATACTGCAATAAGCATCATTCAGAAGGCTATCGCTATTAACGGAGATGATGCAATGCTATATACCAAGATAGCAGGACTTTATTCCGACATCGGGAAGTATGAAGATGCGCTCGGGGCTTATAAAAAAGCCATAAAACTTCGGCCGAATGATGCATTCATATACATAAGTATGGGAAATATTCTGCAAACCCTCGGAGATTATGAAAACGCATATAATTCTTTTATGCAGGCACAGCAAATATATCCAGAATACAAATATAATTACTTAAATCTGGCAAATATAGAATATTACAGAAAAAATTATAAGAATGCCATAGAAAATTACAATACATTTTTGAGTGCTTATCCGGAGCATCAGGAAGCTAGCGAAAATCTGGCAAATGTATATTATGCCTCTAATCAGCCTGATAAAGCGTGCGAAATATACTCAAGCGTTTATAAAAAATATCCTACTGCATTTAAAGACTATACAAATTACGGTATGGCTCTTTATGACACAAAACAATTTCAGGCGGCATCGGAAATTCTGGCAATAGCACTTGCAGATAATCCTGATGACGAGGCTATTTTGGCAAAGTTAGCATTATCGTATCAAAACATGGGAGAAAACGATAAGGCTCTGACGACTTTCCGAAAAGTATTTGAAATTAATCCGAAACTTGCAGCGCTTAAATTTGATTATGCAAACCTGTTAGGGAATATGGATAAAAACGAAGAAGCAATAGAGCAATATAAAGAGTATTTATCCGCATTTCCCGATGATGCAGATGCATACAGAAACCTCGGACTTGTTTATAAAAAAACGGGAAATAATGAGCTTGCACTGTTTAACTTTGAAAAATCATACTCAAAGGATTCTTCCAACAACGAAACAAAAAAAGAATTGGCATACTGTTATCATAAAAAACAGGATTATGTAAATGCTCTTAAATATTATGATTTAGCGCTCAAGACAGAACCTGATAACTATGAACTGCTTGCAAATAAAGCGTTAACTTTACATGCAATGAATAATTATGTTGCATCTATTGAATTATATAAAACACTGCTTGAAAAGCAGCCGAATGAAAGATTACAACAGAATCTTACCTCTGCCTCCATAGCTTACGGCTATGACTTACTGGAAAAGCAAGATTTCGGACAAGCCATTCTTTACTTTGAAGATGCAATTGATTTAAATGACAAAGAAGCTTCCGCATATTTCGGTCTCGCACAGGCCAACGAAAAAATGGGATGTGCAGCACCTGCATTATCTAATTATGAAAAAGCCGTATCACTTGCACCCGGAAACAGGGAATATAATATAGCTCTAAGAGATTTTAGAAATGCTAATAAAGAAACAGCCGGACAGCAGGTATCAATAGCCGAACAAGAAAAAATTCAAGAAGCTCCTCTTACTTATGAAGATTTATTGAAAAAGGGAGATGAAGCATACAAACAGCAAAAATACGATGCCGCAGTTGATTTTTATACAAAAGCCGTTGTATTTAATCCAGGAGATAAAATGACAATGCTTAAAATTGCCAATTTATATAAACTTCTGGGAAACAATGCTAAAGCAATAAGCTTTTATGATAAGTTGTTGACCATTGATGAAAACAATACCGATGCATACTTTAATAAAGGTTTAGTTTTAGCAAGCCAGAAAAATTATAACGACTCTATCAGGTGCTTTGAGAAAGTCATCTCTTTATCACCTGATTACCCCTATGCATACTATTCACTCGGACTTGCATATGAACAAAACGGAGAGATTGATAAAGCTCTTGAATATTATTATTTGTATTCCGGCATGGAAAAAGATGAAAAAATGCTAAGTGTCGTAAATAGCAGAATTAAGCAATTAGAAAAATGAGACGTCTTTTAGGATTTATTATAATAATGTGCATTTCTTTATATCTATCTGCCTGTACCTATGAAAGGGGTATTCTTCTTTTTAATACGGAATCAATAACTTCAGAAAATGTTTTGCACAACCAAAAAATTTTTCATCCCGGACAAAGAATATATTACCTTTTTATAGCACCTAAAAAAATGAATAACGAATTTATACGAGTTCAAATATTCAAAATGACAGATAAGGCACCTTTAGGCGGTAATGAAGTTCTCAGGACAAAAGACTATCGCCTTATGCTTGATGAAAGATATTACCACACAGATTATTTTACTCTATATCAAACGGGGCGTTATGTAATGCAGGTTTTTGCTCATAATGACTTTCAACACCCGTTAGCATTAAACGATTTTTACATTAAATAAAATATAAGCTCATGGTCCTATAGACAGAATTGTAAAAATATTATACAAATGTAATATAATTTTGTGCACAAGTTTAGTAAAAATGAAGAAGATAGGAGCTTAAAATGAACCGATTAACGTCAAGAGAAGCGGAAGTAATGAATCTTGTGGCAAAAGGACTTAATAACCATGAAATATCCGAAAAACTTTGTATATCAAATCATACTACAAAAGCCCACGTTTCAAATATATACAAAAAACTGGGAGTGAATAACAGGGTTCTTGCCGTAAAACAGAGTTTGGAATTCCAAAAATAAATAAAAAAGAGGTATAATCAATACGATTGTACCTCTTTCTCTTTTAAACATTCAAATCTTTAACTATATCCTTTACTTGATTAACATTATTTAACTTGAAAACTTTAACTTGTTCATCTCCAAGCATTGATGCAATATTTTTATCAATTTTCACACCGGTTTTCACTTGAGTGTATATGGCAGCCATTTTACTGTCCGTCGAATATTTTCTCAGCCCCTCTTTTGAAAAATCGAACAGATCTTTAAATACTGATTTATATGCATTTATAAAACCTGCTTTATGTTCTTTTGTAAAAACATAAAAAGAATGATAATCTTTGTCTATAACATCCTTTACCGGCAAGTCAGTATTTTGAGCCAGCCAGAAAATTGAATAATCATAACCGTTATTTAACATTGCGTTTTTTGCCATATAATAAGATGTATTTTCTAACATATACGCGGTTTTTTGATGTTTTGATGAAAAAAGAAATGCTATTATACTGCCCAGAGTACCTGAAAGTTTGTCCTTTGTCGCTTTATCTAAAGCTTTACCAAAATATTTACTGCATTCTTTAATATTTTCAGGATTTGCAAACGCTTTTCGCGGAATCTGAACAAGGCTTACGGAACGAAAATTGAGATTATTTTTATTATTTATATTTAGAATATTATTTATTTGCACGAAAAACCTCCTTTTATTAGCATTTTGTAAATATTAGAAAACCGGTAAAAAAATTTTTTGCGGTTTTGTAATATCTTACATTCTTTCAATAATTCCAACTTTATATGGATTTATTTTCGTTATGATTTCGTACAATTTGAAAGCGTTTACGAAATGCTTAATTGTTATTCACAAATCGTTTTTTCATTTTATCTAAAAAAAGTTTTGCGGCGGGAGAAAATATTTGATATTTCTTCCATACAATATCAAGCCCGGATTCCAATTTGGGGCTTAAAGGCCGGAAACAAACCTTACTTTCCGTTGAAGTATCCGCAAGTTTGTCAAGCGTAATTGCGTTTCCCACACCAGCTTTAACCATTACTACTGCATTATAGACAAGATTGTAAGTTGCTTTTATATCCAAATCCTTATATTTATCACCAAACCAATCAAGAAATCCGCTTTCTTTAGAATATTTCGGGGACAATTGGCGGGAAACAAGAAGCGGAAGCTCCGATAAATCTTTCAATTTAATACATTTCTTTATGGCAAGCGGATTATCTTTTCGCATAATTACTCCCCATACATCTTTGTCAGGAAGCGTTATATTATCATATTTAGACAAATCAATCGGCTGGATTAAAATACCAAAATCAAGCAGACCTTTATCCAGTTTTTCGGTAACATCTTCCGCATTACCCGAGTAGATATGGAATTTAATCTCCGGGTATTCGCTTTGTATTTCTTTTATTATTTCGGCAATATATTTCATGGAATCGGTTTCTCCGCCGCCTATGTATATATCACCGCTTATGGTATCCGAAATAGCCTGAAATTCGGCTTCCGTTTTTTTTTTTATTTTAATAATTTCCTGGGCCCTTTTTCTCAGTATCATTCCTTCCGGGGTAAGTGTTACACGGTATTTTCCGCGTATTAAAAGTTTTTGCCCGAGCTCTTTCTCCAACTCCTGCAATTGGCGTGTTAGGGTAGGCTGCGTGAGGTGTATTGAATTAGCCGCTCCCGTTATACTGCCTTCTCGGGCTACTGCCAAAAAATATTTTAGTACTCTGATTTCCATAAGAACAATTTATACTATTTAATTATGCTTGTCAAGCATTTTTAATTATTTAATATAAGTATTTGCTATTTTTAAAAAATGATAAATAATGAAATTATGACAGATGACAAAAATAAAATTTTACAAAATCTAAAAGATGCAGACTGTGATAAGGAAATTATAATACAGTTTTTTCAACTTGCAGAAAACAATAGAATTTATGAACTTTTAAAACTTTTATCCGCTCAGCGGAAAACATTAGTTAACAGACTTCATACAAATCAAAGACAGATAGACTGTCTTGATTATTTAATATACAAAATCGAACAGGAACATAAAGATGCAGACATCTGATACGGCACAAATGTAAAAATAGGAAATGTTTTGAAGAATGATTTTGATAAAACAAAACTTTGTTTGGTTGGTATTAAAAATTTTAGGAGAATAAAAAATGAAATACAAAATTTTTAATCAAGCATTTGATGAAGAACGTTCTTTGTACAATATAAAAGATACGGAAGTCTTGAACTGCAAATTTGAAGGACCGCAGGACGGAGAATCTGTCTTAAAGGAAGGTAGAAATTTTTCCGTAAACAAATGTTCTTTTTCACTTCGTTATCCTATGTGGCACGCAAGAAAATTCTTTTTACAAAATTCATCAATGGACGAAAAAACAAGAGCTCCGCTTTGGTATTGCAAAGACGGTAAAATAACAGATTGCGACATTCAGGGGATTAAGTGCCTCAGAGAATGTAAAAACATTTCCGTTGATAACTGCCATATTGTTTCACCCGAATTCGGATGGAGGTGCAAAGATATTAAAATTACAAATTCCTCCGTTGATTCAATGTACTTTTTATTTGAATCAAAGGATGTTGAGATTGAAAACCTTAATATGACGGGCAAATATTCTTTTCAGTATATGAAAAATCTTCATATCAGGAATTCAAACCTTGATACAAAGGATGCTTTCTGGCATGGGAAAAATATTGTTGTAGAAGATTCTGTCGTAAAGGGTGAGTATCTCGGGTGGTTCAGTGAAAATCTTACATTTATAAACTGTAAAATCATTGGAACACAGCCTCTTTGTTATTGCAAGAAACTCAGACTTGTGAATTGCGAAATGGAGAATACGGACTTAAGCTTTGAATATTCGGAGGTGCAGGCTGATATCAGGGGGCATATAGATTCCGTTAAAAATCCGAAATCAGGTGTTATAAAGGCTGACAGTGTAGGTAAAATTATAATGGAGGATTCTGTTATACACTGTCGGGGTAAAGTTGTAGAAAGACAAAAAGAAAACAGTACGGTTTTACGTGAGTGTACTGTATAAATTAAGGAAGGAAAACTTCAATGGAAATATTAAAATTGGTAACTCCAAGGGGTTTGGAACTCAAAGGGGCAATATTCGGAGACAATAGCAACGATACGGCACTTATTATGCTTACGGGAATTTGTTCCAATGTGTTTCAGAACGAACTTTTGTATACAACAGGAAAGCTGCTTGAAGAAAACGGTATTACCTGCATAATAGCTCATGCCCACGATTCGTTTTCCTGTTTTGCATACAGCGATTTTTCAATCGGTAAACAACGACATTGCGGGGTATTTAATGACGATTTTAATATGGTTTATGAAGATGTCGAGAGTTACGTCAAGTTTGCAAAAGAAAAAATGGGATTCAAAAATATCGTTCTTGGCGGACATTCTCTGGGCTCAAATAAAATTATACATTATTTGGGTAATACTGCCGACGAGTATGTTGATTATTTTATAGTTTCATCTCCTGTTGATATAATGCACTGGTGGGATGTTATGCCTAATATTGATAAGTGCTTTAATATAGCAAATTCTTGGGTTGAAGAAGGCAGAGGAGATGATATTTTGCCGTTTATGTTTGGCGGATTTTCTCCAATGACGGCAAATACGGTTTTGGGCTTTTATAATGCGGATAATCTTAAAAATTGCCCTGTATTGAGCGGCAGGGGAGAGACAGACTCTCTTTATAATATAAAGCCGAACGGTTCATTTATAATAGGTTCAAGGGATTCCGTTACGGGGGAAAGCCCTAAGGGATTTATGGAGACATTGAATTCCTGGACCCGAAATCCCGAATATAACAAAGTCATTGAAGTAGAAGGTGCATCGCATATTTTCTACGGAATGCATGATATTTATGCCAAAGTTGTTTTGGATTGTATTATGAATCATTTTTGCACGTTATGCGTATAAGGGGAATACTTATGAAAAATTTTTTGGTTTGTTTTATTTTGTTACTATTACTAACAGGAGGTGTAGTTATGGCAAAAATTCAAGATTGGGACAAAACTTTTGCTAAAAGCGATAAGGTTTATGTTCAAAAAGTAAACTTTAAAAACAGATACGGAATTACACTTGCCGGAGATTTGTACATTCCTAAAGAAAGAAAGGGGGAAAAGCTGCCTGCAATAGCGGTTGCGGGTCCTTTCGGTGCTGTAAAAGAACAGGCTTCCGGCTTGTATGCTCAAACAATGGCAGAAAG
>CALUPJ010000077.1 GCA_944322555.1 Candidatus Gastranaerophilales bacterium | reverse complement strand
TGAAAAATATAGATGAAAGTATCAGGGCAATAGAAATAAAGCAGACTGAATTCGGCGCTGCGGAAAACAGACTTGAATCGGTGCTTGAAGAAATAAGTATCCAGTACGAGAATCTTGTATCTTCGCGCTCAACTATACAGGATGCCGATATTGCGGAGGTCTCAAGCGAGTACATAAAGATGCAGATATTGCAGAATGCATCGGCAACACTGCTTGCAACCGCCAATCAGACGCCCGAAATCGCCCTAAGGCTGCTTGCAGCCGGTATAAATACGTAGGTCGTGCGGAATCCGGCTAAATTACCGTGACTGGTAGTATCGTAGATAATGTCTACAGTAGCAGGGCAGACTTTAGTCTACCGTTTAATATTATGTGAACAGCAGGTTTTGGCAATCTTTGATTACCGAAACATTTTTGTTGTCGTAAATTAAAATTTGCTATTTAAATGACAACTAAACGGCACATATTTATAAATAAATTAATATGTCACTTTGCCCAACACTGTCCTTTTTTGAGCACCTGTGCAAGAAGGAAGATTATTAGGAATATTATAATAATTACAATATCCTAAGAGGACAAACGCCATAACTTCTTTGAAATTATTAGAAATACCGTAATCTTCATGAGTTTTCAATTGAACATATTTAGGCAGATAACCGCGTAAAAATTTCATCATTGTCTTATTATACGCTCCACCGCCGCCGATAATCACGGTGTCATAACGAAAAGAAATAAATCTTTCATAAGCCTGAGCAATTGTTCTTGCAGTCAATGCCGTTAATGTCGCAATTATATCCGCTTTATCTTCAGGTGCAGTCCGTAAAATATTTTCTATATATTGATTTGAAAAATACTCTCTGCCGGTAGTTTTAGGCGGGTTGAGATAATAATATTCATCCTGTAACAGACAATCAAGCCAGCTTTCGCAAATTTTCCCCCGCGAAGCTATCTCACCGTCTTTATCAAATTTTTGTCCGAAAAATTTTTGCACACAATAATCAATCATAATATTCCCGCATCCCGTATCAAAACCAAAGGTCTCGCACTCATCAGAAATAACTGTTACGTTTGATATTCCGCCAATATTCTGTACAAGAGCATTTTTAAACCATTTCTCATCTGCAAAACATACAAGCGGAGCGCCCTGCCCCCCGCAGGCTATATCTTTTTCCCTGAAATTTGATATTACCATACACCCTGTTTCTTCTGCGATAACTGAACTTTCTCCAATTTGAAGAGTACTCTTTAAAGATATATTGTCCAGTTTAGTATCATACGGATAATGATAAACCGTCTGACCGTGGCTTGAAATAAAATCCGGTCTGCCGAATTCTTCGATTAAAATTTTTGCAGCATCCGCAAAACATTGCCCGACCGCAAAGTTTAATTGACAAAGGTCTTTTATTGAAAGTTCGTCTCTGAATGCAGAAAATATTTTAGCACTTATATGTTCGGGATAGGGGTGATTTATACCTTTAACTAATTTTACTGATAAATCGGGATAAACTTCACATAACCCTGCATCTATTGAGTCACAGGAAGTTCCGGACATCAAACCGATTACCCTTTTTACTTCTTTTTCTTCACCCATACCTTTTAAATTATAACATATAAAAAAAGGTTTTCTTTATATAAGAAAACCTTCTTAACCCAATAATCTCCTACCCCAAAAATTTTTTAAATCTCTTTTTTTAACTACTGATTTGTGATTAATTTTTTATAAAACTTCCTCTCTAAATTTCTATTTTTTATCTATCTTTTTTCTATCTTTGACTCTCCCCAAGTCCCGCAGCCATCACTCCTTTCAGGTATGTGTATATAGTATAATTATCCTATCTTTTTATCAAGTAAAGAATTTCAAAAAAATATTTACAATTGACCATGCTTCCCATGTTTATTAAAAAAAATTCAAATTAACAAAAATTTACGTTAAGTTTTAATAAAAAACATATTGACAATACTGTTTTACAGTGCATTTCACTATATGTATTTTATATAGACCAAAAGGTCTATATAAAGAAAAAAAATTTTAACCTTTCGATTGATGTTGCTTGATGGAATATATATTACACTTTTATTGGGAAGGAATAGCTTCTCAAAAGATTGTAGATAAAAGACTCGGGTAAGTAAAATTAAGAGGAAGGTGAACGTAAGATGAATCTTACGAGCTTGGACATAACGTTACAGCGTATAAACATGATTGAAAATCAGTTTCAATCATTAATATCTTACGGTGCAAAACCTGACGCGGATTTTCAAAAAATTCTTGATTCTTCCGTAGCCCGCAAATCAAACCCGTCTGAGACTTCCCGCAGCGAAATTAACGAATTAATTGAAAAATATGCCGACAAAAACGGGCTTGATTCCGATTTTGTCAAAGCCGTTGTAAAACAGGAATCGGGCTTTAACCCTAATGCTACATCAAAATGCGGAGCAATGGGACTAATGCAGTTAATGCCTTCAACCGCACAAGGATTGGGAGTAACAAACGCTTATGATGCGGAACAGAATATAATGGGCGGAACAAAGTATCTGAAAGGGCTTATGGACAGATTTGACAACAACAAGTCACTTGCTCTTGCCGCATACAATGCAGGTCCAAATGCGGTTAAAAAATACGGCGGAATTCCACCTTATATGGAAACCCAGAATTATGTCAAAAATGTTTTAAGCAGCTATGATCGAATGAAAGAGTCGGGGGTAAATGAAAGGGTAAATGAAAGGGTTAATGCAGTGGTAAACGGAGGTAGGAACTAATGATTGTAAGAAGTTTTGAATCAGCCGCAAACGGAATGCTCGCCCTTATGGATATGAATGACAATACTGCAAATAACCTTGCAAACGTAAATACGGTAGGTTACAAAAAGGGTTGTCTCCGTTTTAAAGATGTTATGGAATCTGCAGTATATTCTCAGGAAGGCTCCATACTTAGGAATGATACAAGCAGATATCTGGGCAATATTAGCTGCGGAAGTCAGAGTATGCAATATACACACGATTTTTCGCAGGGAGCACTGAGCAAAACAAGCAACCCTTATGATGTAGCAATAGAAGGAGACGGTTTCTTTAAGATACAGGATGCGGAAGGAAATATCTCTTATACGAGAAACGGTTCGTTTCTCGTAGACAGAGGATACTGGCTAAAAACCAAACAGGGAGAATATGTTCTTGATGTAGATAACCGCCGTATCAGAATGTTACCTTATGATATGGAAGATGAAACCGCTTTTCGAGACAGAAAAGACATCGTTATTGCGGAAAACGGAAATATTGAAATTAACTCATATAACCAAAAAATTCCGCTTCAAACCATAGGTGTCTGGGATTTTACCGACAAAGACGACTTGTTTGAAATCGGAGATGCTAAATTTGTACCGAGAGACAAAGTTAACAATCCGGAGCTGCGCTCGGAAAAATATACTATCCAACAGGGAATGCTTGAGCTCTCAAATTCAAATGTAATAAAAGAAATGATTAATACCATTAATACAACAAGAAATTATGAAAGCTTGACCAAGCTTGTAAGTACAAATGGAGATATGCTGACAACGGCAGTCTCGGTAGGAAGATTAAGAACTTAAACCAGATAAGAGGTAAATAAACATGCTAAGAGCACTAACAACAGCAGCAACAGGTATGATAGCACAGCAGAATTATCTTGACGTAATTGCAAACAACGTAGCAAACGTTAATACAACGGCGTTTAAGCAGTCAAGAATAGAATTTCAAGACTTATTATCACAGGCGGTAAGAACTCCCGGTGCGTTAATGAATCAGGGAACTTATCAGCCCGTAGGTATTGAAATCGGACTCGGTGTTAAAACAGCCGCTACTACACGTGTATTTACACAGGGGGTTGCAATTTCCACAGGACGTCAATTGGATATCGAAATCGAAGGCGAAGGATTTTTGCAGGTAATGAAAGAGGACGGCTCTCTTGCTTATACCCGTGACGGCTGTCTGCAAGTTGACTCTTTAGGCCAATTATGTACCAATGACGGGCTTTTAATTCAGCCCTCTGTATCAATCCCGCGTGATGCAACGGAAATTACGATTACACAGGACGGTAATATTTCCGTAACACTTCCCGGTCAGACGCAGCAATCAATTGTAGGTTCGCTGCAACTCGTTAAGTTCCAAAACCCGTCGGGTTTATTATCAATCGGACACAATCTCTATAAAGAAACACAAGCTTCCGGCAACCCTGTTCAGGACACACCCGGACAAAACGGCTTAGGCTTAATTCAACAGGGAATGCTTGAAGGCTCTAACGTCCAGATTGTTGATGAGCTTGTAGGTTTGATTAAGGCAGAAAGGGCATTCGAATCTAATTCAAAAATAATTAATTCTTCAAGCAATATTCTTCAATTAACGAATAATATGTCTTAGAGAAGTAACTAAGTAACCAAAATGAAAAAACTAATAGCAACATCCTTAATATTAATAACAGGAGCAATGAGTACAAATGCTCAAATGCTCCCTTCTGCTGATGTTAAAGCTTCTGTTGCA
>CALUPJ010000076.1 GCA_944322555.1 Candidatus Gastranaerophilales bacterium | reverse complement strand
TATATAGAATCAAACGGAAATGAGTCTCAAATCGGCTTTGGAAAGCGCGGGGTTAATAATATGCTATCATTGACAATGGATACCCAAAATAACAGAGTCGGATTTTCAGATGTAGCAGTACTGCCTCGCAATACTGTAGCATTTGGTACAAACCAAGTTTTAGGTCAAGATGCTTTTGCCAGTATTGCAATAGGTCCTAATACGGAAATTGGAGGAGATATGAATATTGCAATTGGCAGTATGGCAACAGTAGCAAATAATGCCCGGATTTCTGTTGCTATTGGTAATAGTGCAACAGCAACAGATTCTGAAAGTGTTGCAGTTGGTACGGCTTCAGAGGCTAATGGAAAAAGTGTTGCAATTGGCAAAGATGCTCGAGCCGCTTATAGAGCAATAGCTGTAGGATGTTTTGCGCGTGCGGAACAACAAAGATCCGTAGCAATAGGGGATTCAGTACAGACAAATGCAGAACATCAGATAATAATAGGTTCTGAAGATGATACTGTTTATATCCCAGGTAGATTGGTTGTTGATAAAGAAACAATTGTAAATAGAGAAAGTGGTTCATTTGCTTGTAGTTCGCCGGGCTGCAGTGGCAATATGATTGGTAACGGTCGTTTTTTTGGTGTAATTTGCAAAAATCTTTCGAATAATTCATTAGCTATAGTCAAAAAGAATGTTAATATTCCTTTAGGGGGAGGAAAAAATGTGCTACCCTCTGACCGTCGTTTAAAGAATGTCGGAGAAAAGTTTACAGGCGGATTAGACAAAATCAAAAAGCTTGAAGTTTTCAATTACACCTTTAAGAAAGACGAAGCCAAAACCCCGCATGTCGGTGTAATAGCACAGGATTTGAAAAAAGTATTCCCTGATGCTGTTATCAAAGGGGAAGACGGATATTTGAGAATCCGCTTTGAGGATATGTTCTATGCCCTTATAAATGCTGTTAAAGAACTTGATAAAAAAATTACAGATGTAATGGAAGATATCAGCAGTATTAATAAGCGGATTGAAGCTCAGGAAAAAACCATAAAAGAGCTGCAGGAGCAGAATAAAATGCTTGAGAAAAGATTATCCGAACTTGAGCATTAACGGAAATTTATAGCCTCTCACGGGCTATCCTTTTGCCGGACAAAAAGTCCGGCTTTTCCTTTTAAATTTTATTTACTACTTGAAATTTTTGTTTGTTAGCAATATAAAAGTATTTGGAAAAATCAGTAAAATAGTTTTGGGAATGTAAATAGTTATGAAAATTTATTTTTTATCATTAGGCTTACTGCTTCTCGGTGCCTTGGTTTCCATAGTTGTAAAAGACAGCCGGAAGTTTAAAGTTTGTTCGATATTTTCTTTTCTGTCAACGGCTTTAATGCTTTTGCCGGCGGCGGCAGTCATGCTTACAGGAGTTACGCTTAAACAAGGTTTTTATATGTCCCCTGTTTTGGGTGAAGTGAATTTTGTAATAGATACACTGTCCGCTTTCTTTTTAATTGTAATCTCGGTAATGAGTTTTTTGGGAAGCATTTATGCAAACGGTTATATGAAGCCGTATCTTGAAAAAGGTATGAATGTTTCGTCTCATTGTTTCTTTTTTATGATGCTGATTGCTTCGATGCTTATGGTTGTAACTGTTCAAAATGCTCTCTTTTTCCTGATAGTGTGGGAGATTATGTCGCTTTCTTCGTTCTTTCTCGTTATATTTGAAGGCCATAAAAAAGAAGTTATTTCATCAGGAATTAAATATTTGATTTATATGCATTTGTCGGTAATCTTTATTATTACGGCATTTGTTTTATTAAACATTCAATCAAACAGTCTTGATTTTTCGGATTTTACTTCCGTACTGCAAGGCAATACAAAATTTGCTAATTTGATATTTTTCCTTGCATTTACAGGATTTGGAATAAAAGCGGGTTTTGTGCCGTTTCATAATTGGCTGCCGGATGCGCATCCCGCAGCTCCTACTCATGTTTCGGGAATTATGTCCGGAGTAATGATTAAGACCGGCATCTACGGTATACTGCGTATGGTTCTCTTGCTCGGAACTCCTTCAAAACCCGTTGCTTTTACGTTTCTTATAATAGCGGTTATTTCAGCTTTGTACGGAGTTTTGTATGCGATAACCCAGCATGACATTAAAAGACTGCTGGCATATCACAGTATTGAAAATATCGGAATTATAGGAATTGGTATTGCAATCGGTATGCTCGGGCTTGCATACGGTAACCCTGTTGTTGCTTCTTTAGGATTTGCCGGCGGTATACTGCATATTCTAAACCATTCAATTTTTAAAGAGCTGTTGTTTTTTGCTGCAGGAAGCACTTATCTTAAGACTCATACAAGAAATATCGAAGCTTTAGGCGGTCTAATTAAGCACATGCCATATACGGCTTTGATGTTTATAGTCGGTTCAGTAGCAATATGCGGACTGCCCCCGTTTAACGGATTTATAAGCGAATTTTTAATTTACGCAGGCATGATTCAGGGAATTCCGGCTTCCGAATTAAATTTGTTTTTAACTCTTGTTTTTGCAATAGCCGCTCTTGCCATGGTGGGGACTATGGCTATACTATGCTTTACAAAAGCATCGGGAATAATGTTTCTCGGTAATCCCAGAAGCAAAAATGCGGAAGACGTAAAAGAAGATGTTACAAGAGTAATGATTGTACCAATGGGAATTTTAGCATTCCTGACTTTCTTTATAGGCTTGTTTCCGCAATATATTATCGGTTTTGTACTTATGCCGGTATCACAGTATGTAAAAACAGCTGCTTCATATCAAATATTTGGTTCTATTGCTGAATTAATGGGCAATATAAGCTGGTGCTTCTTCTGGTTCCTGATATTTATACTTGCCTTGTTTGCCGTAAGAGCTGTTATGCGAAGAACGTCTGAAATTCATTCCACCTGGGGGTGCGGTTATAATAAACCGAATAATCATATGCAGTATACGGCATCTTCTTATGCAAATCTGTTTATTTCTACTCTCAAACCTTTGTTTAAAAGAGTCTCCCATATTAAGAAACCTAAGGAACTTTTCCCAAAAGAGGCTTATTATGAACTTGAGATAGAAGATATAGAAGAAGCTTATATTGTAAAACCGCTGATAAGATGGGATGAAAAACTTCTCGCTAAATTTGAAAGAATTCAGAACGGGAATATACAGCAATATATTCTATTCGGCTTAATATTTCTGATTTTGGCAATTATCGGTATGGTGTACTTTGGGGGATAATGATGATTATTTTGTTAATAAATATATTGATATTATTATTTGTACCTTTTTTGATGATAGGTGTTATAAAAAAGACAAAAGCATTTTGGGCTGGTCGAAAAGGTGTTAGTGTCTGGCAGCCTGTCTGGGATTTTTTGAGACTTATCAAAAAAGATTCCGTTATTAGTGAAACAACATCATGGGTATTTAAATTTGCGCCAATAGCCGGCTTTGCTTCCGTAGTATTTGCTGCAATGTTTGTGCCTCTGGCTTTTGGCAAGTCTGTTATTAACATACCTTTTGCTTTTGTTATATTTTCATATATATTAGGGTTTGGGAAATTTTTCTCATTAATTTCCGCACTTGATACGGGAAGCAGCTTTGAAGGTATGGGAGCCTCCAGAGAAGCATGCTTTTCTACAATAGTAGAGCCTGCATTCTTTATCGGAATGGCATCAATTGCAGCTTTGAGCCAGAATTATACATTTGACAGTTTTAAGTTGATTCTTCAAAATGCGGGCGGGTACGGATATTTAATAATCGCGCTTGCTGTTATTACGCTCTTTATTATGTTATTAATTGAAGGATGCAGAGTTCCGGTGGATGATCCGACTACTCATTTGGAATTAACTATGATTCATGAGGTTATGATATTGGATAATTCCGGTGTGGATTTGGGATTAATAACCTGGGGTGCCGCAATTAAAATGTTCATTTTTGAAGCGCTGATTGCAAATATGATAATTCCTGCTTCTCTGGGGTTATGGGAAACACTGGCTTTGTTTCTGATTATAGTATTTGCTCTTGCGATTGTTATAGGAACTGTTGAATCTTCTATGGCAAGATTCAGAATGACGCATGTTTTCGAATTTATATTTGTTATGTCAATTACGGCTTTGATTATTCTTGCGCTGGTTACATACAGAATATACGGAGGATAATAGGGGGGTAAATAGTGAGTAAATAGGGGTAAATGATGGTAGTAAATATGAACCCTGTTAACGGATAGCTGAAATATAGAGAGAAAAGTAAGGAAAACACAGATTATGGAAAATATTTTTATAATATTATTGGGATTATCTATGATATACATTGCGGCAACAAGTCGTTTGGCGGCGCATGTAAATATGCTTATTGCTCAGGGGTGGCTGTTATTCTTTGTCTGTCTGACAGGATTTGCCAAAGAACCGTGGTTTAACTGGACAATGATTTCTGGCCCCGCTTCAATTGCGGCAAATATGCCCCATATTATCGGGTTTTTATTCGTAATTGTTGAAACTCTTATAGTAAAAGCTTTTGTTATTCCGTTATTTCTCAAAAAAGTTGTGAAAAAAACGGGTGCACACAGAGATACTGATGCAAACATACCGCATTTTTACTGCTTGTTTATCTCGAGTGTAATCCTTTTTGCGGGGATTTTGATTGCGAATATTGATGCTCCGCAGTTTAAACTCGTTGATTCAATGTATTTCGGAGTTTCTATAGCGGTTATTATTACAAGTTTGTGGCTGATTACTATCAAACATAAAGTTCTTTCCAATGTAATAGGTTTTATAACAATGGAAAACGGTATTTTCTTATTATCTCTTTCTGTTGCTAAAGAAATGCCGATTATTGTAAATCTCGGTGTTTTGCTTGATATATTTATTGCGGTATTTATTCTTGGAATGCTCGTTAAAGAGATTAATAACGAATTTGAAGATTTGGAAGTTTCACAATTATCTGATTTAAAGGACTATGAATACAATGATTAATTTAATTTTATTATTTCCGCTTTTAGCGTGTTTGATACTGTTTATATTTAAGAAAAAGTTTTTGAACAATCTTATGGTGAATTTATATGCAATAATCCATTTTGTTGTTTCTCTGGCCTTGTGTTTCAATATGGATTTTCTGCCGGCGTGGAGCGGTAATAAATTCTTTGCTGTTGATGATACAAATAAGATATTTCTTATTGCTATGTCTGTTGTTTTCCTGGCAGTTGCAATTTATAATAACGGATATCTTAAAAATAACGAAGAATTGACTCGCAAAATCAGGCATTATACTTATATGATGCTGTTTTTTGTATTCTCTATGACGGGAGCCGTTTTGAGTACAAATTTGGGAATTACCTGGGTTTTTATAGAGGGTACTACTTTAGCGAGTGCATATTTGATTTATTTTCATAAAACAAAACATTCGATTGAAGCTGCCTGGAAATACGTATTTATTTGTTCAATAGGTATTGCATTGGCTTTTGTGGGGATTATTCTTCTTACAATTGCAACAGGAAATTTGAATACATTATTCTATAATGATTTATATAATAATGCTCAATTGTTTAATCCTTTCTGGCTAAAGCTTTCTTTTGTATTTATTTTGTTTGGAATAGGTACGAAAATGGGGCTTGCTCCCGTACATTTCTGGCTGCCGGATGCGCACGCCGAAGCTCCGAGTCCTATATCCGCATTATTATCGGCAACGCTTCTTAATTCGGCGTTTCTTATGATATTAAATGTTTTCAGGATTACGGTTTTTGCAGGATGTGACGGGTATGCAAGAATAATGCTTCTTGTTATGGGTTTTTTGTCGCTGTTTATAACGGCAGTGTTCGTTTATCATATAAACAATTACAAAAGAATGCTGGCATATTCATCAATTGAAAATATGGGCATTCTGGCAATAGGAACGGCACTTGGCGGTATTGGCATGCTTGCCGCAATGATTCATCTGGTGGGGCATTCTTTAATAAAAGCCTCCTTTTTCCTGACTTCAGGCAATATATTGGAATTGTACGGGACAAAAAAAATAAAATCCGTAACGGGACTTTTGAAAACGGATAGAAAAACAGGCTGGCTGTGGATTATATCGTTTCTCGGAATCTCAGCGTTCCCGCCGTCTGTATTGTTTATAAGTGAATTTTTGATGATAAAGTCAATGTTTATGAAAAATCATTTTATCTTGTGCGGGTTGTTTCTTCTGTTACTGACAATTATTATATACGGCCTGGGTAAAGCTGTTATCAAAATGACTTTCTCCGAAAAGACGGAAGATATTTCACCGAAGGATTTCGGCTGGAATATGTACCTGCCTCAAATTCTAATGCTGGCAGCCGCTTTTATAACAGGTATTTATATGCCGCAAGGATTTACTAAAATGATTTTGGCTGCAGTTGCAGGGTTTTAATTAACTGAAATGTAAAAAGAAGGTATTTATGAATTGGATAATAACTGAAAATAATAAAAAGATAAATGCGTTGGATATACCGACGATTTCAATTGACGAGATAAAATCCGATGTAGAAAAAATGAAAATGAGAGTTGTCGGCTTTTTCGGGAAACAGGAATTTGAGAACGTAAGACTTTATGTTGTTATGGCTGATGATAAAATCGGGAAATTATATGTAACATCTGCATTATTTGCTCCCGGTGTAAA
>CALUPJ010000075.1 GCA_944322555.1 Candidatus Gastranaerophilales bacterium | reverse complement strand
AGAGTCTGTTTTATAAGTTTTATACAAACTATACGTTAGCTGTTGCTCTCGGGCCTGCATTAACAATTTCAGCAGGCATATTAGGATATTTGCTGGAGAAGTTATCCGCAAACATCTGTGCAAGCTTATTTGCAGCTGCATCGTATGCATTCTTATCAGCCCACATACCTCTTGCGTCAAGCATTTCATCAGGAACGCCCGGGCAAGATGTCGGATAATCAACATTGAATACATCGTGATGCTTAAATTCAATACTGTCAAATGAACCGTTCAATGCCGCCGTTACCATTGCTCTTGTATATGCTAATTTCATACGTTTAGCACCGGATGCTGCACTTCCGCCAGCCCAGCCGGTATTTACAAGATATACCTTTGTACCATACTGCTCAAGTTTTTCGCCTAACATTTTAGCGTAAACTGATGCATCCATTGGCATAAACGGTTCTCCAAACAATGTTGAGAATGTCGGCTGCGGCTCTGTTACACCTCTTTCAGTACCTGCAAGCTTTGATGTAAAGCCTGTTACGAAGTGGTACATTGCAGCATTCTTATCCAATCTTGAAATCGGAGGCAATACACCGAATGCATCTGCCGTCAAGAATATAACAACTTTAGGAATTCCGCCTTTTGAAGGTATTTGAGCATTATCAATATAGTTAATAGGATAACCTACACGGGTATTTTCCGTCAAAGAACCATCATTGAAATCAAATTCTCTTGTTTCAGGATCCATAATGACGTTTTCTACCAGCGAACCAAACTTAATGGCATTATATATTTCGGGTTCATGTTCTGCGGAAAGGTTAATACATTTTGCATAGCATCCGCCTTCAAAATTGAACACACCGTCAGGCGACCAACCGTGTTCGTCGTCTCCGATTAATTTACGGTTAGGATCAGCTGATAAAGTTGTTTTTCCTGTTCCTGAAAGCCCGAAAAATACTGCTGTTTCATGTGTTTCAGGATCCATGTTTGCAGAACAGTGCATCGGAAGAACATTTTTCTTTGTCATTACATAGTTCATAGTTGCAAATACGGATTTTTTAATTTCTCCTGCATATCTTGAACCGCAGATAATAATTTCATGAGCTTCATAGTCAATAGCAATACAAGCCTCAGAATTTACTCCGTCTACTTCAGGATCACATTTGAATCCCGGAGCACAAAGGATAGTGTAGTCAGGTTCACCGTAGCTTGCCAGTTCTTCGGCTGTTGGTCTGATTAATAATTGGTGAATAAACAAGTTTTGGCTTGCTAATTCGTTAATTACTCTGAATTTTTGAGTGTAAGTTTTATCAGCACCTGCAAAACCGTCAAAAATAAATACTTCACGGTTTTGTAAATAAGCGGCTATTTTGCCTTTAATAGAATTAAATCTTTCTCTGCTGATAGGTCTGTTTACTTTACCCCATGCAATATCATTGTGGATAGATTCCGTGTCAACAATGAATTTGTCTTTTGGCGAGCGTCCGGTATATTTTCCCGTAGTAACTACCAAGGCACCTGTATTACTCAAAGAGCCTTCTCCTAAACGCAAAGCAGCCTCTGTTAATTGTGCAGGGCTTAAATTACGATAAACGGCTTTAGGGCCTATAATACCCAATTTTTCAATTCCATAAGTTTCCATAATATAGCTTCCTCCTTTTATAAAGCATAATTACATAATAATTGTATTACAAACACTTACAATTAGCAATAAAAAATGCGGGCTTCCCCGCATTTTATCTGTTATGAATTTTGTAAGCCCCGCTTAAACTCTTCAGGACGGCTTGAACGCGCAAGTGCATCTTCCAGAGTAATTTTCTTTCTCATATACAAATCTCTCAGAGCCATTTCCAGAGTCTGCATTCCGAAGCCTGAGTTTGTCTGCATCGTTGAATATATTTGGGCCGCTTTTGCTTCACGTATCAAGTTTGCAATTGCCGGAATAACAAGCATAACTTCTTGTGCCATAATACGACCGCTCTTTGTTCCGTCTGACTGAAGCAGAGGTAAAAGAGTCTGTGAAAATACCGCTACAAGAGAGTTCGAAAGCTGAACTCTGACCTGTTGCTGCTGACCTTCCGGGAATACGTCAATAATACGGTCAATCGTTTGTGACGCGGAAGACGTATGCAAAGTTCCGAATACCAAGTGCCCAGTTTCTGCAGCAGTCAATGCTAATCTTATTGTATCCAAGTCACGCATCTCACCTACAAGTATAATGTCAGGGTCTTCACGAAGAGCTGATTTAAGAGCATTCGCAAAACTTCTTGTATCCTGTCCCAATTCCCTCTGATGAATAATAGAACGTTTCGACGGATGAATAAATTCAATAGGATCCTCAATTGTCAAAATATGCTCGGAACGCGTTTCGTTAATATAGTTAATCATTGCGGCTAATGTAGTAGATTTACCGGAACCTGTAGGCCCTGTAACAAGTACCAATCCGCGCGGTTTTTCCGCAATTTTTCTGACTGTATCGGACAACCCTAATTCTTTAAAAGACGGAATTTGTGATGCAATTACACGGAATGCGGCAGCATAGTTGCCTCTGTCTTTGTATATATTAACCCTGAAACGGCTTAGCCCTTGAATACCGTATGAAAAGTCCAGTTCCCAGTCTTGTTCAAGTTTACGTCTCTGTTCTTTATTTAGCATCGGGAAAAGCAGCAATTCTACTTCTTCCGGTTTTAAAGCCGGAACATCCATTCTTTGCAAATTACCGTCTATACGAACAACGGGCGGAAGTCCTGCCGAAATATGTAAGTCAGATCCTCTCTGTTTTACAACAACTTCCAAATATTTTTCTATAAGCATTAAAAAGCCCTCTTCATTTACTTTACAGGAGTCTGATGAGATTACGCAAACTCCCGTGTAGCACTCTTGTACATCAAAACTATATCATAAAATAAATCTTTTGTAAACTTATTTTAAGAGAAATTCATTAATTGCTTTTGCAGCTTTTTTACCCGCACCCATTGCATTAATGGCATTTGATTCCCCGACAGGTGCTACATCACCGCCGGCAAAAATCATAGGAATAGACGTTTCGCGCGTTTCGTGATTAACTACAAAATAACCCTTTTTATCGGTTTCAAAATCCAAACCATCAAGATGTGCCGATTTTTGAATTATAGGATTCGGACCTGTTCCGAGAGCAACTATTACGGTATCGACGTCCAAATCCGCATACCTGCCTGTTCCGACCGGACGGCGTCTGCCTGATTCATCCGGCTCGCCGAGCTCCATTATCTCAAATTTCATGCCCGCAACATAACCGTCATTATTATAAATTTCACACGGTGCATGCAAGAAATTAAAGATAACCCCTTCTTCTTTTGCATGTCTGATTTCTTCCAAACGGGCGGGAAGTTCAGCTTCGGTTCTTCGGTATACAATATAGACTTTCTCAAAACCTACACGAACAGCTGTTCTTGCGGCATCCATTGCAACATTTCCCCCGCCTATTACAGCAACGGATTTTCCGATTTTTAGAGGCGTTGCAGAATTTTCTTCATTGGCATGCATTAAATTAACTCTTGTTAAGAACTCGTTTGCTGAAAATACTCCGTTCAGATTTTCTCCGGGGATATGCATCATCTTGGGTAGTCCTGCTCCTGAGCAGATAAATATCGCATCAAATCCATCCTCCTTAAGCTGCTTTAGCGTTATGGATTTACCGACAATAACATTTTTTTCAAACTTAACTCCCATTTCCTCAAGAGCATTTATCTCTCTGTCCAAAACGGTTCTCGGGAGTCTGAAAGGAGGAATTCCGTATCTTAAAACCCCGCCGAGTTCATGTAACGCTTCAAATACCGTAACGTCATGTCCTGCTTTTCTTAAATCACAAGCGGCAGTTATACCTGCGCAACCTGAGCCTACTATAGCTACTTTTTTGCCGGACGGAACAATCTCAGAACGCTTTGCTTCCGTATTATCGCCGACATATCTTTCTAAAGCCCCGATAGCCACAGCTTCACCTTTAATGCCTAATATACAGTTTCCCTCGCATTGCCTTTCCTGGGGACAAACGCGGCCGCATACAGAGGGAAGCATACTGGTTTCCCGTATTGTATCTCCGGCTTTTTCCAAATCATCTTCTTTTAAAGCCTTTATAAATTCCGGTATATTGATGTTTACGGGACAACCCTGTACGCATCTCGGGTTTTTGCAGTGCAGACATCTTGAGGCTTCTTCTTTTACCTGTTGTGCGGTCAAATTCTCTTCTACCGGAAGAAAATTATGACGGCGTTCATTTTTGTCTTGTTCATGTGGTCGTTGGCGCATAATAAAACTCTCCTTGCTTAACTTTTAGTATAGCAAAAAAAGATTTTATTGTATAATTATTTGTATGAAAAATATTGTTTTTATTTTTGGAACAAGACCGGAAATCATTAAACTTGCACCGATTATATTAGAAATGAAAAAATATTCAGACAGGTTTAATGTAATAATTTGTAACACAGAGCAGCAAAAAGAACTTTCTAATCAGACACTTGCATATTTTGGACTTAAAGCAGATGTTAATCTTGACTGTATGAGAGAGAATCAGTCTTTATCTTCAGTGCAGGCAAGAATTTTGACCTCGCTTGACAGAGTTTTTTGTGAAAATAAAATTGATGCAACAATTGTTCAGGGCGATACCATGACTGTTTTATGCGGTGCTTTGACAAGTTTTTATCATAAAGTTCC
>CALUPJ010000074.1 GCA_944322555.1 Candidatus Gastranaerophilales bacterium | reverse complement strand
ATTACTATTATACCATTTTTTTTTTTTTTGGTTCTTGTTTTGACGAAGCTTTTGCTGGGTTTTATATATAAAAGATTTTATTGTTGAATAATACCCGATTGCAAGTACAAGAGAAGCCGTTACCCAGGCAATCGGCCCCGCATAAAAAACTCCGAAATATCCGATTCTTACGGCCAGAAATACTGCTGCAAAAGAGCGCATCATCAATTCACCGATTGATGCAAACATAGGAATTACAGCTCGGCCGAGTCCTTGGAGAGCGTTTCTGTAAATAAATATTTGTGCTAAAAAGAAGTAGAATAAAGAACTTCTGAACAAATAATCGTGAGCAATATCTACAATATGTTCATTTCCGCGTCCTATAAATATTCTGACTAAATCTCCGCCCCAAAAATGCATTATAACTGCCATAAATAAACTTAATCCGACATTTATCAATGAGGCTTTTTTTACACCGTATCTTATTCTTGAAAAATGCTTCGCTCCGAAATTTTGTGCAACAAAAGATGCCAATGCGACTCCGAAAGATATCATAGGTAAAGTCGCAATTTGTTCAATTCTCAGTGCGGCCGTAAAAGCGGCAATTACGTCAGGACCGAAGCTGTTGCAGACACTCTGGATAATCAATATGCTGAGACCTAATATTGCAAACTGAACTGCCATTGGAACTCCGACTTTTATGTGTTCCAGGGCAAAATTATACTCATTTTTCCAGTCAAAAATCCAATCGTTTTTTCTAAGATGCAAGATAGGAAAATGGTTTTTTACATACCACACACACAACAAACCCGACACTGCCTGTGATAAAACAAGTGCAAATGCAGAGCCCGGAACTCCCCAATGAAATTCCTGAATAAAAATAAGAGCCAGTATTATATTAAGAACGGAAGCAATTATAAGGCAGTATAAAGGTGTCATGCTGTCACCCAGTGCACGGATAATATTTGCAAGCAGGTTATAAAAATTGGCGACAAAGAGCCCCAGAACAACTATTTCTGTATACCAGAAAGCATCATGATAGATTTCTTTGGGAACATTCATAAGAAATAAAAGCTGATTCATAAACAATGCACAAAATAACGTGAATACAGCCGTAAAAGCGAAACTTAATATTGCAGACATTGTTACGGAACGTCTTACACCGTAATAATCCTTTGCGCCGAATCTTTGCCCCGTAATAACGGAAAAACCGCTTGTTAAGCCGACAACAATAAACATTATAAGAAAGAACAAGGGTGATACTGCTCCGACGGAGGCAAGAGCTTTCATTCCGAGAGTTCTGCCTACAATAATAATATCTGCTATGTTATAGAACTGCTGAAAAATATTCCCTATCAAAAGAGGAATAGAAAATAGCAGCATCAGCTTTACCGGAGCTCCCTTTGTTAAATCGTTTATCATTTCGACTGGCCTCTTTTGATATTATAAGTAAAACAAAATGAAAAAACTAACTTTTTTGCACTTTCAGAATGACAGGGTTTATAAAAATTATTCGGGACAGTCGTGAAATTTGTTTCGGAATTTTGCCGGTGATAAGAGTCCGAAACGGCTTCCGGGTTACTTTAGTATAAATTGCGATGTAAATCCCGGGTATTTGGAGTTTATTTTCTTTTCAAGACATGTTACAATATATATAGAGCTATGAAATCAGTAAAAGAAGTTTCAGTTGAATCAAAGATATTAAAACGTTTGCAGAACCGCCCTAACTGCTTAAAGCTTGTTCATTACTTATTTGATGATGAAGAATTGCAGGAGATGCAGGACTATGCAAACAATGTTTCTATTAAGCGTTTAGGCTACAATGACCATGGCCCGGTACATATGAGGCAGGTATGTGCAAACGCCATAAAAATGCTTAATATTCTGCATGAATGCGGTATAAAAACATCGCTTGAAACAGAAGAAATAGGAACTTTTGAGGACAGTATGTGTGCGGTTATTCTTGCAGGTTTAATGCATGATTTGGGAATGATGATAGGACGTCAGGGACACGAAGAAATGTCCGTCATTCTTGCCAAACCGCTTATAGAAAGAGCGTTGCTGCACGTATTTCCGGAGGACTTACACAGACGTGTAGTTATAAGATCAATCGTTATTGAATCAATAATCGGACATATGTCTTCCAGAAAAATTCATTCCACGGAGGCAGGAATAATTCTTATAGCTGACGGCTGCGATATGACAAAGGGACGTGCCAGAATACCGCTTTCTATTAATACGACTCCGCGTGTGGGAGATATTCATAAATATTCCGCCAATGCAATCAACCGTATAAGAATACAACACGGAGAAAAGAAACCCATTAAAATCTCCGTAGAGATGAGTGCTGATGTCGGATTTTTCCAGATTGAAGAAGTTTTGTTTGCTAAGATTGATGCCAGTCCGGCAAAAAAATATGTAGAATTGTATGCCGGTGTTGAAGGTGAAGAGCCAAAGTGCTACTTATGATTGCCAGAAATGTTTTTTGCGTGTTTCCGCTTTGTCTTTCAATCGATTCTTCGCGTAATCTATGGCTTCTACTTCCGAGTAGAAGATTTTATCCTCACCTATCTGGCTTATAATACCGTGAGTTTCAAGTTGTTTTTTTACATTCTCGTTTTTAAGAACCAGCTGTATTCTGACTTTTTGGGCAAGAAGTCTTATAATAATATCTTCAAGCGCAAAAATGGCTGAAATATCAAGCAAGGCATCAGAAGAATAATCCAGGATTAAAATTTTAGTTCCCCAGATTTCTTCAAATTGCGAAATTAATTGTGTTGCAGAACCAAAAAAGAATTGTCCGTCTATATGTACAACTCTGATTTTGTGTTTGTAATCTTTATCAAGTAATTTTTCAATCTTTTCAATATCTTTATCATATACGGTTTTCTGCACAAGCTTTGTGCTGTCAGCCGTGCGTTTCGCATAAAGAAGGGCGGCACAGGTAATACCTGCTCCTACGGCAACAATAAGGTTGTAAAAAACGGTCAGAATAAATACAACCGCGAGAACATACAAATCGTCTTTCGGAGCAAACTTAATAACCTTAAGAAGTTTTACATCAATAATATCGTATCCGATTTTTATCAAAATTCCCGCAAGAACGGCAAGAGGAATTTGTGCAACAAAATCGGAAAGTTTAAATAACAAAATTATTAATATAACCGGGTTTATTACGGCGGTTAGTCTTGTTGTTGAACCGGTATTAATTGCTGCAACCGTCCGCATTGTTGCTGCAGAACCAGGAAGCGAACCCGTAAGGGCGCAAACCATATTGCCCAGTCCCTGCCCTAAAAGCATAGTTTTAGACGAAGTTTTGGTTTTTAATAAAGAATCTCCTACAAGAACTGTAAGTAAACTCTCTGCTGATAAAACAATTGCGAGCATTACGGCATAGTGAAAATATGTTATTACTTCATGCAAATGGGCTTTTGGCAGTGTTAATGCCGGCAAATTAACTGAAACTTCGGAAATTCTGTCAACGTTCAGTCCTAACTTTACGGATAAAAATGTACAAATAACAAGGGCAATTGCTTGCGACGGAATAATTTTATTAAATTTTTTTGGAACGGCAAATACTATTAAGAGTGTAAGTAATCCTATAAAAAGTGCATGGCAGTTAATATTATCAAGATTTTGAAAAACTGCCGTTATACTGTTTATGGTATTGGACATAATCGGGCAGCCGAGAAGAGGATTTATCTGCATTATTATAATGATAATCCCGACTCCGTTCATAAATCCCGAAATTACGGGATAGGGAACATATTTTACGATGGCCGGAAGTGATGTAAGGCTCAATATAATCTGTAAAATACCTGCCATAAAGATAACAAGAATTACGGAAGAAATGTCGGCATTAAGAGCATGCATAACAGAGGCAACAACAATTGTAACAGGCCCTGTAATGCCTGATACTAACGGGATTTTGGCGCCGATAATACCTGCAACGAAGCATAAAATTATTGCTCCCCAGACACCGGCACTCGCGCCGAAACCTGTTGCAACCCCAAAAGCCAGAGCCTGCGGAAGTGCAACAATTGCAGAATTTAATGCTCCTAAAATGTCTCCCGCAAATATTTTTAATCTTGTTTTTATCATAAATTAATCCTAGCACAAAATAGCAAAAATATTTTTGTCAGCGTTTTAATATAAGAAAAGGAGAAAAGAATGCGTGTAGAAAATTCGGGAGCAAGGTTTGTTCCGACTGCTTTTAGAGCATCAAAATTTGCATATGCGGTAACTGCAATATCTAAAGACAAGCAAGATTTGGTGGAAATTTATAAACTAACCCGCAGGGATGCTCCTTTTATAAGAAGAAGTATTAATGTAATAAACGGAAAAGACAGAATTCTTCCGAATGATGTTCATGGAATATATGACGGTGAGCCGAAAAAAGCTTTCTCTGATTTTTTTAAAAATATTTTAAAATCCGGTTTTGATGACAGAGAACAGGCATTTATAGCTATACGGAATAATGAAAAAATAGATGGGGTTGCCGGTGTTTTCGTTGGAACTCATCCGGCAAGAGTTACCAATTGTATGATTTTGAGAGATGATTCCGCATCTACGGTAGAAAATAGCTTAATGTATTCTATTTTAAGAGCAGTATCTAAAAGAAATAATCTGATAATAAATAAACGGGGCTGCAATCAAAAAGTTGCGGATTTTATCGGCAATACCGGTATCCAACTTTCTAACGGGGCTGAAAATTATTATATAATAAATTCCCGAATGTCGATTGTTAAATGTGCGAACATGCTAAGGAATGATAAAAATTCAAAAATTAAGAATTCAATTGATAAAGTAGAGTACGATTTGCAAAAAGTTTTGGATTTGGACTAATGATATAAAACTAATTTCCTATCAACGTATATCTATGATATAATAAAACCCGATGAAGGAGAATTGTATGAAGAAATTGCGAATAGGTATAATCGGCTTTGGCACTGTCGGTACAGGAGTTTATAAAACTCTTCAAAAGATTGACAGTGTTGAAATTGTAACAATTGCGGTAAAAAATCTAAATAAACCGCGTAAAGCGGATGTTCCGGTTTCAATGCTTACGGATAATCCGTATGAATTAGTTAACGATTCTTCAATTGACGTAATTGTCGAGCTTATCGGAGGTATTCATCCTGCCCTTGATTATATAGAAGCGGCAATTAAGAGCGGTAAACATATTGTTACCGCAAATAAAGAACTTTTAGCTAAACATGGCGAAGAACTGTTTAACTTTGCGGAAGAACATAACCGCGTTATTCTTTATGAAGCTGCAATTGCGGGCGGTATACCGATTATTATGCCTATTAAAACAATTCTTGCAGGTAACAAGATTACAAAAATTCAGGCAATATTGAATGGAACGACAAACTATATTCTTACAAAAATGGATGTAGATGGCGCATCTTATGAAGATGTTTTGAAAGAAGCGCAGGCTCTGGGTTATGCTGAAACAGATCCGACGGGTGATGTGGAAGGTTTTGATGCGGCATATAAAATTACAACCCTTTCTACCATTGCATTTAAAACAAGAATAAAGCTTGAAAATGTTTATAGAGAAGGAATAACAAAAGTAAGAAAAGAAGATATGGCAAAAGCCAACGAGCTTGGCTATAAAATTAAGCTTATTGCAAGCGCTGAAATTGATGAAAATAATAATGCCGATGTGAGAGTTCATCCTATGCTGGTATCAAAAAACAGTATGCTGGCTCATATTGATTATGTAACTAATGCTGTAGAAATGAGCGGACATCCGATAGGTGATATAGTTTTGTCAGGTCCGGGTGCCGGTGAGTTTCCAACTGCGAGTTCGGTTGTAGGTGATATTCTGGCAATACATTCTGAATTTGGGCATACGGACTACATGCTGCCTATGATGAGATGCAATCACCATTCTAAGGCTAATCCCGTTAAGATTGAAGATACTTATAACAAATATTATATTTCAATTACCGCCCCCAATGCCATAGGTGTCATTGCCAAAATCGGAACTATTTGCGCAAATAAAAATATAAGTCTTTCAAGTATTGTGCAGAAAGGTGTCTCTGCAGATAATACCGCCGATATTACGGTTATTACGGAACGCTGTCGTGAAAAACTTATACGCGAAGCTGTGGAAGAATTAAATGATTGTACGGTAAACAGTATAATAAGAGTTGCAGAGGGAGGATAAAATGTATTATCAGGGATTAATTAATAAATACAGAAAATATTTGCCGGTATCTGATTCAACACCTGTTGTTACTTTGAATGAAGGCAATACCCCTCTTATAAAAGCAGATAATCTTGCAAAAAAAATCGGTCTGGAAGCTAATATTTATTTAAAGTTTGAAGGCTGCAACCCTACGGGCAGTTTTAAAGACCGCGGTATGACAATGGCTGTTACCAAAGCGAAAGAAGACGGAGCCAAAGCTATTATTTGTGCATCGACTGGAAATACCTCGGCTTCTGCAGCTGCATACGGTGCAAAAGCAGGACTTAAGACCTTTGTACTTATACCGGACGGATACATTGCTCTGGGAAAACTTTCGCAGGCAATGATGTACGGAGCAGAAATAATTGCAATACAAGGGAATTTTGATAGGGCACTGGATTGTGTCAGAGAGATTTCCGCAAACTATCCTATTACACTTGTAAACTCGGTTAACCCGTACAGAATTGAAGGACAAAAAACCGGAGCTTTCGAAATTTGCGATGCTCTGGGCAAAGCTCCGGAATATCATTTTATTCCGGTAGGAAATGCCGGAAATATTACAGCATACTGGAAAGGTTATAAAGAATATTTTTCGGAAGGTACAATCAAAAATTTACCTAAAATGATGGGATATGAGGCTGAAGGCTCTGCCGCAATCGTACGTGGGGAAAGAATACCAAATCCCGAAACTCTGGCGACCGCAATTCGTATCGGAAATCCCGCAAGCTGGAAGCAGGCAGAAACCGCCAGAGATGAAAGTAAAGGTAAAATAGGCTGTGTTTCCGATGAAAAAATTGTGGAAGCTTATAAGATGCTTGCAGCAACGGAGGGAATTCTTTGTGAACCCGCCAGTGCGGCATCGGTTGCGGGGCTTATTCAGGCTCATTCGCAAGGGCTGTTGCAAGAAGGTGCAGATATAGTTTGTATACTTACGGGTAACGGACTAAAGGATCCCGATAACGCAATTAAATTTTCTAATTCGGATGTAAAAAAGACTTCCGCTGAATTAAGTGATGTTTTAAAAGCTATGGGTATATAAAATGAACAGAGATGAATTTATTGACGTAAAAAGAATTGTAATAAAACTCGGGACAAATGTTTTACGAAATGAGGACGGTGAAGTTGCAATTTCCCGTATTTATTCGTTTATTGAGGATATGTCCAAGCTAGTAAAAAGCGGAAAAGAAGTCATTCTTGTGACCTCCGGAGCGGTCGGTCTCGGGAAAAAGAAACTTAATCTTGATTCTACGGCAGAGGATGGAGTGAAGCAGGCTTGTGCGGCAGTTGGTCAAAGCAGGTTGATGTCTTTTTATGAAAACGGTTTCGGGATTTATGACATACCCATTGCCCAAATTCTATTAACAGAAGATGATTTTTCTTTAAGATACAGGTATTTGAGTCTTCGAACCACTCTGAATAAGATTTTGGAATTCGGTGTTGTTCCTATTATTAACCAAAATGATACTGTATCTACAATTAAGATGAATGCCATAATGTCTGGAATGAAAGTATGTTTTTCCGATAATGATAAGCTTTCTGCACTTGTTGCAAGCGAATTGGATGCGGATTTACTCATACTCTTATCGGATGTTGAAGGCCTGTATACTGCTAATCCGAAAGAAAATCCTAATGCCGAATTTATCAAGGAAGTAAACGGTGTAACCGATGAAATTATGTCATTGGGTGCTGATGCTTCTGAAGGCGGCCGTGGCGGTATGAGAACAAAACTTGAGGCCGCAAAACTCGTTACACGTTTCGGAGGAAAAGTTCTCATTGCAAACGGCAAAATACCTTATGTCCTTGATAAAATTTTTAATAAAGAAGAAATCGGTACGATGTTTCTGCCTACCAATGAAAATTTGCCTGACAAAAAACGTTGGATTGGTTATGCAACAAATATTATAGGCGGTCTTGTTGTAAATGAAGGTGCTAAAAAAGCAATACTTGAGCAATGCTCAAGTCTTTTGCCAATCGGAATTTTAAGTGTCATAAACGACTTTAAACAAGGAGAAGTCGTATCTATTATGGATGAAAACAATGTAGAATTTGCCAGAGGCATGGTGAATTATAACTCACAGGAATGCAGACTTATTGTCGGCTCTCATTCAAATAATATTGAGCATATTTTAGGTTACAAAAATTACGATGCAGTAATCACAAGGGATAATATTACAGGATTGGTATAAGTACATAAAAAAAAGACCTTGTAAAATCAAGGCCTGTCCGTTTAAATAAGAAGAGAGAGCTTTATACTGTTTTTAAAACCTGTAAAATTTTTTTTTTGTTATTTTTAAGAAAAATTTTTACAAAACTTAATATTTATGAATAAGCTATTTTTAATTGAACAAAATTTTTTATTTTTCGTTATACTAATATAGAGGTAAATCATGGAAAATAAATGCTCAAAATATGAAGGACTGTTTGTATTTTCGAATGCCGACTCTTTGGAAAAGCATCTTGAAGAATGTGAAGAGTGCCGTCAGGAACACGAAAAAATGCAAAAAGTTTCTGAACTTATAGGTGAAGTAAAATTCCATTATCTGGCAAAAAGAAACAAGCAGCGTAGAAAGGCTTTTAAAGCAGCCTGTGTTTTAATGCTGTTGGTATTTTCAACATTAACATTCGGTGTTGCCGCAAATAATGATGATTTAATGGATACTTTGCGCTATGGTGAAAGTTTATCTGCGGAGGATTTGGGATTCCCCGTTGATTCTTACGGACTGTTAATGGTGGATTAATGGATTTTAACGAAATTATTAAAGCAAACAAACAAAACGTAAAAAATATAATACGTTTAATAACAAAACAAGAAAACGAAGATTTGGAACAGGAAGTTTTTATAAAACTCTGGAAGAACCGTGATAAATATGAAGAACGCGGGAGTTTCAAAAGCTGGGTAAATACAATTGCAAAAAACACATCAAAAGATTTTCTGAAATCTTCTGCATTTAAGCACAGCCAAACATCTGTCAGTGATGAAGTTGTAATGAATACAATTAAAGATAATAAAATGACTCCGGAAGATAAGGCTTCCGGTATTGAAAGACAAAGAAGGATTATTAATGCAATTGATAATTTAAAACCGAAATTAAAAGAAACAATTATGTTATGTGAAATATACGGATGTACGTACGAAGAAGCTGCGGGACGTTTGAAATGTCCTGTAGGCACAATTAAATCCAGGATTTATAATGCAAAAAAGGAATTAGCATCAGTATTAGAAGATTTATTGTAAGTGAGGTAATATTTATGAAAAAATTAGCAATTTTAATGTGTGGTTTATGCTTGTTATCCTCCGTATCATATGCGGCAGCGGTAGATAACGCAAAAGCGGTTAATGAAGATAATAAGGCGGTAGAGTCTACTGTTCCTGCAAATGAGGGTATAAAGAGAGAAAGACCTTCTAAAGAAGAAATGATAAAGCTTCGCAAAGCAAGAGAAGCTGCTTTTGAACAGAAGCTCGGGCTTACGGAAGCTCAAAAGACAGAAGCAAGAGAGCTTCGTTTAAAAGCGCATCAGCAGATGAAACCGATAATGGAACAGCTTATGGCTAAAAAACAAGAGGCTGAAATGGTAAAACGCTCACGTTTGGCGACATGGGCACAGGAAGAAAAACTGGCGGTTTTAGACAAAGAAATTCAGGATTTGGAAAAGCAAGCCGGAGTGATAAGAAAGAAAAATATGAAAGAATTTGAATCCATATTAACGCGTGATCAGAAAAAAATCCTGAAACAAATGAAGAAAGAAGGGCGCCAGCGTTTTGAACAAAGAAAAAAAGAATGTGCAGAGAAAAAATGTATTCAGCCTGTTTCAGAATAAATTGTGTAAATAAATGCGGGTGACTTTTTTAAAGTCACCCGCATTTTTGTGTGTAGTAATAATTGTTATTGTTGTTGTATTCCTTGTAATGCTCTTGATGCAGATAATGATACCTGCGGGTTTGTATCTGCCTGTGCAAGAGTATAGAGTGTTGTTAATTCTTCTTTGTATTCAGGTCTTTGTATATGTCTAAGAGCATCAATTGCGGCTATTTTTACACCTGAATTAGGATTATATCTTAATGCATCTACTGTTGCGGATACTCCCGGAATATCCGTCATCGGGACAATGTTTCCTGTGTGTCTTTCAACTTCATCAGTGTAAACTTTTGCCAGAATAGCCATTGTATAGAGGGCATATTCTTTGTTGCGTTCGGCTTGTTCCATGGGTGAAATTTCGCTCGCGATAGCTATTTCTTTTTCTGTTATGTTATACGGGAGTTTTGTTTGCGGAGAATTAGCCGTTTCCATTGCAATAAAGTTTGCGATAATTTTCTTCCTTGCTTCTATTTGTTCATTTGTCGGGGCAGGAAGGTCTTTCGTGTCTTTCTTTGTTATATCAATCAAACTTGCAAAAACTTCTTTGACAATATAAGGAACTGCATTTTGGGGATTATCCAAAGATATTCTTGCAATTTCTTCCATTTGTTGAGCCTGGACATCAAAGTCTTTATTTGTAAGATTAGATATAACAAGCGGAATATCCACTTCCGGTTTTATTTCTTCGCCCGGAATAATTTCAGGTCTTTTCGGCTGAACACTTTTTTCTGCTTCCAAACTTGTAAATGATGGGGAAGGAACTTTTATTTCGTCGTTATTTTTTTTTTCTTCCAAAGCGGATGTTTCTGTTTTTTGAGCGGCAGCTTCGGTTTCTGCAATATTTTTTTCTTCAGTTACAGTCTTTGCAGCTTCATCTTCCGGCAGAATTGTTGTTTCCGCAGCAGGTGCCAAGTCCTGCGGGTATTCTGTTTCTGCCGTCATGAGAAATTCTTCAACTTCATCCGGCAGAACTGCTTCTTGTTCTTCTTCTGTGTTCTCTGCTTCTTCAGCTTCCGGAACTTCCACTTCTAATTCGTTTTCAATCTTGGGAAGAATAACGTTTGTTGTCTGGTATGCAAAATGAAAACCTTGCGGCAGCGGAACTTGTCTGATGTTATCATAAGTTACAAGCTCTTGTGCTTCGGGATAATCATATATTTTTTTAGGTTCTGTATTGACTGTAGGATTATCAATATTTATATCAACCGCGTTAAAAATACCTTTATCATTTGTTACCGTGTTATCACCAACATTTAATTCAGGCTTTTTTATGTTAATTCTTACTGCGTTATAGTTGGGCTTGTTAACATTATTATCGACTGATTGAACCATAAATTACTTCCTTTCGACATCTACACTCATATATTATTAATACAGCTAAATAAAAAAAATTGCTTTATTATTAAGATATTTTTACAAATGTTTACAAGAAGATGAGGCAGCGGAAAACTTGAAGAATGGCAAATTCCCGAACTTTTTCAGATCCGATGTCTGGTGCGTGAATATCGAGCTGTGTACGGGATAGCACACAATCTGATGTGAAACCGTTTCCAAGTGTTTACCGGAAAAATTTTAATTTTTCCGCGGATTCAGATAAAGAAAACAGTAAAACAAAAAGCTTTAAATATTCAGAACGGATAAACCCCGGAATTCAAATATTTCTTTGGTGTTTCCATTAAGTTTTTCCTGTGCCAGCAAGGTACCGACAATAGCTTCCAATTGTGCAACAGGCATCATATTTGCAGGCATTTCAAATCCGTATTCAAATTTTAATGCTGATTGTAAAAATTTGCAGTCTGCAGATGAGCGTTCTTTGAAATTGGAATACAGGTTAAATTTTTGTCTTGTCAAATAAACTTCAAATCTGGAAATATCAATACCTTCATTTTTTAGATTTAGAAACAGCTCGCTGCCTCTTGTTGAAAATCTTTGCATCCAATTATCTTTGTTTACAAATTCATCTTTGTGTGAATGTATAAGTTGGTAAGGTTTGGAAAGCACCCGCCACTTGCCTTCCAGCATGGTGTTATCCCAGGGAATAGATACACATATTACGGAATCTTTAAGAGAAGTATAGTTATCAAAAAATAACTGCACATCATTCATCGAAAACAATTTATCGACATAAATCAGTTTTTTGGTTGAAAGTTCTAAGACTGCGATTCCGCTTTCCACGGAAGATGTTGGCCCGAGTGACATGCCGACGGCGTATTGTATCATAATCCAAAATCCTCATCCTCAGGGATATTTGAATCAAGTTTTATAACGCGTCTTTCAATCGAGGGCATCATATCATCCTCATTAGTTTCTTTATCAATATTTACGTATAATTCCATATTACTTTTTGAGAGTTTTTCGCTTTTTTGTTTTTTAATTCTTGCCTGATTATCTTCAAGCAGTTTTCTTGCAGCGGGAGAAATAGAGTCGCCTTCCACCTGTGCAATAACCTGGCGCCGTTGTTTTTGAATTGCATCCTGCTGCGCTTTGGTAAGTTTAAGCGTATTATCATTTCTTGTTTCAAACATTCTTTTATATTTATTTTTAACAATTAAAATTTCTACTCTTCTGTTTGCCGGATCTTTAGGTGAAATAGCCGTTTCTAAAGGTCTTGTATCCGCATATCCGATTGCGGAAAAGAGCGAAGGTGAAAATTTAAATCTGTCAATCAGGTATCTTACGACGGAAGAAGCTCTGGCAGCAGAGAGTTCCCAGTTTGATGGGTACTGTATGCTTCTTATCGGGTCACTGTCCGTATGTCCTTCAATACGCATAGAATGCAGTACAAATTTCTTACAAATAAGTACTCCGACTTTATCCAAAAGCTTTCTTGCACTTGAATCGAGATATGCTGAGGCGGGAGCAAAAAGATATTTATCATCAAAGGTAATAAGCAGTCCTTTATCTGTCATTTTAGTTGTAATACCGTCTAATTCACCCGCTTCCGTTAATTCTTTTATGGATTCTTCAATTTCGTTGAAAGATTCTTCCTCGTATTTGGGGCTTATGTATTCTAACATAAGACTCGGTATGAAAGAATTTGCCTGCTGTTGGTCAAAAATAGAGCTGCTGCCGTCCAATACGGCAGGCTGGCCGTCAAACATGGCACCCTGGCTGAAAGCTTGTTTCAAAGACTCTTCCAATTTGGCAAAATCCGTTGCATCAACCTGTGCTAGTGCATACAGTACAACGAAAGTTGCAAACAGCAGAGTTATGAAGTCTGAATAAGAAACCAGCCACCTTTCAAGATTCTCATGTTCGGGATGTTTCTTTTTTCTAGCCATTTGTATTTTCGTCCTTGTTATCTTCAAGTATAAATGAACGTAATTTTCTTTCGATTAATACCGGGCTTTCTCCTGCCTGAATAGACAAAACTCCTTCGAGAATCATGTTTTTATATAAAAATACGTCCTGAAAAATAAACTTAATTCTTGTACTAATCGGAATCATAACAAGGTTTGCCGCAAACAGACCGTAAATAGTGGCAACGAAAGCAACTGCAATACCAGCACCGAGTTTTGACGGATCGGACAGGTTCTGCATAACCTGAATTAAGCCCATTACCGCACCTATGATACCTAATGTCGGAGAATAACCGCCGAATGATTCAAATACTTTTGCGGCATTATTAACATAATTTTCTTCCTGTTCGATTTGATTTTCCATCATCTCTCTGACTAATGTCGGATCGGTACCGTCGGCAACAGCTCCGAGACCGAGTGTCAACAAAGAATCGGATGCGTTATAAGCTTCTTTTTCAAGTGAAATAATTCCTTCTTTTCTGGCTTTTGTTGCAAACCCGCCGATTTCCGTAATCAAAGCATTAAAATCAATTTTTGGCGGCATAAAGACATTTTTGAGCATTTTTATGGCAGATAAGAGGGTTTTGGGCGGAAAACTCAAAAGAACTGCACCCGTTGTACCGCCGAGAACGATAAAACCTGCCGTAATCTGCAAAAGCTGACCTATATTACCGCCTTCCATAGCCTGTCCGATTAAAATCATTGTAATGCCGAAAAACAGGCCTATGACTGCAAATATATCCATAATTATCTCCGATTATATACTAGTATCCTAGATATATTAAACTACATTTTTTTTTCTTTGAAATCCTTTAAATATAGTAGTTTTAACTGGGTTAATCGGATTTTTTGTAAAATTTATGTTTATATTCCGTCAAAATTTCCGGCAAGAACTCTTAAGGCTCTGTCCTCTGCTCTTTGAGCTCTATCCAGAGCTGCCTGTAAGCCGGAATTGTCAAAATTCTTTTGTATGTTTGCTGCTGCCTGAGAAGGAATATATCTTCTTTTTGCACTGCTGTCTGTGTTTTCTGTTTTTATGGTGCATTCCTGTGAAGGCATGTATGTATAATTATCTGTTTTGTCCGGTTTTATCGGTGACGGAATAATATTTTCCTGAGACGGAATGTAAGTATAATTATCCGTAGTTTCTTCCTTTTGGATTTGAGGAGTTAAACTGCTGTATTCATTGATACCTCTTGAGGCGTAGGCTTGTCTGTTTTGCTGCGGTTTGGGTGTTGATGCTGTAGCAGCGGATGTAGCCTTCATTTGAGCAGTTTTATACAATCTGTCATTCAAATCATCTTTTAGAAACTGCTTTTGTTTCTTCTTTTCTTCTTTTCTTTCGTCCTGTTTCATTGAATCATAGGACTTGCCGAAAATTGCGGTAGTACATTTTGTAAGTGCGGCTCCCAATACACCCATTGAAATTGCACCCCATATACCGAATCTCATAGGTATTCCTGCAATATTTCTAAACATGTTGGGGAGTTTTCTAAACCCGTTTGCTGCAATATTTGAACTTCTGTACGGTTTAAATGTTTCTAAGTCCATTGTCATGAAGCTTCCGAGTTTTCTTATACCTTTTGTAAATATGTTTTGTTTATCAACTTTCAGCATATCTTTAATTTTTGTTTTGGCTTTATTATATTCAAGCTTTGTTTTGAATTCTCCGGCTTTTGCTTTATTATTAAAGTTTGCCAGAGCTTTTCTGTAATTTTCTACTTGGTCTTTAGTCATTCCGGCATATTTAACACCGCCCAGAGAGTGCATCATTCTCAATGCAAGCGGGAAGGTGAATACCCAGGAGATATTTTCCATTAATCCGTTTGCTATTGTCCCGACTTTCTGGTCTTTATCGGCTTTTTTGACATTCATGCCGACTTCAACAAGAAGCGGTGCGATAAAAATCAAAGCTCCGAGTTTACCGCCTCCGAATGTCAGACCTCTGTGAATCATCTGCATAAGTTTTGATGTGAATCTGCCTGTGGCGGTTTTTGCACCTCCGGACATACTGTGAAGTTTGTTATAAATTTCGTCACAGCCGATGGTTCTTTCAAACAGCTTGGTTCCGGGGCCCATCCAACCGTAATGACCGGCTCCCATTCTGACCTTGCCTTTAACTTTTTGAGTTGCTTTTATAACATCATCAATGCTGTTACCAAAAACATCTTCCTTAATAAATTTAAGTTTATCCGTTGTTAATCCCATCTCTTTCAGGATTTCACGTTTCACTGCAGCAGTAGCTTCACTCCCCCCTAAAGCCTGAATTTTCTTAATCTGTTCCGGAGTTCTGCCTAATCTGTGAAGCAAAACCTGATTAACCGCATTTGTTTCAGGTATTTTGGAGATATTATTTACATTAAATACTTTTTTAAGCATGTTTTTTTCTGCGGAGTTCAAACCGATTTCTTTCATTTTCGGTGCATCTGCACTGCCGAGTTTTAATGCATCAGTTATTCTTATAAAATCCTGAACTACTTCCTGCTTCTGATTAAACATCTGCGACTTAACCATACTCCATTCCGGCATGGTAGGTGTATTTTTCATGGCTCTTAAAAGAGCACTGTTTTGAACGACTTTTGCACCTGCGCTTTTAATTGAGCCTAACCCTTTGATAACAGATTGAGCAGGCTTGCTCTGGATAAGTTTTGATTGTTGGATACTATCTCCAAATTTTGCAGCTTTTCCGACAAGGCTTGTTTCATATTTACCCCCGCAAGCTTTTGAATAAGCATCAAATCCGACTCCTAAACCGAGCCAGGTGCCTAAAACAGCAACCGGATGTTCAATAAAAGGTTTAAGGAACATGTCATACATAGGATTTTCTTCCATGACCTCTTTGACACTTTTAGGCTCAAAGTTATCCGGAACATAGTAGTAGTTAGGTATACGAACAGGCTGAGGTGCGTTACCCCGGGGTAAGTTATTATATAAATTCGGATTAATATTCGGATTAATTTGTGTCACGACAATAAACCTTTATAAACCTAACTAAATATATAAAGATAATTCTTCTCAAAAAATTGCCTAATTTTCATGGATTTTAGCTATTTTTGTAAAAAAACTTAATATTTAACTTCCAGCTCGCAGCACATCTGGCATGCTCCGAACGTTCCGCCTGAAGCCTTAAGATTTTTACGAAAACAGCAATAGTGAGGTGCATTAAATAATTCTTTCAGACTTTTGTCTTTTACATTCCCGATTTTTTGAGACAGGCATGGGTAAACAAAGCCTTCGGGATTAATCATCATGTTATTATACGGATAGATACAAGGTTTATAAATTTCACTGAGCGGAGTGTCTTTCGGGGTGTTAAAAAATCTCTCAATTGCTCCGAGCGGATTTTCGGAATATTCAAATTTGGGCGAAAACCGGATTTTTGTTTTTCCTTGTATATTCTCAAGCTCTTTGTAGATTTCTTTAAAGTGTTCCATATCAAAATACGGTTCTACAGGATAATTTTCATTAAATTCGGGTATGAAACTATCTTGAAGAACGGAGTTTTGTTTCCAGTGGTTGTTTCTTAAAAATGATACGGAAAAGAACTCAAAACCTTTATCATTACAATATTTATACAACTTCGGTAAATCATCAAGATTGTTTTTCAAGACAATTGTTTTAATATCAATCATCTGGTTTTTCTTTTGTGACTTAAGATTTTCAAGATTTGAAACAATTTTGTCAAAAATCCCTTCTTTACCTCTGTTTTGGTCGTGAGTTCTGCCCCAGCCGTCCAGAGAAACGGATAAAAGCAGAAGCTTATATCTTATAAATGCTTTAATAATTTCATCATTTATTAAAACTCCGTTTGAGACAACATGGACTTTGTTCATAATTTTTTTGGATGTGTATGCCAAGATATCGATAAAATCATTTCTTACAAGGGGTTCCCCGCCTACGAGGGTTGCAATGGAGTAGAAAGGAAGCTGGTCTATAACATTTTTCCACTCATCAGTACTGAGTTCCTGCTTTTTTCTTTCATCGCCGACATAGCAGTACGGGCAATTGAGGTTGCATCTGTAAGTAAGTTCAAGAAAATATCTGAACGGAATTTTTGCCCTTCCGTATTTGTCATTATAAGAAAGCGATGTGTAAAGGCTTCTTGCCCGATCGAATAACAAAGAGCAGTTCATAAATCCCCCGTAATCTCTAATACTTATATTAACATAAAGTTTAATGAATATATAAGAGAGCAAGGTTAATATAATAAAGAATCCTCATCGCTCAAACTTTCCTCTCTTTTTTCTAAGAGAGGTTTTTTTATGTGGTTACGGATTGCAATTCAGTCCGCAGGCTGTGTTAAATTACTACAGAAGTGTGGGTCGTGTGGAACCCGGCTAAATTACTTAATATATTCTTTTACGCATCGTTTAATTGTAACAAATTCTTTACAATATGTTATTAAATCCTGAAATGTGGCATATTTATTAATATAGCGTATGTTGTTTAAGGATATAAAATGTTCGTTTTTTACGTGCTTTATGCATGTTAGGGCTTTGAGCTCTTCTCCTGCCTGTGTTCCAGATTTCGGGGTGGGGGGTAAACCCTCTATTAGCCTGCTTTTTGCCGGTATCGGGAGGCGTAATTTATGATAACTCTTGGTACTGATGTTGCGGATTTAATATTACAACGGACTTTATATGATAACACTCTTGGCTTGAACAGCTCTATAGAGCGGATGACAAGCGGTTATAAGGTAAACCGTGCAAAAGATAATGCGGCAGGGTTTTCGATTATAACGGATTTAAACACTCAAATAAGTTCGATGCTGCAGGTTCAGCAAAACGCCGGAGACGGTATAGCAATGCTTCAGACCGCAGAGGGCGGATTGGAAGAGATAGAAGAATTGCTGCAGCGTTTACGCAGTCTGGCGGTTCAGGCTTCTGACGGTGCGTATGGAGAGACTTCCCGCGAAGCTATGCAGGCTGAAGCGGATGAGATAATAGCCCAAATAGAGCAAATAAGAGATTCTATGGAATATAACGGGCTGAATCTTTATGAAACACCGCAGCCGGAGAATGTTGTAACGACATCTTTAAACAATATGGCTGCAACTGCAAGGATTAATAACAAACAGATTACAAACAACATACATATCCAACCCCAATCCGGTACGGAGTTTCAGGGTAATGCCGTGCCGGATTTTTCTTTAAAAAATTCATCTCCGAGTCTGCTGTCAGCAGGCACTATAGAGGGAGCGGAAGATTTTCGTGCAAATGAGAAGCGTGTTATTACAATAGACGGTGTTGAGTATACTGTTACAAATTTACAAAGCACCGCGGCTTCGTTATCATATATCAAAGATACAGCTTCGGGCGAACTCACTTTTATAGGTAACAAATTTAAGATTGAGGGTCAGTCGGATGTTGTACACAATTTAATAATTAACGGTACTTATAATGACGTATATGGCGGGGATTTGGCTGACAAGATACAGATTCTGGACTCTTCATCGCGATATAACGATTTGTACGGCGGTGCGGGAGACGATACATTTATAGTTAATGCAGGATACGGAAATATATACGGCGGAGACGGAAACGATACATTTATAACAAATGCATCGGTAATTAATGCATATGGTGAAGCCGGAAATGATATTTTTAATGCAAGTGGTACGGCTAATACGTTTTATGGCGGTGCGGGGGATGATAGTTTTACAATAAAAACAAGCACTTCTACTTTTAATGGTGATGACGGAGAAGACAGTTTCAATATTGTGTCGGGTTCCGGGAATACAGTTAACGGCGGTGCCGGTACAAATTCAATAATTGATAACGGTACGGGTACTATTTCTACAAATGTTCCCGGAGCGACAAACTATTCTACAGTCTTCTTGGCATATGAAACTAAGGAATTGACTATAAATGGAATAAGCTATTCCGTAACAAATAAATCTAACGTTGAAGCAAGCTTGATATATTCTGTAGATTCTGTTACAGGTCAGGTAACTTTTGGCTCAATTAAAGGGTCTTGGACTATAAAAGGTGATGAAAATAAAGCTCATAATGTAATATTAAATAATCAAAATATGTCTTTTTATGGAGGGAATTTATCCGATACAATTATTTCAAAGGCTATAAACAATTATATATATGCTTACGGCGGTGATAATAATATAACTATTACCGGATACACATTTGTACAAACCGGCGATGGGAATAATACTATAACAATGAGTGCATATAGAAATACTATATATACGGGTTCCGGTAATGATATTATAACTTCTACAAATAAAGAATCACTTAATAATTATATTGATATGGGTGAGGGCACTAATACTCTCAATATAACCGGTACCATGAAAAACAGCGGTGTGTACGGTGGAAGCGGAAATAATAATACTCTTAACGGAACAATAGAGAATTCTCTGGTTGCCGGTTTTGATGATAGCATAAATAATGCGGAGTATCAAAAAATATCGGTCTCAGGTTCTTATACAATTAATGTCGGAAATAAAGAGTACACAATAGATCAAATGACAAATATTCCCTGTATGAGTATTTTATATGGATATAATGATATTACAGGGACGGTTTCTTTTGCGGCTTCTTATGCAAGTATTGAAGGGCAGAAAGATGTTGCGCATGATGTTAATTTATGTGGAAGAAGTGTGTATTTTTATGGTGGTGATTTGGCGGATAATATTGTTACAAATGGTTATTATGTAAAAGTATATGGTAATAAAGGAAATGATACTATTACTCAAGTTTCAGGGGCTGATTCAAGCTTTTATGGCGGGGAGGGAGACGATACAATAATAACAAATGACACTGCATATATATATGGTGAAGCCGGAAATGATACTATAACCATAAATAAAGGTTCTATATATACTATAGATGGCGGAGATGGTGATGATGTGTTTAATATCAATGCCAATGTAACAGTTACCGATACCGGCGGAAATAATATTTATAACATAAATACCGATAATGCAAGTGTGACGGGCGGAAGCGGAAATGACACTTTTTATATATCCGGTGATAACAATACTGTATCAGGCGCGGCGGGTGATGATTATTTCGTTATAGACGGCGCAAATAATGTAATAGACGGCGGAACTGGAAATAACTATTATATTGATAACGGTACCGGAACATCAATGTCTAACGTAAACAGCGACCCGAACAGCGGAGGACTGTCTTTTACTTATCAGGGCGAAAAGCAGACATTTACTCTTGGCGGTAAAACATATACTGTTACAAATAATATTGCCGGAAGCAATACTCTTAAATTTTCCTTAAATCCAAACACCGGAGTAATAACCGTTAACGGCTCAAATTTTGGTATAGATGCAGAATTGAACGAGTCTGCCGTATTAAATATCCGCGGAGATAATAACGTAATTTCGGGCAGTGATTTAGCCGATCTTATTACCATAGAGCAGGGCAGTAATAATACGGTTAATGCTCTCGGCGGAAATGATACTCTCATTATGAACAGCGAAAACAACTCTCTTTCAGGCGGCGCTGGGAACGATAGTATAACGCTTAATGCTTCGACAAATCTGGCGGTAACAGGCGGAGAGGGAAATAATACGTTTAATATCAGCAGCAGTAATAATACAAACATTGAAACGGGCGACGGAAACAACAAGATAACTCTTTCCGGCTCACAAAACATAGTTCATGCCGGTGAGGGCGCAAATAATATAACGATTAACAGCGCCTCCAATACTGTTACGACAGGTGACGGAAATAACAGGTTTGTTATAAACGGCTCGCAAAATACCGTTAGCGCAGGAAGCGGGGACAATATTCTCGGTGTTCAGGGAGACAGTAACAATCTTAATTTCGGCAATCTGTCCGGTAATATTAATATCTATGGAGACAATAATACCGTTGTGAATACCCGCGGAGAAAATGATGTTGTTATACGCGGAGACGGTAACAGCTATTCGACAATCCTCGGGAATAAAGATATTTCCGTTACGGGTAATAATAACGAACTTTTGACCGGAAGCGGAAATGATAAAATAGAAATTCGCGGTGACGGAAACCAAATTGAAACAGCTTCCGGCGAAAATGAAATAACTGTTCGCGGCGACGGAAATTCCGTTCAAGGCGGAGCCGGTATAGATGATATCAGTGTTAACGGAAATAATAATACCGCTTTTGGCGGGGATGCCAATGACAGCATAATGGTTGCAGGCGGTACCGGTAACACAATAGACGGTGAAGGCGGTGACAGGAATACTATTATAAACAACGGCAGCGCCACATCTTTTACTAATGCGGTTGATATTACACCGCGCCCGTTTGAGGTTAATATAAAAGTTGATATCGGAAGCGGAGACGACAAATTTATCAGTACGAAAATAAGTTTTAATCTCTTTGATTTCAGCGTTGATTTTATGAGTCAGGAGGGTGCTCTCGATAGTCTCGAAAGTATTGACGATATGATTAAAACCGTTCAGGAACAGCTTTTGAATATCGGTACCACAATTAATCGTCTGGAAAATGCAGCCGAAGCTCAAAGTCTGAAATTAAATAATCTTATCTCAAGCCGTTCAACGCTTAGGGACGCCGATATCGCGGAAGAATCGTCAAGCTTTATCCGCTATCAAATTCTTCAGCAGGCAAGTGCAGTCCTAATGGCATCTTCAAGAAACCTGCGGGCCGAAAATGTTCTCGGTCTGCTGAGAGGAATTAATATAGCAGGCTAAGAATTCTTAGAGACAACAAATAAAGCCTGATGCGCCTTTTTATGAGTTCTTTACCGTACTCTTGATATGTAATTCTCTCATTTGCTGTAATGAAGCTTCTCCGGGAGCATCACTCATCAAATCTTTTGCGCTCGCATTTTTCGGGAATGCAATAACATCACAGATTGAATCGGTTCTGCAAAGAAGTGCAACTAATCTGTCCAAACCAATGGCAAGACCGGCATGAGGCGGTGTACCGTATTGAAGGGCATTAACCATAAATCCGAATTTTTCCGCAGCTTCTTCTTCCGTAAGTCCTAATGCTTTAAATATCTTCTTTTGAACTTCGGAAGAGTGTATTCTGACAGAGCCGCCGCCAAGTTCGGTACCATTGTAAACAATGTCGTATGCTATTGATTTAACATTTCCCAAATCTCCGCTGTCCAGCTTGTCCAAATCTGCTAAATTAGGTGATGTGAACGGATGGTGCATTGCCATAAATCTGCCTTCTTCTTCCGACCATTCAAACATCGGGAAGTCTACAACCCAGAGCAGATTGTGTTTGTTTTCATCAATAAGATTTAATGATTTGCCGAAATGCAGTCTTAATCTGCCCATAATATCGTATACAAGTTTCGGTTTATCCGCAACGAAGAATATGATATCTCCGGCTTGTGCTCCGGCTCTTTCCTGAATTCTCTTTGCCTGTTCTTCCGTCACAAATTTCAATACGGGAGATTTAGCCGTACCATCATCAAGGTAAATAATATTAGCCAGAGCTTTTGCTCCGAAAGATACTGCGAGTTTTGTAATATCATCAATATCTTTTCTTGAATACTTAGCTCCGCCCGGAATTCTTATCCCGCGTACAATTCCACCGTTCTGAAGAGAGTTTTTAACGATTTCAAAGTTAGATTCAAGGATAATGTCTCCTATGTCAAAGAGTTCCAGCCCGAATCTGGTATCCGGCTTATCCGATCCGTATCTGTCCATGGCTTCCTGCCAGGGCATCTGAATAAACGGGGGCTTTATTTCAACTCCCGCTGCTTTAAAGGCTTCTACCAGCAAACCTTCTACAACATTTATTACATCCTGCTGTTCAACAAAAGATAATTCCATATCTATTTGAGTAAATTCAGGCTGTCTGTCGGCTCTTAAGTCTTCATCCCGGAAGCACTTTGCAATTTGATAATACTTTTCTATTCCGCCGACCATTAACAACTGTTTGAAAATCTGAGGTGATTGCGGAAGTGCAAAGAATTTACCCGGCTGTACACGCGAAGGAACAAGATAATCACGGGCACCTTCCGGAGTCGTTTTTATTAATACAGGGGTTTCAACTTCAAGAAAATCCTGATTATTTAAATAATTTCTTACCGCCTGAACTATATTGTGTCTTGTTTTTAGGTTATTAAGCATCCTTTCGTTTCTGATATCAAGGTATCTGTATTTGAGTCTGATATCTTCCGAAACACTTTCATCTCCCAGAACAAACGGTAAAACTTTAGATTCAGCAAGTATTTCCACAAATTCGGGATACATTTCTACCTGTCCCGTCGGATATTTTTCGTTATATGTTTCTTCCGGACGTTTGGTTACTTTTCCTTTAACCATAATTACATATTCGCTTCTGACTTTTTCAAAAGCTTTGTGCACTTCAGGGTTAATCTGCGGATTGGCCACAAGTTGGAAAAATCCGCTCCTGTCTCTTAATTCTATAAATAAAATCCCGCCAAGGTCTCTTACTGTAGAAACCCAGCCGGATAAAGTAACTTCCTGATTCAAATTGCTTAAATTTAACTCACCGCAATTGTTTGACTTCATTCTGGTTTTCAATTTATTTATCTCCCTATAAAAATTCTTTATTGCCATAAAATCGTAACAAAAAAGGGAAAAAATGTAAAGCACAGACACGCTTTGTCTGTTTCTTTTTCTTTTTTGAGGGGGGTAAATGAGGGGGGGGTAAATGAGAGGGGGGGAATGAGGGGGAAATGGGAGGGGAATAAAGGGCGGATGAAGTGAGAAACTCTTAGTCTAAATCCGGATTATTACTTGCAATAGCTTCGGATTCTATACCTATAAAAGACTCAATAGCTCAAAAGTTTTGCTGTTCCCCGGCGCTGATTCATGTAATGTAACTTGTAAGACCTGCTGTTAATCGGACGCTTGCTTTTCAAGCGTTCTCTCCGGCTGTGATTTCTTTTTTATTATGCTAAAATATTTATCGGAAAGGTTTTCAGCAATGCAATTACTTAATATCCTGATTGTTTCTGATGGTGTAAGCAAAACTCTGGCGCCGGTAAAAAAATCAAAATATCTTAACAAGCTTTATGCCGCTGAAGCTTTGGAAGGAGCTGTTGAGATTAAATTCAATACTTTTCAGGAACTTGCGGAAAAATGCAAAGCTTTAAAAATTGATATTGTAATTGTTGAAAATGAAAAATGGATTTTGCAGGGAATTGCAGATGTGTTGAGAAAAAATTTTGTTAACTGTATGGGACTTACCGCCCGTGCAAATAATCTTATTTTATCTAACGAATATGCAAGAAAACTGTTTGATAAATATCGGATTTTAATACCGAAAAAGCTTTCTTATCCCTCTGCATATCCTGTTGCGGTAAAAGCAGACGGAATTTGTGAAATCGGTAATTCGCTGAATGAAATTATTGATATAAGAAATAAAATTGCAAATCAATCGGAAGAGATTGCAAGAAATGTCTATTTGGAAGAATATATACAAGGCGAAAGCTTGAATCTCATATCACTTTTTGACGGCAAAAATCTCTTGAGTTTTACCTCAAATGATTTAATTCTTGAATATTCAAACAAACTTCAAAATTTACTTGTTTCCGAAAAAATGGAATTTATCGGATTTCTGACCTCAAAACTTATCATTGCAGGAAGCAGGGTCTATAATGTCGGCATATCATCGGATCTGTCTGATCTGAATATCAACTTAGACCTTATTTATCTTCTAAATTCCGCAATCTATCAAAAGTTGAATGAAATTAAGCTTTAAGAAGTTCTTCCGCGAGCGGAGACTCTACTTTTCCGTTCAATGTTTTGGAGACTTTCTTGAGGTTTTCAGCCATTTTTTCCATTTCAGGTGTCCATACAAAATAATCCGTAACATACTTCTCGGCTTTTGCAAATTCGCCTTTCATTTGAACCTGAATAATTTCTTCAAGCATTTTTCTTGCAGTCGGAACCATTTTATCAATATTAACATTTAAGATACCGTCTTTAGAAATTTCAATTGCTCCTTCTTTAATAAAGTAATAATTTTGCATAACCGAACGTACCCTGTGAGCTTGACTCATTGTAGGTTTTGATGTCATCATATTATCGGCGGCATATGTAACTATAATCTGTTTCCTCTGTTCGGGTGTATACATTCCGGCTTCCGTCAAAACATCAAGCATCGCAAGTGAAACCATGTCGGCTTTGTTTTCTTCAATAATTGATTTATATTTACCAAGTCCTTCCGTACCGGATTTCGGCCCCAGCGAGTGTCCGTTTTCGTGTCCTACCGTGAACCAATGGTCAGCTTCATCGTTGTAATATTTGTGAAGTTCCGGATTTAAAGTGGCTTCCAGACGTTTTTTCATCTTTTCTCTGGCATCATCTGTTGTTATAAGTCTTATTTGTCTGTGGTAAACATTTCTCCTTCCGCCGTCAAGTTCTTTTATGGAAAGCTTATCATCATTAGGCAGATTTTCCGCAAGTGTAATTCCGGCTCTGAATTCTCCGACATCTCCGGTAACCGCAACTAAATCAACATCTACCATTGTTTGTTTAGAATCCTGACCGCCGGGAGTTATGTTCTGTATATAATCATCTTTGAACGGCATATTCTGTGCCATAAGAGGTAAAAACTTTTTAACATTTAATATAGCTTCAGTACCTTTTTTATTTACAATTCCGACTCTGCCGCCGAGAAAATCTTTTGCAACGGGTACAATACCGTTTTCATCAAGTAGTTTCTTTAATTCCGGATTTTCAACAACCGTTTCAGTTAATTCATCCGAATAATTTTCTCTTGTTATGGTAAATTCCAGAGGTGTGTCCTGAAGCGAAGCCCACTTTTTATCGGCATATGCATCAAGCATCGGATCTGCCGTTCTCAGGGCTTTAGCCTGCAATTTTAAAAACTCATTAAAATCCTTATTGGTAGAAGTTTCTGCGGCTCTTTCGAGTTCAGATGCCATATATGCAAAATCATCCTTAAATTTGTCAACATAATCCGTTGCGACAAGCTCGTTTCCGACTCTTTCAACTACGGAACGCTGATTGAGAATTTTTGCTACTTCATCAACTTTGCCTTGTTTTAACATATTAATCAAAATTTGGTGAAATTCTTCTTTCTCTAAATCCTGCGGGTAAACGCCTTTCCCGGGACGCATTGAAACACCTTTCATTAATTCTATCATGTTGCTTTCTCTGTCAAGCGAACATACTCCTTTTTGTGCATCAAAAAGAATCTTAGTCAATTTTGCCTGTTCGTTGCCTTTGGCGGTTTCTGTTTCAAGATATTCTTTAAAAGGCAGATTATTGGGATTATCCAGCTGCATATTTATTTTGTCTAAAACAACTGCCGCTTTGACAAGATGTTTGAGAGCCTCTTTGTCTCCGTCAGCAAGTGCCAGATACTCAGGTGCATCTGCCGTAAGCATTTTCTTCGTAGTCAAATAGTCTTTATGAGTTCTTTTTTCCAATTCCTCCATGCAAAGGTTAAGCTCACAATCTTTTTTGTTGATATTTACATTGTTAATTATACTCATCTTATCAAGCTCCTTTACTAATTTATTCTCATCAGGACAATTTTCCGCTTTAAAAGCAGGATTCTGTGGATTATTGGTACTTACGTTCCGCGTACTGATTCGTTTAATCGGGTTAATATTCATAATCTGATTATAGCATAAAATTTAAGAAGCTATTAAAACAGAATACACATTGTACAATCTTCGTCCTTTGTTATTGTATGAAAATATTTAATAAAAATTAATTGTTACATTAAGCCCTTAGCATAATATATAATCTGCTTGCGTTCTTATAATATAGAAAAATTAAACATAGCAAGAAAGTAATTTACAAATATAAAGCTTAAGTAACTCTATTTTATTACAGTAAATTTATTATCTTTTGAAAAATATTGTTCTCTAAGTTCCTCTACCCTGTTTCTTGCAAAAACGGCATCTTCCGAAAATTGCTTAAGTTCAAGGAATTTTTTGTAATATCTTATTGCTTCTTTATATTTTGCCATTTTGTCAAAACTCATTGCAATACCGAGGTATGCTTTGTAATAATCCGGGTTACGCTTTATCAGCCTGAAAAAGGTTCTTGATGCTTCCATAAAATCACCCATTCCCATAAGCATGGCTGCTTTATTGTAATACGCTTTTAAAAACTCCGGATTTGTTTCAATAAGTTTGTTATAAATCATTAAAGATAAATCCGCTTCATCTACAAGTTCATGTGCTATTGCAAGCTGGATTTGTGCTTCAACATTTTCACGATTAATAAGTATTGCCTTAATCAAATGGTCTATTGCCATTTTGGGCTGGCCGTCAGAAAGGTAACATACTCCTATTTCATAGAAATACTCATCATTGCCGTCATCAAGTTTGATAAGTTTCAGAAGTGTATTTATGGCTTTTTTATATTCTTTCAAATATTTATATGACATTGCAAGACCGAAATAAGCCTTCGGATCCGTTCTATCCATCATAATTGCCTGTAAATATGCCTGAACGGATTCTTTGTACATTTTGGCAAATCTTAATGCATCAGCTTTTACACAAAGATTGTAAGAGCGTGACTGCTTGGGCACGGTAACTTTTTCTACCGATTTTGCCAGATTCTTTTCTATACTCTCAAGCCCTGCATCAATTTGCATAATTCTCTCCCTATTGTATATTACACAATCAGGCTAAATGTTTTAACGACCAAAGGATTAAAAAGTTTTAGACCAAAGGATTGATTTTTAACTGGCAAAAAAAATTATTTTCGTGTATTATCTATATTAAATAAAAAGGAAAAAACAGTGACAAAAGATTTTGAAATAAAAATTAAATCCGAAATAAAAGAAGCTGCAGGAGTGAAAGCCCCCATAGTAGAGGCTTTAAAAAAAGCATATGAAAATCCTACGTATCAATTTCATATTCCGGGACACACAAAGGGAAAAGGAGTCTTAAAAGATTTTAAAAATCTGATTGGTGAAAAGGCTTTGAATATTGATACCACCGATGAATTTGATAATTTAGGAACTTTGCATCCGGCAACAGGTCCGATTAAAGAAGCCCAGGAACTTGCAGCGGAAGCTTTCGGGGCAAAAAAGACATTTTTCCTGCTGAATGGTTCAACTGCCGGAAATCTTGCTTTAGCCATGGCTTTGACTAAAAAAGGACAAAAAATAATTGTTAACAGAAATTGTCACCGTTCAATTCTTACAGGATTAATGATTTCAGGTGCAGAACCGATATGGGTTTGTCCGGAAAAAATAGAAAACTGGTCTGTATGGGGTAATATTAACGCCGGAAAAATTGAAGAATTACTGGAAAATAATAAAGATGTTTCTATGGTTTGGATTACAAATCCGACATACGAAGGCGTTGTGTCAGATATTAAATCTATAAGTAAAGTATGCAAAAAATACGGTGTACCGCTTATTGTTGATGAAGCTCACGGCTGCCTCTGGAATTTCAATAAGCATTTGCCGGAAACGGCTCTTAAACTGGGTGCGGATGCTGTTGTACACTCACTGCATAAAACAGGCGGAAGCATGAGCCAGAGCTCTATGCTGCATATTGCAAAAGATTCTGTTATAGATGAAATTGCGGTGGAAAAAGCTTTAAAATTATTGCATACTACAAGCCCTTCTTTGATGCTTCTTGCAAGTCTTGATGCGGCAAGAGCACATTTACAGTCCAAAATCGGGCAAAAACAACTTGAAAATGCCATTAAAAATGCCAAATTTTTAAGAAAAAGGCTTGATGCAATTCCTAATCTGCATCAGCTTAAAGGTGATTTTGGCTACAAAACCGATGTTACAAAAATATTTATAAGAATAGACGGACTTTCCGGAAAGAGGCTTGAGTCTATTTTGGAAATCGATTTCGGAATCGAAGTTGAATCCGCTTCCGATATAGGTGTTCTGATACTTTGCAATATCGGGAATAAGCATTCCGATTTCAAATATCTTGCGGACTCTTTGGAAAAAATTGCTTCAACACATTATCAGGATATTTATTATCTTGAAAACAGAAAGCATATGCCTATGCTGGAACCGCAAATTATGATGAGCTTGAGAGATGCTTTTTATGCCGAAAAAGAAAGAATCCCCAAAGCGGAAGCTGTCGGCAGAATTTCTGCGGAGGTCGTAGCCGAGTGCCCGCCCGGTATTTCAATCTTACTTCCGGGAGAATTGATTACGGAAGAACATTTACCGTATTTGAACGATTATGAGATGTTGGAAGTAGTAAAATAAACGAACAAAAACTTAACGGCATTTGTATATATTTCCGGAATATACTATATCGGAAAATTGAATTTTATGGCAAGGAAGAAAAAACAATCAAATAAAATTATTCATTTCTTAATAATATTTTTCCTGATGGCAACAGGAATTTATTATCTCGGGCTTAATTATGTTCCGCAAAAATGGTATGAAACACAGCAAATGATGCCGAATCAGATTGAATCATATTATGTAAACCAGTGGTGCACATCAGACTTCGGACGTAAAGAAGCTGTATTGTGGGATTTAACTCGGGTTGATTGTCTTGCCAAAGATTATGCAATTGAGTTTGATTTTGCAAAAAAATGGGCAGAATCTGTCGGACAATCGCTCTATTATTCAAAAATGACGGGAAAGGCTCCTGCTGTTGTTTTAATTTTGACTAATATCACGGATTACAGATATGTAAAGCGTTTGGAACGCCTTGATAAAGGGATAAAGATATTTTTGATTCGGGCGTATTAATAGCGTGGCGTGCGAGTTTTTAAAGAAAAACCGCTTTTTCACAGGCAAAAGAGTGCTAAGCGGTTATGCGCATTTCCGACTATAGCTATAATTACCATAAAACCAGCTATAGTTGGTATATTAATAATTATAACGGGTGGAGGCGGTGTGTCAATATGCAATTATATTGAGTATGGAAAAGAAAAAATTTCTGATAGAATTTGGTAAAAATTTGAGAGCAGAACGAAATCGCGCCGGACTCTCTCAGGATGCACTTGCAGAAAAAATGGGAATTTGTGCAGGAAAACACATCGGTACAATTGAGCGCGGCGAAACTAATCCTTCTTTAACAACCATTATAGCTATTTTACAAGCTTTGGATATAAGTTTTGATAAGTTATTTGTTTATAAAAAATAGAGGCCTTAAGCCTCTATTTTTATATCTTATCAAACCCTGTATATTTCCTTAAAACTTCCGGTATTATGATTGTACCGTCTTCCTGCTGGTAGTTTTCAATAATTGCGGCAAATGTTCTTCCGACAGCAAGACCGGAACCGTTAATTGTGTGAACAAATCTTACCTGTCCATCTTTGGTGCGATAGCGCATATTGGCTCTTCTTGCCTGATAATCGCCGTAGTTTGAGCAGCTTGAAATTTCTTTATAGGTATTATATGAAGGAAGCCAAACTTCCAAATCAAAACATTTGTTTGCACTAAAACCTATATCAGCTGTACAAAGTGCAACTTTTCTGTACGGAAGACCCAGTTTTTCAAGGCAAACTTCCGCATCGCGGGTTAATTTTTCATGTTCTTCGGGGCTTGATTCCGGAGTTGTTAATTTGACCATTTCCACCTTGTTAAACTGGTGAACTCTTATTAAGCCTCTTGTATCTTTTCCCGCAGAGCCGGCTTCGCGTCTAAAGCAGGGGGTATAGGCTGTCATGTATTTCGGCAAATCGTCCTCCGATAATATTTCTCCCGAATATATATTTGTTACGGGAACTTCGGCAGTCGGAATTAAGTATAAATCTTCGTCAACGCATTTATACATATCTTCCGCGAACTTAGGAAGCTGGCCTGTACCTGTCATAGTAGCAGCGTTTGCCATAAACGGCGGCAGAATTTCCTCATAACCGTGTTCTTCCGTATGCAAATCAAGGAAAAATTGGATAATTGCACGTTCTAATCTTGCGCCTTTACCTCTGTAAAGAGTAAATCTTGATTGAGAAATTTTTACTCCGCGTTCAAAATCTACAATACCTTTCTCTTCGCATAAATCCCAGTGTGCTTTGGGTGTGAATGAGAATTTTGTAGGTTCGCCCCAAAATTTAACAGGAATATTATCATCTTCGGATTCTCCGACAGGAGTGGTTTCATCCGGTATGTTGGGTGTTCTTAAAAGCATATCGCGCTGAATGTTATCTAAATCAAGCTGTTTTTCTTCAAGAGCTTTTATTTCATCCCCGAGTTTTCTGACTTCTTCCTGGATAGCGTCCGTATTTTCACCGCTCTTTTTTAACATACCGATTTTTTGTGATTCGGATTTCCTTTTTGCACGCAATTCATCGGCCTGAGCCTGAACTTTTCTTCTGTCTGCATCTATTGCAATAATTGTATCAATAGAAAGTTCGGGATTTCTTCTTTTTAAAAGTTCATTAATTTTTTCGGGATTCTCTCTAATCAGTTTAATGTCTAACATTCTTAATACCTCTTTTTCTGATTTCATTTTTAACACAAAAAAGATTAAAAGTATAGATTATACGAACATATATCAGTATCCTTAAGCAGTGTGGGGTTTACTCAGCAAAATTTGAATTATATAAAGTTTATTAAAATCTATACAATATTTGTTATTATTTTTTATTTTTAGATATTATATCGAGGGTTTTATTTAGCAAAAGTGTACCACCTGCAAGAGAGCTGAAAATTAGCGGAATTCTGATTTTCGGTTTTAAATTTTTAGTCAGGGCACTTGATAAAGACAGCAGAAAAAGCGGGAAAAGAGTATCGTTAATGAGATATTTGGTTGTATGCCTTAATCTTAATTCAAACTCTCTCTCTTTTGCAAGCTCAATTGCCTGTGCTCCCAACAACCCCGGTGAAGCAAACCGCATTGCAGGCATATCGGTTATACTTGAGTAAATCACATTTCTTGTATTGGCATTGCTTATTTTATCAAGTTTTTCATCTATGATTACCGCATATTTATTTTTCTCTGAATTTGTATTACTTCTTTTTGGCTGCCGAAATTTTGTTTTTGATAATAAACAGTCGGCTCCCAAGGCTCCTGTTATGCCTGCAGCCGTTGATAATACTCCGGAAGCAATTTCTTTTACTATTGATTTTGTATATTTTAAAGAAGAATTATATTTAAAATTATTTATCTTGCCTGAAAGCTTTGTTATTAAATTTTCATATATATGACTTTTAGAAACTTTTTTGGCTGCTAAATAATTGGCAGACAAACCGGCAGCGGCTCCGAGAAGAACAACACTATCTTTTATCAAAAAACGCTTTTTATATTTTGGTTCAGCTTCCTGAAAATCTTTGTATGTTTTACAAGCTCCGCTCAAAAGGAATATAGAAGCAGACAGGGACGAAGAGTTTAGGAACTTGTCAAGTGCGGGATTGTATTTCATCTGTTTAACTCGGCTTTTTATTAAATCTTAACATAAAAGCATTAATGAGGAGCAAACTCCATACTACAGATAAAATTATATATATTTAAGAGATTTACATAACTTAATATTAAGTCAAGTTTTTAATATGAAAATACTTTATATTAATATAGATATAGGGAAATTTTATATAAGAGATTTACAAAAGATGGGAAAAGTTACATTAGCAAGATATATTACACAGAGAGGAATAGTACAAAAAATAAAGCAAGGGAAGAGCTTTCAAGGCAATATAATAACACGTCTTTATTTCCGTTTGCTAAGCGCCATCCTCTAAATGATTCTGGCAGCAGATTAGCAGAAGATGGATTAGTATTAACTCATTTGACAGATTTTGTGCCGAGAAATGGAGTGATAGATACTGCTCGTTCTGCAATTAAAGCTCCGCGTGATAGTGTACATTTTGCAGTAAATCATGCAGTAACAGCCCATGCTATGGGAAGCTGGGATACAAAACCGATTGCATTAATTCTGCCATGGGCTAATACTATGAAAATTAAAGGTAACAATTTTTTTGGCGGAGTAGCAGGAGATTTTTATTCTAGAGGTCCGGTAAAGATTCCTGAAGGTTCTGTTATAGTAAGAAAAAACAGTAAAATTCCGCCCGGAAAATATAAACTGCAAAATGCTGCTAAATTTAAGGAATTTAAAGACATGAAGGGGTGTTATGTTGTTGAAGTAGCTGAAGATACAAATACAAAAAATATTGTTGATAAAATAATACAAAAAATGGGATATAAATTGAAAGATACAAAGAATGCTTTCGTTTGGGGTAATAAAGAGAATCAAAAATCTTTTAATGAATTTAAAAGATTTAATATGTTTTTAAGAGAACATAATATGAAACCTTCCTTTCATACATATACACCAAATGGTAAAATAGAGATGTTAATATCACATCTGCAATTTTTAGATGGTTTGGGTAAGAGCTGGCTTATTAAATACGGCGATGATATGATTTTTAATTATAAAAAAGAATATTTGAAGGCTATTAATGCAATTAAAAAACTCTCAAAACAAAGTGGTTACAGTTGTGATTTTGATTTGAATAAATTGAAAAGTATTATAAAGAAAGCAAGAACACCTGTAGAAGCCAATGAAATGCTAAAGAAAGAAATGAATATTTTGAGTTGTATGAGAAATCAAGATGGAATTGATCTTTTAAAATCAGAAAACTCTGTTTATCAAGATGCTGCAGGGGTTTCTATGTTTAATATGTTCTTTGCCGGCAAACCTATTAATACTCAAAAATATCTAAATATTCCAAACAAAACTAATCTGAAAGAAATGGATGTCTCTGTTCTGGAAGATAGTTTCAATATATTTGAATTAGGTAAGAAGTTTGAAAAATACATGTAATAAATTTAACACAAAAGGTTTCTATGAACCAATATTATATGTAGTCGTAGACATTATTTACGATTTGAGATGAAATTGACCTCTGATCTAATTTATAAACATACAATCTCCGTAGCTGTAAAAGCGGTATTTTTCCTTTATAGCTTCGTGATAAGCTTCAAAGATAAAATCTTTTCCGGCTAAGGCGCTTACCAGCATTAAAAGCGTTGACTTCGGCAAATGAAAATTGGTTATCAGTTTATCAACTACTTTAAATTCATACGGGGGGTAAATAAATAATTCGGAAGCTCCGCGGCAGGCTTTTATCTCACCGAACATTTTATAAGCACTTTCTAAAGTTCTGACGGTTGTTGTCCCCACTGCGACGAGTTTTTTTCCTTCCGCTTTTGCTTTATTAATTAAGTCTGCGGTTTCCTGTTTAATTTCA
>CALUPJ010000073.1 GCA_944322555.1 Candidatus Gastranaerophilales bacterium | reverse complement strand
AATAATATATTAGTCGGTTATAGCTCTGAAGCACAAAATGGTACCGGCAGAAATATTTTAATAGGAAATGATATCCATGCAAATAACAGCTCCGGAGCTGTGAATATTACCAACAGGTCTGACGGTATACGACCACATCCGGGAAACTGTTCGGTCGCAATCGGGCTAAATGCTAAAGCGAGCAGTACCGGAAGTATTGCTATAGGCAATAATGCTCGGAGTGAGGGGCATAATAATAACGGCGGTGACGGTAATATAGCAATCGGCAGAAATGCAACGGCATTTTGTAGTACTCAGAGCGCCGGCTTTGCTATTGCAATCGGCGACGGAGCAAGAGCCAGCGGCTCAAATTCTATTGCTATAGGCGGCGGGGCAGAAGCTATGAATTCTAATATTATTGTCCTGGGCAGAAATCAAACCGTATATATACCCGGAAATTTAGTTGTAGGCGGCGGGGCAATTATTGGTAATAGACTTAAATCTGATCAATGTTTATATCTTGGAATGAGACATAACGATTCTAGCAATAGAGCATTAAGAAGAATAAAAATGAGGGGGAGTGTTGGCGGCAGTAATAACGACAATAGTCTTTATGGAGAAGGAACAACAAATCAGCTTTTTACTTCCTATAGTGACAGCTATTACACTGAATATACCTCTGACCGTCGTTTAAAGAATGTCGGAGAAAAGTTTACAGGCGGATTAGACAAAATCAAAAAGCTTGAAGTTTTCAATTACACCTTTAAGAAAGACGAAGCCAAAACCCCGCATGTCGGCGTAATAGCACAGGATTTGAAAAAAGTATTCCCTGATGCTGTTATCAAAGGGGAAGACGGATATTTGAGAATCCGCTTTGAAGATATGTTCTATGCCCTTATAAATGCTGTTAAAGAACTCGATAAAAAATTTACAGACGTAATGGAAAATATCAGCAGTCTTAATAAGCGGATTGAAGCTCAGGAAAAAACCATAAAAGAGCTGCAAGAGCAGAATAAAATGCTTGAGAAAAGATTATCCGAACTTGAGCATTAACGGAAATTTATAGCCTCTCACGGGCTATCCTTTTGCCGGACAAAAAGTCCGGCTTTTTTTATAAATTTTCACCCCCAGATTTCATCATCATAATATGCAAGTTCAAGATGCCCTAATACAACTGTATCACCGTTTTTAAGCCCGTATTCATGCAGTTTTTCAAAGACTCCCATACTTTTTAAGATATTTTGGAGTCTTACAACCTGCTCGGTATTTCTTGCATCTGTGACTTTTGCAAGACGATTGATTTTGCCGCCTGAAATTAAATAAGTTTCTTTATCAAGTTTTATTACCTCAAATTCGCTGTCGTCATTATCATATGCTCCTAAATCTTCTTCTATATCAATTTTAAATTCAGGTTTCGGAATCTCGTCAACTTTTTGGGAAATAAAATGCAATAAATCATTTACACCCTCTTTTGTTACGGCAGAAATCGGAAATATATCTTTAGAATAAGGTCTGAAAGCTTCTATAATTTTTCCCAACTCATCTTTTGGAATAGCATCAATCTTATTCAAAACCGTAATTTGATATAAATCGGCAAGCTTCTGTGAATGTTTTTTTAGTTCATTATTAATAACTTCATAATTTCTAATCGGATTTTCAGACGTTAAATCCACTATATGAACCAAAAAACGACATCTTTCAACATGTCTTAAGAATTCATGCCCTAGTCCGATTCCTTCCGAAGCACCTTCTATCAGTCCCGGTATATCTGCGATTACATAAGAACCTTCATCCGATTTTTTTACGACACCAAGGTGAGGAACAAGAGTAGTAAACGGATAGTCTGCGATTTTAGGTTTTGCAGAACTTACAGCACTTATAAACGTAGACTTACCTGCATTAGGCATTCCCAGAAGCCCCACATCGGCAATGAGCTTAAGTTCCAGCTCCAGAACTCTTTCTATACCGGGTTCTCCTGGTTCGCAAAACTGCGGCGCACGTTTTTGGGCAGTTGCAAACCTCGCATTTCCGCGTCCGCCGCGCCCGCCTTTTGCGATAAGTATGGTTTGTTCATTCTCCGTAAAATCCGCAATAACCTTTCCTGTTTTAGTATCGCGCACCATGGTTCCTACGGGGACTTTTATATATAAATCCTTTGCACAGGCTCCATGCATACCTTTTATACCGCCGTTTTCTCCCGTCTGCGCTTTAAATACGGATTTCAGCTTAAAATCAAGAAGTGTTGACATATTTTCGTCCGCAACGAAATAAATATCTCCGCCTCGTCCACCGTCTCCGCCAGCGGGTCCGCCTTTGTCTACATATTTTTCCCGGCGCCAGGCTACCATTCCGTTACCGCCATGACCTGATACTACCCTTATTTTTGCTTTATCTAAAAATTTCATTTCTCACCTTTGTAAATAATATATTCTTCACAATTTTACTGCATATAAAACGTAATTTGAAACACGTACTTAAAGTCTGTTTGCGTTACGCTATCTGTCGTACTATAATGCTACTATGAACAAGATTAAAAATACATTATTCGGTAACAAACCCGTTACATTAGACGAAAACTCTCTTATAATGGCAATCGAATCAAGTTGTGACGAAACTGCCTGCGCAATTGTAAAGGGAGGGCGAGAAGTTATTGCAAATGTCGTTGCTTCACAAATAAAAATTCATGAAGAATACGGCGGAGTAATTCCTGAAATCGCGGCCAGAGAGCATTTGGAAGCTATAAATGTTGTTATAGAAGAAACTTTCAGACAGGCCGGAGTTAAAGGAAAAGACATATCTGCGTTTGCCGGAACTGTCGGGCCGGGCCTTGTCGGCTGCCTGCTGGTCGGGCTTAATGCAGCTAAAACATTAGCACTTGTTTATGATAAGCCGTTTATAGGTGTAAATCACCTCAATGCGCATCTTGCGGCAAATTTTATAGATACAAATCTTAAGCCGCCGTTTATTGCTTTACTGGTAAGCGGAGGACATACGCAAATCATAAAAGTCGATTCTTATTCTGAAATGGAAATAATCGGAGAAACCATTGATGACGCAGTAGGAGAAGCTTATGACAAAGTCGCCCGCCTGATTGGACTTCCATACCCCGGAGGGCCTAAGCTGGACAAACTTGCACAGGAAGGAAATCCTTACGCATTCAAGCTTCCCGAAGCACGTGTCGGAGGATACGACTTCAGCTTCAGCGGACTTAAAACAGCAGTCTTAAGACTCGTTAAAAGTTTTGACGGGAAAGAAATGCCGGTAAAAGATATCTGTGCCAGTTTTCAGGAGTGTGTTTCTTCAACCTTATTTAAAAAGGTAAAACACGCATTGGAAGAAACCGGATATAAACAAGTTGTTTTGGCGGGCGGTGTCGGAGCTAATTCTGAAATAAGACGTAAAATTTTCAGCCTTAAAGATGCCGGATACGATGTATACGCACCCGCAATGAAATACTGCACTGACAATGCTTCTATGGTTGCATCATCTGCATACTTTTTTGAAAATACTTTCGATGATGTAGATGTAGAAGTATTTTCAAGAGCATAGACGAGTATCCAACTCTATTATCTCGGGCAGTGTTTTTACATTATAGAAAATTTTTGAATGTTTCATAAAATTTTCCGCTCCAGCACTGACATAAATATGCTCACTGCCTGATAAATCGGAATTGTTTAAATCAAGGTGGTTTTTTATATATTCAACAAAAATATCGGCAGGATCAATAAAAACTGTCTGCGGCTCCGCTTTTTGCAAAACCTCTGTAAGATATGGATAATGAGTACACCCCAGAATAATTTTTTGAGGTTTAAATTCCCGCATAACCCGTAAACGGGCATTAATATCTTCAAAAGCTTCTTTTGTATATATTCGCCCGGTCTCTACTATGGAAACCCAGTTCGGACACGCTATCTCATATACCTCAAGAAGCGGATTATATTTTTTCAGTTCTCTTGAATATACCCCCGACCTTACAGTTGCTTCAGTCGCGAAGACTCCTATTCTTTCCGCTCCTTCTTCTGCAATCACTTTTGCGCTTGATTGAATTATTGGAAATACAGGGAAATCGTATTCTGTTTTTATTATATCGTAAGCCTGTGCAGAAGAAGTATTACAGGCAATAACAACAGCTTTTACATTTTTTGTTTTATAAAAATCAAGAATACTTCTTGCAAAACCTACAAGTTCTTCTTTCGATTTGCTGCCGTATGGAAGATTCGCTAAATCCCCAAAATACATTGTGTTTTCACCCGGAAGCAGCTTTTTAAACTTGGAATATACGGACAAACCTCCGACTCCGGAGTCAAAAAAACCAACAGGTCTGCTATTTGGATTGTAATCTACAGTACTCAATTATACCCTCAGCTATTGCTTTTGCAGTTTTCTGTTTTCTGGATTCAGATACCAGGGCAGCTCTTTCTTCGGTATTTGATAAAAATCCCGTTTCAACCAGAATAGCAGGAACCTTAGTATGATTTATAACATAAAACTTAGACTTAAACAAGCCTCTGTCTTTTGTATCAATTTCTTTCATCAAATGTGAATGAACAACTTTTGCCAGCTCCTTGCTGTAATCGTGATAATAATGTGTCTCTATTCCGCACGGTTCAGTTGCTTCCGCAGAATTAACATGAATACTGACAAATATTTCCGGCGCTTCTTTCTCGGAAAAATCAACCCTGTCTTGTAATGTTACATATATATCATCCGTTCGGGTAAGTGCAACTTTATAACCTTTTGATTTTAAAATAGAAGCTACACGCCGTGTTATATCAAGCGTAATGTCTTTTTCATTTATTCCTTCCCTTATTGCACCGTAATCACTGCCGCCATGTCCGGCATCCAGTACAATTTTACCTTTTTCGGCACCTCGTTTTATAACAGCTTTTTCTGCCGGCTTTTCTTTTGTACCTTGTGTGATAATTAATTTTATAGCTTTTCCGTCCACACTCTGATCTATTCTTGCAATATCGGATTTATTTAAATCCAGAGACGCTCTGACGCCGATTTGCGGCAGTAAAGACATTGTAAACTTTTTATAATAAGTATTATTAAGTGTTTTTATCAAATCCTGTTCGTTGTAACTCCTCACATTGAAAAGATAGAGATTTAAAGAATTGTCAGTTCTTAAAATTGAAAGCGCTACCGGATTTGTAAATGATAATATAAGCTCATTTGTCTTACTGTCTATTTTTCGCACAAAAGCCTTATTCAAATTAGCCACACAACTGACTAAATCCGTATGCTTTAGTTTATCAGAATTAATAAATAAGAGCGACTGGGCATCAGCCGAATATACGGGAATATATTTATCTGCCCTGTCAGAAGTTACTACAAGCCTTGCTTTATTATACTCAAACTGACCTATTTTGACCGTGTCTTTACAAGAGCCGTCTGCACAAAGCGCAATTTCTTTATTCCTGATAGACTTATCTACAAAAGTATTAGGTAAATCAATAACAGCACGGACCGGTGAATCCAGACAAAACATTTTCGCAGTGCTAAGCTGCCCTATTCCGTTAACTAATACACCGCCGTTTTTTGCGTGAACACCATTTATAAAATATTTGGTCCTTAGTTTCAAATTTGATGACAAATCAACAGAAATAACTGAATCATACGTTTTTCCGTCTGAATTACTTAATGTAGAATTTTGAAAAGCTTTTTGAATATCCTGTACAACAGAATTTGGAGCTCCGTTAGGTGTATCAATTCCAACCGAAACCCTTTGAGTAACCTGTGAATTTGCGGTCAAACTTGAATATGGCAGGTTTTGCGAATTTTCATCATATATTGTATTAAAATAGTCATTCTGTATCGGCAAAGGCAGTGCTTTTAATATGATATTTCCGTTTACATATAATAACTTAACTTTAGAAGTTTCAAAATTTTCGTCAAATGTAATTACGGTTCTGACAACATCGGGATTTGTCGTAAACTGCGAAAGCTTAATTTCTTTAATATCACTCTTTTCAAAAACAAGCTGCTGCTTTTCTCCTATCAACACTGAATTTTCTATATCAAAATATATACGATTCGGGTTATCAAGCTTTGAAAATTTTAATTCCTGAAACTCCGCATCAGGGGCTTCCTGCAAATTTATGTATACAACAGAGGATGAGTCGTCAAAATTTAATGACATCACTTTCGAAGGCTCGGCATTTACTCCTGCAGGCCCGAATATTAGCATTAAAAATGTTATTACCAGAAAAAATATTCTCTTCATAGTAAAGGCTCTCGCCCCCAAGTCCTCAATAAAAATTTTATCAAATAAAAACAAAAAAATAAAGCTTGCAAACTTGCAAGCTTAAATATTTTTAGGTAGAGAGAAAGAGAGAATTATTATCCGTTTATTAAACGTTCCAATTCATAAATTTTATATACAAGAGCTTCCGTCTGTTCTTTAAACCAGAGGGCAAATAGTTTTATTTCATCTCTAAAACTGTAACATCCGGGCCACATTGTATACATAATTAAATACTCCTTATTAAACTTCACAATTTGTATAACGGCATTTTTTTGAAAAACTTTAGGGCAAAATCAAAAATCTTTACAATTTGTTACTGTATTAAGTTTTGTAACAATTTAGAAAGTGATTGAAATCAGGATTTATTTATATACTTTATATATATGAGGTATTTAAGATGTTAATAGATGGTGTAAAAAATGAATACGTCAACACGCCGCAAGGACAGGGAGTCCAAGCAAAAGGAGCTGATTTTACAAATTCTGTTATGGATAAAGCTGCGACAAACAATGCTGCTGAAAATACCTCTGTAGAAGAAAATAAAAATACCTCCAAACTTGATGAATTGTTAGAAAAATTGTGTGCAGAATTAAGCAAATACGGTTTGAATGCCGAAGAGATTAAAAACAGCGGCATATTATACCGCATTACAGGTTTGAATGAAGTGCAGATTCAATATCTTTCTGAAAATGAATTAAAACAGATTTTGGAATGTTTGAAAGCTGCAATCAAAGATACAGTAAAAGACGGAAAAATCGATTTGGAAAAAGTCGGAAAGACTGCAAATGATTATTATGTAGCATTAAAAACAGGCTGGGATTCAATTGAAAAATTTAAAAGAAATCGTAACGGAGAAAACCTTTCCCAGCGTATGGAAAGATTCTTTGGATTACAGGAAGGTTCTTTTGTAAAATTACCGCAAGCAAAAATTGAAGAATATTTAGACAGATATTTCAACAACTTTTTTGTAGATAAATTAAAAAATGCAAAAACCGAAACGGAAAAGAAACAAATATACAAACAACAGTTACAGGATTTTGGTAAATTATTGATTAATACCCCCGACGAAGACAAAGCAATTTTCAAGCAAGCTATCAGTTCTCTTGTAGCTTCAAACCGCATTAAAGGTTTGGATGCAGTTCTTGCAAGCTTTGATACGGCAGAAGCACGTACGGCTTGGGCTGACAGTTGGACTGTTGAAGATACAAAAAGACTGACTACAAAAGCTGACGTTGAAGGTAATGTAATTTCACAGGAAGAAGCTACCGAAGGAGTTGCAAAACTTACGGCAGTAAAAAGCGAAGACGGTATAAAAACTCATCACGAAGAATTGCAAAAAGATGCAAAAGCATTTTTTGAAGATAATAAAGATGCATTGGCAAGAATTGCCGAAAAAGAAGCGAACGGAGAAGAATTAACAGAAGAAGAAAAAGTTCTGAAACTTGAAAGAGATAACTTCTATACAGCAGTTGCAGCCGGTGAAATTTCAGGTACCGCTATCAATGAAATTATTGAAGAAGCTGTAAAAGAAGAAATACTTAAAGACATGAACAAAGATGCTTATGAACTCCCTAACTACAAAGAAGTAATTAAACAGGTTACGGAGTTTGTAGAAAAACACCCCGAAGCATTAACAATGCCTAAAGAAGAAATTGTTAAACTTTTGGATGAAGCTACTAACGGTAATTATTCAACAGTAGCTTCCGGTAAGGACTGTGAGTTAAAAGCTCCCGGTGAAACAAACGAAGAAACCGCTAATGTAACGGATTATGGTTTCAGCCAAAGCACTGAAGCACCCGACACAACAAGATTACAAGAACTTAAACAACAGTTTACAATTGAAAATAATGAGACTTTTACTGTAGAAACCGAAAGTACAAATAAAACAGAAAAACTCACAACCTCTGAGATATATGCATTGAAGAACAATGCTTTCAGAAGTGCTTCTAACATAACAACCTATCTCAAAGAAACAGGAGAAACAAAATTTGCATTCGCAGCAGAAGTATTTAAAAACTTCAGCGATATGGGTTCTACAACGCAAGATTGGGCAATAGGTTATTTTTCAAATGCTTCAACCGCTGTTAAGAATCTATTCCTTAATAAAATAAGTAACTCCGTATCAGGTATGGTAGCAGCAGCAAAAGAAGTTGACCTTAATAAATTCAATTTAATCGGTGTATCCGTTACAACACAAAAACAAATCGATAAAATACAGGAACAAAAAGCATAATAATCATCGTACATAACTTATTGAGTCACGGCAGAATTTATCTGTCGTGACTTCTTAACATTTTTTAATAAAAAACGCAATTTTCCACAAAAAAAACACTTTATATATATAACGAGGAATAACTATGAGTATATTAAGCGGAATTATAGGCTCAATAAAAGAGATTTTGGGTATTGAAAACAGTACTCCCGTGAATGCTGCAGAAAAAAAAGATAATACTCCCGTTATAAAGTGTGAAAATACAGGTAAAAATGAAGATACTTTTGAAACTTCTGCGGAGCAAAACGAAACGGAAGCTCCCAAAAGGAATTTAGGGCAGATAAAGCAGTCTATCGAAGCAAAATGCCGCAAATACGGCATTGACTACATAAGCCTCAGCAAATCCGTCGGTGAAATTGCAGGTGTGACAAGAGAACAATTCTCCGCATTACCGGAAGAAAAACAAGAACAAATTTTAAGAATTATAGAAAATGAAATCGAAAGATTTGCTGAAATAAAACAAAAACACGGAGTATCCGATCAGACAAACGTAAGCAAAGTAATAACTTTAAGTGCACAGAATAAATATGAAGCTATTGAAGCGGGAACTTTTGCAACCGTTGATGAAATGGAAGAAAAGGCGGGAGATGTCAATGCAGAACTCGGAGAGGATTTTAAAAAGGTTGACGTAAAAGAACGCCGTGCACGCATGGATAAGTTGGCTAAAGTCGAAAAAGAAGAGTTTGAACAGTACTTAAAAGAAGAATTAAGTAAACTTCCCGAAAGCCAAAGAACAGAAGCGGAAAAGAAATTACGTGAACAGTACAAATATGTACAACGTGTTCGTTTCCACGAAACCATAGCAGCAAATGATTCGGAAACAGGTCTGCACGCAATAGCTATGCTTTCCGCACAAGATATGGCTTATGGTATGCACGCAGTTGTTGAAACTAGGTGCGACAGGGCAGAAGCAACAAGAACAGCCGATATGGCAAACTTTGAATTTACGGAAAGTTTACTTGCAAGCTATTATGAAAGAGGAGAAACACCCGAGCAAGAAGTCATAAAAAAATATACAACAACCAATGTTTCTTACAAATCGGCAAATGCCGTACAACAATATCAAACCGACTATAATGCAAGGCGTCAGGCTTATGAAAACGGAGAAGACGTTCCACCTTATATGAGTGAAGAATTTTTCACTGCTACAGCACAAGGTATCGGACAAGGTACTCTGGACAACATCAATATGACGACTGATGAAAAAGCCAAGTTTTTAGCAATTTGGGAAAATGACGCAAGACAATATGAAGATTATGATATTGTTACGGCAAACGTAAAAAAAGACTTGAAAGAAAATCCAGAATACAAAGACATTGCCGATAAACTGGAAAAAATTCAAGAGGAAACAAAACCTGATAAAAAAAATAACAATACAGAATACAACACAGAGTCAAATAAAAACAGCATAGAGTACAGTTCTGTTAAAGTTTACAACACAGAAAATACACAACAACAGGAATTCGCAAACAATGAAAATGTAACAACGGCAAAAGAAAAAACAACTTCATCAACAAAGAAAGTTACAAACCCGATTTTAACCCGAAATAAAAATAAAAAATATATCGCGAAAAGCATAAAAGAAAACGGAGTTAAAAAGACTATTGAAAAATTAGGGCACATAGAAGTTATAGAAGCAATACTTGATAATCAGAGCCTCAAGTATCTGCTGCCGCAACTCGCTACGGTCATTAAGACCTACGACTTATCAAGTTTGAAAAAAATAACACAAGATTGTTCCGATGCAGCGTTTGTATATATATGCGGAATTGTTAATTCGGATTTTATACAAGAATTAAAGGACAATAGAGGACATCTGTGCTATGCCGCAACAAAACAGTTAGAAAAAATGGAAGAAAATTATGCAACTTGTTAAAAATATAATGTTTGGTATACTGTCACTACAGGAGAAGTTCCTGAAACACCGTTTGGCAAAAACAATCAGTGCAAAAAACAGCTCAAAAAGAAAACGCCATTTCTCAAACGGCTGTGTTCTTGACCTGAATTCGCTTGCAGAGGGTGAAAAACTAAAACTGGAAGAAGAAATAAACTTAATCCTGAAAAAATATGAATATAATCCCGAAAAACTATTGGAATATATAAAAAAGAGCACTAAGGTTTTCTATTTGGAAAATGCATCGGAAATCCTAAATCCCATAGGTGAAAATGAAGGATTTATATATCCGGTGACCGGTGCAAAAGCCTTGTACCTGTCACTTACAACGGAACGAAAGTTATCGTTTAAGACAAAAGAGATGTTTGTTTTATCCCCTGGGAAAATCAATAAATATATGTTTATTTACCATTTTTATAACTGGTTTGCTTACAAACACAAAATAGCAGGCCTCGACAGTGATTCACAAGAACTTTTGAAAAAATATTTGTTTTCTAATTCAGACACGAAAAATCTTCAACTTAATGAAATATATAAACTTAAAGACGCAATAAGACAAGACAAAGCATCTATCGAATTTGTAATAAAACTTTGCAGAAATTTTGAGGGCGCCAAACAAGCTCTTAATAAAATGAAAGAAAACGGCAGCGCTAAATTATAAATACTCTTTCAGCCATTCCGTAATAATTTTGGATAAGCTCTCATCGTTTTTGAGCATTAGCATTCCCGTCGAACGCGCCGCGGAAATATATGTCACAAAACCTGCCTGTGCAAACTTTTTCAAATATTCCTGAGCATTTTTCCCTGAGACATCATCAGTACCGGATATAGCAAGTATATCCGTGTGGTTTAGATTTGCGAGTTTTACCGGTGTATAAAGCCCTCTGGTTTTTACAACCGGAGACAGAAGTACAATTGTTTGAGGCTTATATTCAAGCTTATCAGCCGTTAAGATTGCAGTACTTCCCCCGATATCAGCTCCTACAACAGCCCAATTATCAAAAAATGATGTTTTGGTGTGATTTGATTTTATGTATTCTATAACCTTTACAACATCATCAGGATATTTTGCATAAGCACTGTTTGTCATATTTTTCCAGGAAGTAACCGTAAGTTTTGAATTATATATACTTTTACCGTGTCCACGCAAGTCAATTTTCAGTACGGCATATCCGTTTGCAAGAAGTTCATCGGGCAAACCCTCCCACCAATCGGAAGAATAACCCAGAGAATGAAGTAAAACTACTGTTGAATAAACTTTTTTACCTTTAATTTTCGGATATACAAAAGAAGCCTTCATTGAAAATCCGTCTACAGACGGTACAGTTACCTCTTTTTTTACAACTCCCGCTGAAAAAACAGGGTTCATAAAACAGATAAAAAGTGTTAAAATAAAAATTATTCTCTTCATACCTGCTTCATTATAGCATATAAAAATTCATCGTTACAAATCTTAATAAAAAGGCAATTATTTAAAAACAATATACTTTATATATATAAGAAGCAAATTAAGGAGTTTTTATGGCCGTAGTACTAGATACAAACATGAAACTGTTTGCAGAGAGGATGAATATAACATCTTCCCGCATGATACAGGATTACGGCTTAAAAACCGTCGACGAGATTATCGAAGCGGAAGCCGCGCAGGGAAATACAAAAGCCGTTAACTATGCCCGCGAAATGTATAATTCTCCCGCAAAATTAATCAAAATATTTAAACTAACAGATGTTGAAAACAAATTTGTAATACTTCATAATATGGACTCACGAACAAGAGAAATGGTAGTTCCGATGCTGGATTCTGAAGATCTGGTTATGGGATTATATTTCTTTACAAGCGACAAACTTCTTGAAATGTTAATGGAAGTCGATATAGAAGAACTGGTAAACGTCGTTTTGGGGGCATTTGCACTTGAAGATATCGTTATGATGTTTCCGGAAGATGATCTTGCAAAGTTTTTCCAAAACAAAGATTTGGAAAAATATGACGTTATTGAACAACTAAAAAGCTTACCGCCGGAAGTTATGATAAAATTTGTAGAAGGTGTAACCGGACGACCTTCGGAAGAAACAAATCCGTTAGATTTAATAAAATCAATTGAAAATATGCCGATTGATAAATACAGGAAATTTATGTCATTAATAGACCCTGATGTTCAAAGACAGCTTACGTTTCAGCTTACTAAAACAAAACCGGAATACCTACAGTTGTTTGAAAACGGAACATATGTAAAAATGCTGTCAACACTTATGAAACCTGAAATAGTAAAACCAATGATAGCATTAGAAAAAGATTCTCTAGTTAATATGATTACAAAATTACCGGATGATTTAATGGCAATTGTTGCGGCACAGGTTGATACAAAAGATTTTGTGGAGTTTTTACTTGACGGGCACCTGGATTTACTGGAAGAAGCCTTAATGATTTAAAAATACCGCTCTTACATAATAATTTTCGTCATTGCGAAGCCTTTCATATAAATCAGAAGATAAACCTGATTTATGAACAATTTCAGCAGTTTTTTCGCGTATTGTATACTCATTTTGCAATGAACATTCTTTAAGAAGGGCTATAAGTGTATTATTATCAATAAATTCATAAAAATTTACCAGCGTCTCTAAACACCAGTAAAGCTTGAAAAGCTGTTTGTTAATAATATACTTCTTATCTCTGTAAACGATTTTATCGAGTGCTTCCAGTGCATCTTTTGCATAATTTATAATTTGAGAAACGTATATTGTTGAAAAATTGCCAAACCCCTTAAGCATCCTTGCCGAATCTGCAACCTGCCTGCAAATATTGGCATTTATATCAATTGTTGCATCCGCAAATATTAAAGGGTAGCCGGCAAAAAACTCTCCGAACCCCTCGGATATCAGTTGATGAATTCTATAAGCTACGGCTTCTCTTATTTTTCCGTCACATCCTGTTAAATTTTGTGTCAATGCTTCTGCATCATTTTTATCTCGTACAAGAGTTAATTTTAATGCTGCAATTTGTTTTTGCTGAATATTTCCAGTATTCAGGAACTCTATAAGTTCATCTTGCGTAAAAATGTCCCCGCTTAATTTATATGCTTGTTCAAAATCTTTATCTAAATCGGTATTCAAATTTTTATCCTTTTTATTGTATAATAATATCTTAGCATAAGGCATGATGTATTCAGAATTGAAAATAGTTTTAATGTATGATAAGCAAACAGATATTAAGCTGTATAATAATCCTTAAGGAGACTATCATGAATATATTTGAATCAATAATTCACAAAATACTGATATTTGAAAAAGAACCGCAAAAAATAGGCTTATCTCAGCTTAAAGAACCGATTATAGTCAAAAAAACCGAACCTTCAATAAAGAACAAAGATGTAAAATTATCGGATTTAATGCGCAGAGCGGGTTAGTTCAGCAAACCTTAATATTAGAATATTTAGAAATTCCTTAATATTTCGTAAAAAAACCTTTTTAAAAATACATTTTAGGTATAAAATAAAGTTATTCATCTGTTACGAATTATGAAAGGACTGCAAGATGGTACTTGAAATGACTTATCCTCAGTTGGAGCGTGCTGTAAACCCCACTCACGATATCAGACTATTTTCCGGACGTTCAAATCCGAAACTGGCGCAGGAAATTGCTGATTATTTAGGCACGACGGTAGGACCGATGATAGTCAAAAACTTTGCTGATGGAGAGATTTATGTTCAGGTAAAAGAAAGTATCAGAGGAGATGATGTTTTTCTGGTACAACCGCTATGCAATCCCGTTAATGAAAATCTAATGGAACTTTTAATAATGATAGATGCATTTAAAAGAGCCAGTGCTAAATCAATTACGGCGGTAATACCTTATTACGGATATGCACGTCAGGACAGAAAAACTTCGGGAAGAGAAGCAATCACCGCGAAACTGGTTGCAGATTTACTCACAACTGCCGGTGCGAACAGAGTATTGGCAATGGATTTACATACAGGGCAAATTCAAGGGTTCTTTAATATTTTGGTTGACCATATTTTTGCAGCTCCTATATTGGTTGATTATGTTAAAAGTTTAGGAATAAATCCGGACGAAATGGTTGCTGTAAGTCCTGATATGGGCGGAGCAAACAGAACAAGACACTTTGCTAAGAACCTGGATTGTCCTATGGCAATAATTGATAAACGAAGAGACAAGCACAATGAAGCTATTGCTGCTCATATTATTGGCGATGTTGAAAACAAAGTCTGCCTTATGTTTGATGACATAATAGATACCGCTGGCACAATATGCGAAGCGGCAAAGCTATTAAAAAGCAAAGGTGCAAAATCTATCTATGTAGGTGCTACACATGCAGTGTTTTCCGGTCCGGCTATTGAAAGACTAAAAAATGCACCAATTGAAGAATGTATTGTAACAAATACAATACCTTGGAACAAAGAAGACTTACCGGATAACGTAAAACAGCTATCTATAGCACCGCTATTAGGCCAAGCTATTTCAAGAATACATGATGACGAATCAATCAGTTCACTGTTCGGCTTTGAAAAAGAAATGAAAGTTTAAACATCTCTTAAAAGAACATTGATATCAACTTCCAAAATTCCGGCGATATCAACAACTTTTAAAATAGTCGGATTAATCTTTCCTGTCTCTATTAAGCTGACAGAGTTTCTTGAAATATTAGCTAATTCAGCAAGTTTTTCCTGAGACATATTACGTCTCAAGCGTTCGCTTTTAATATTAATACCAAGATTTTTTAATCGCATTTTTTCTGACATATATATATTTTCTTGCATTACCTTATATTTTTCTATAGACCATAATTAAATTAAGCAAATTATATTATATCAGCTTATTTTTATTTGTCTACTATAAGCATGTAAAATTTAAAGGGCAGACTTATAGCTGCCCTTTACCGCGTTTGTCCTCTCAGAGCGTGTGCGTCTCCTATAAACCTGCTACTTAGCAAGTGGGACTTGGCGGCGCGTAAATTTTATATAACGGATTCATTATTAATATAACTATTTCTTGTTGTTTTTTCATTCAACAAAAAGGCTATGTTTTATGAATTAACATAGCCTTTTTGTTATTATTAAACAGGTTAATATATTATTCTTCTATTTCACCGGCAGTTCTTCCGTATTTTCGTATAGTTGCATTTAACAAGTTCTCTTGATGCTTGTCTCTATATATCTTGCACAGAAGTCTGTATGCATACTTATTATACGGATTCTGTGCCAATATCGCATCAAGCTGTTCAACGGCAGAATTTGAACGTTTCATATAATAATCTATTAATGCTGATAAAATTTCGGTCTTATCATTCATATCGGTAGCACAGGCAATCTCAGCACAGGACTTTGCTTTATCAAATTCCTCAGCGTCCAAATACATAACAGCGACTTCATAATATACTTCAGACTTACTTCTTCTATCATCCTTCATTTGAGCAACAGCCTGATATTCTTCCGCAGCTTTATCATATTCGGCTCTTTTTCTGTATTGTTCTGCAAGTGCAAGACGAGTAGCTATATCATTTGCAACAACTTCATCAGGATTAGTAGTATCATCTACCGGTACATTCAATGTTGCCAGAATTTCAGATGCCGTAAACAATTGAGCTTTTTCTTCTTCTGAAATCGGTGTATTGGTAATATCAGGAACAACAGAATACAAAAGCGTAAGAGTCTTCAAATCCCTCGGAGTAATTTCAGTATTAAACTTTGTTCCGATAGGATACATAACATCATAAATGCTTGGGCTTTTGGCAACAAGACCTAAAGAATAACCAATCTCCTGCAACGCAGATGAGTAAAGTTGTTTAGAATCTAGATTATGATTTTTTTCGTCTTTTTTCCTGAATACAACTGTAGAATCTTTAAAAGTATTTCCATTTACGGAAAAAGCTTGCGTCCCGATAGGAGTGTTTGCATCCGAGATATCTTTAAAATAATTTTTTATGTCTGCACCGTCAGGTGACTCAACTATTTCAAATCTTACAAAACCTTCAGATGCTCTTTCCCAGGACTGATACGCACTCATTACAATTTCTCTGTAATAACCCGGTACATCTTCCGTATCCTGCACATAAACTTTTAACGGAAATGAAGATTTGTTCCAGCGGATAATTTTTCCGTTTGCGACCAGTTCTCTGAAGTAACTATCTATAACAGCTGCTTTTATTGTTTTTTCACTCATAGATTTATCGTATCCAACCGTTAATGCGGAAAAACTTTTTATAAAAAATTCCGGAGATTGCTCTGAAATACTATTCGCACCATGCAATGAAAATACTCCGGCTACCGCTAAAATTGCACAAACTATTGTCTTTTTCATAACTTCAAAAAACCTCTTTTTTACTTTTATATTTACATTCTTATTATACATTAAAACCCGTGAATTTAAATTTTTGCGCTTATAAAACTATTTTTATCAAAAAGTGAGGAGTTTACGGAATATGTTTTTAATGCTGTATACATTTTTAAAGCATTGCCGTTTGAAATACCTTTTTCTTCCATTCTGTCCAGAAAGTTTTTTGCCGAAAAGGTAAAATCATCATTATAACCAAACAGATTCTTGAGCACACTGTTAAATCTGTTCGCGGAAGAATTACCGTACAATACAGTCATTGCTACTCTATAGGAGTTCATATCAGTATATTCTCTCAGAGAAACCTCATATTCACCGTTCTTTAATTTGTCTAATGTTTCGACATCAAGAATCTTCGGAATATTCTCAAGACGACTATTTATGGCATCTAATCTGTCTGCCACACTCCCAGAATAATTTGCAGTTATGTTTTCTATTAACGACATATTCCTAACCTTATGATATGATAACATATTTAAACATTTTTTACAATTACTATCTTGAAAGTTTAATCTTTTTAAGGTAAACTTTATACATTAAGGAGGATATATGCACGAATATGTTTTCAAAATGAAAAAAGGTGATATTGAAATTGAATTGAAATCCGACGATTTGGAATTTGTGGAAGAACAGCTTAATAAATGGCGCGAAGAACTTTTGCAGGATAAGTAACCTATGTCCGTATATTCATTTAAAATTACAAAAGGGAAGTATCAGTTATCATTAACAACATCTGACAAAGAGCTGGTTGTCAGTCAGTTTGCATTATGGGTTAAAAAAGCCGCAGAATATGTTCAAAAACATAAAGTTCAAGCCTGCAAAGATATGGTATCTGCACAAATTGACGCGGAAAAAGAAATAACACAGAAAAAAATTGATGAACAGCTTCAAAGAATGCCTAAGCCGGAACCGGTTGAAGAAACACCTGTTCAAGAAAAAATTGAAGATAAAAATAAAACTCTGGATATATTTTATGCACCGCATCAGGAAGCTAAAACCGTTAACAATACCGAACCCGCTCAATTCGATAATATTTTGGAAAATTCTATAAATAATCCGCAGACAGAACTGTCGTTTAAGCCAAGCCCATCTATAAAAAAAGACAATGCATTTATTAACTACCTGAGCAGTCGCAATATAGAAAAGAAGATTGATTATTTGCTTTTGACAGCATATTACTTTACACAATTTGAGCAAAAGCCCAGATTTACATTAAAACAACTAAACGCAAAATTAATGCAAAACGTTGCGGTAATAATTGATCACAGTGTTTTACAGGAAGCTATTAACCGCGATTATATTGAATGTCTGCCGGATTTAACCGGACTTGTCGGTGCTTCCGAATACAGATTGACTGCTTACGGAGAGAAAGTTCTTTTGGATGAGTAGAGTTGTTGTTGCACTTTCCGGAGGAATAGACAGCAGTGTTACGGCATTGCTTTTAAAAAAGCAGGGATATGAAGTGTTGGGAGTGTGCGCTAAAACTACCGAAAACCCAGAAGCGGCGCAAGTCGTAAATAATGCGCAAAAAGTTGCTGCAATGTTGGATATACCGTTTTATTCCCTGGATGTTACGAATATCTTTAATGAAAAAGTGATAAAATATTTTGAGAATTCATATCGAAACGGTGCAACTCCAAATCCCTGTATTATGTGTAATAAATACATGAAATGGGGCAGATTGTTTGATTTCGCAATCAAAGAACTTGATGCGGATTACATTGCAACCGGGCACTACGCAAATATAAAAAATGATAACGGCACTTACAAACTTTATCCGGCATCGGATGAACACAAAGACCAATTATATTTTTTATTTTTACTGAAACAGGAACAATTAAAAAAGACCTTATTTCCGCTTTCATTTTATAAAAAAGATGATGTAAGAAAAATCGCTGTTGATAATAATCTTCCGAGCAAATCATCTAAAGAAAGTCAGGATATTTGTTTTATAAAAGCTCCAATGACAACAAAAAAATATCTTAATAATATTTTTTCCCAAAATCCCGGTTTTTTTATAGAAAAAAGAACAGGAAAAAAACTAGGAACTCATAACGGCTTCTGGCAATATACAATCGGCCAGAGAAAAGGAATAGGACTTGCAGCACCGGAAGCACTGTATGTTACGGATATAGACGCTAAAAATAATACGGTTTTCGTTGGTTACAAAAATGAGCTCTTGGCTAAAAGTTTGATTTTAAAAGACATACAATGGAGTTACCCTCAACAAAAAAGCTCTTTTGATGCAAAAGCAAAAATACGCTACAACATGCAGGCTGCGGATGTGCATGTCGAAACTGACGGCAAAAATGCTAAACTGGTGTTTTCTCAATCGGTGTCGGCGATTGCCAGAGGACAGGCATGCGTCTTGTATGATAAAAATAACGGACATCTGCTCGGCGGTGCATTTATTTAAATCTTATTTGTCTTTACATTTTATTATTATAATTGTATGATTATAATAGATTGGAGGAATTTTGGCAGAGAGATTCAGAATACAAGGCGGTGAAACTCTTAGAGGAGAAGTTTCCGTTGGCGGTGCAAAAAATGCCGTACTGAAACTTCTGGCTGCTACAATCCTTGTAAAGGGTAAAACAAAAATATATAACGTACCGCATTTAACCGATGTGGATATTATGCTTAATGTATTGTCAGATTTGGGCGCGAAATACATTTACGATAAACATGAAAAATCCGTGGAAGTAGACGCTTCTAATATAACATCTATTACAGCCAAGTATGAACTGGTAAGTAAAATGAGAGCTTCTTTTATTATACTCGGAGCGCTTATGTCACGCTGTAAAGAGGCAATAGTTGCCCTTCCGGGCGGCTGCGCAATCGGAGAAAGAAGAGTTGATTTTCATATAAAAGGCTTAGAGGCACTTGGTGCAAAAATAAAAATCGAAAACGGCTATGTCCATGCTAAAGCTTCAAAATTAGTCGGAGCAGATATTTATTTGGATATACCCTCTGTAGGTGCAACAGAAAACTTAATGCTTGCCGGAGTTTTAGCAGAAGGTGCCACAAGAATTCAAAATGCGGCACAAGAACCAGAAATTGTTGATTTGGCGAACTTTCTGAATACCATAGGTGCTGATATAAGCGGAGCCGGAACCTCCGAAATTCTTATAAACGGAGTTAAACCCGAAAATCTGCATTCGGCGGAATATACAACCATCCCTGACAGAATTGAAGCCGGAACATTTATGGCTGCTGTTGTTGCGACAAAAGGCAAAGCCATTATAAAAAATGTTTTTCCGGCACATCTCACATTCTTCAATGACAAACTTATAAAAATGGGAGCAAATATTAAGCTTGTTGAACCGACAACAATTGAAGTCAGCTGTAAAAACCGTCTGCAATCAATAAATTTTGTAACCCAGCCCTATCCGGGTTTTCCGACAGATTTGCAAGCTATTGCTATGACATTATTAACAACTGCAAACGGTGTAGGTATTATCACAGAAAGCCTGTATGAAAACAGATTTATGCAAGTTCCGGATTTGCGAAGAATGGGTGCAGATATTCATCAGGACAGAAACCATGCAATTGTTAAAGGAGTTAAAAATCTTACGGGAGCAACTGTTGCAGCCAGCGATTTAAGGGCCGGAGCAGCGCTTGTTATTGCCGGGTTAATGGCAAACGGTGAAACAATCGTCGAAAAATTACACCATATTGACAGAGGATATGAAGAGTTTGAGCATAAGTTGACAAATATGGGTGCTAAAATCCGTCGTTATGATGATACCGGCGAAGTTAATTTTGCACAGGAAATAAGGGGGAGTATTTAATGAGTCCTGCATATAAAAGATGGTATGACCACGATCCAAAACTATTGGAGGTTATTGAACTGTTAAAAAATTATCAGGATGAACTTAAGGAACATGCGGTTGTTTTTCTTGATAAACTGGAACAAAAAGTTTCTAAAGAAGCTCTCGACAGGTTTTATGACTTGGTAAAGCCTGTCAACGGCTGCCGCTGGTATGACAAAGATCCTATAATTTCCAAAACGGTAGAAATTTTAAGAGTCGTACCGCCGGATGTACAGCATGCGTGTGCAGAAAGGTTTATATCCGCATTAAAGGAAATGGGTATAGAATACGAAAGCCCTAATCATAATTAGTATTCATAATGTGGTAAATCATAGATTTACTACATCCTCCCGACTGTTTTTTAATCATCACCCAAAAGGCGGCTAAATAGTTACTAAATAGCCCTTCTTCGTGCTCGTCTCCGGAACCGACAAATGTATCGCCGCCTTCATAATTCTTCTTATTGTGTCATGCAATCGGGTATAATCATATCATGATGCATACTATTAGTATGTCTTATCATTCGTGTTTTTAAATTTTTTAATGATGTTGTCTTTTGTAAATTTGTACAGACTGTTTTAAATTCTATAACTATACTTAAAATTTTCGCTATTTTTCTTTTTTAAAACTTTTTACTATATCTCAGATTATACCTGCCGGCATCAAAAATTTTCCGGTCTTTGTTATTTTTTTGTCCACTTTAAGAGTTATAAATAATCTATGTTTAAGAACACACCAAGAGTTATAGCCATTTTTATAATATCACTTACAGGTTCTTCCCAGCTATTATTTTTTTTGCGAGGATTTAAAATTGGCATATTGCCTCGTTGTATAATTGTCTAACGTAATTATTTTCATTTTTACCCCTTAATTGTTATTATTTCACGTATATACATTTTTATTCTTCTATTGGTTATTTACCCCTTAAGGCAAGATATACCTAATACATCTTCATGTTAATATACATTCTATATTTACAAGAATAAATGTTAACGGCATAATTTTAATTTATTTTACTTAATTGAAAAAATATGCTATTTAGTTTAGTATTGAGTAAAAGAGAACACTTTTACAAAGCTATGAAATTAGAAAATGCCTCGTTTTTTGACAATTTAGTCAGAAATATAAAAAAACAAAAAAGTTTTACGCTGACGGGATTAACATCTTTCAGCCGTCTCTTGCTGCTAAAATATATTTACAAACTTTCCGGGAAAAAAATTCTTTTTATAACTTCAACCGAACAGAACGCGCTAAGATATACAGCTGATATAAACAGGTTATTTGATATAAACCCGGAAACAATTCCTTATCAGAATATTTCACCGTACGAAACAGTATTCGGAAGTCTCTATGACTACCAAAAACAGATAAGCGTTCTTAAAAATAAACCGGAGATTGTTATAACACCGGTAAAAGCTCTTTTAGAAAAAATGCCTTCAGAAGATTTTTTTGAGAAAAATTCATTCATGCTCAAGCTCGGAGACAGTATTTCACAGCAGGAGCTGCTAAAAAAGCTTACATTATTAGGTTACAGACGTTCTACAATGGTTTCGGACATCGGGGAATTTAGTATAAGAGGTGATATCTCAGACATTTATGCACTACACGAAACTCCTGTCAGAATAGAATTTTGGGGTGATGAAATTGTCGATATAAGATTTTTTAACAACGAAACCCAGAAATCAATCGAAAAAATAAAAGAAGTTACAATAGAACCGCTTTATAAATTTATTATTCCCGAAACTTTACCTAAGGATTTTCCCGCAGAATTAAAAGAACAGTTTGAAAATGAAAGATATTTTGAGGGAATAAATGTTTATGAATCATATTTTAATACCGAACTTGTAAGTATTCTTGATTATTTTGAAGATTATATAATTGTTTTTGACGAATTCGCAGAGATTTCCGCAAAATTTCAACAAATTGATGACAATTATATTAACGCATATAATGAAGCATTAAAAACAAATCTTATTTATCCTCTCAAAGAAATAAACCATTTCACTCAAGCGGAAATTATTCAAAAATCAGCCGGAATGCAAAAAATATATATGAATAATTTTCTTGCCGACGAAAATAATGAAGTTATTGATATTGATTCAAGAAACATACAGATTTTTGACGCGAATATGGATAAGGCTGCAATATTTATAAACGAACACAAAGGTTATCAAATAACAATCGCAACGGATTTTCAAGAGCGTGTAAAAGAAGTTCTGGCCGAATACGGAATCTTTAATATTAATTACTTAAGAAATATAACATCACAGGGAACCGAAATCCCTGACGGTAAAATATTACTCTTGACGGACAGAGAGCTTTTTAATAAACGGCAAAAAGATATTCCATCAAACAGAAAACGACACTATAAAGAAAAAGCCGAATATATTGAAAGCATTAACGATATTAAAACAGGTGAATATGTTGTTCACTCCATACACGGCGTCGGTATTTATCAGGGGCTTACAAAACAGGAATTTGACGGCCAGCTCAAAGACTATTTAACAATAGAGTATGCAAATAAAGACAAACTGCATATTCCTGCAGAACAAATTAATATGTTGTGCCGATATAGAGGTTCGGGGCAGGTAAAACCTAAGTTATCGCGCATGGGCGGAAGTGACTGGGAAAATACAAAGACAAGAGTGAAGAAAGAAGTCGAAAGTATTGCTTACGACTTGCTGAGACTGTATGCAAGGAGAAAAATGAAAGAAGGTATTCAATTTGCTCCTGACTCACCTTTGCAGTTAGAGATGGAGGATACTTTTGAATACATAGAAACTCCCGACCAATTAAAAGCCATAAACCAAATCAAAGCTGATATGGAAAGTCCTAACCCCATGGACAGGCTTGTTTGCGGGGATGTTGGCTTTGGTAAAACAGAAGTAGCTATGCGTGCAATGTTCAAGGCTGTTACATCTCTAAAACAGGTTGCTGTTATTGTACCGACAACAGTACTCGCACTACAGCATTACCAGACCGTTTCCGAAAGATTTAAACCCTTCGGTATTGAAGTAGAACTGCTTTGCCGCTTCAGAAGCACAAAGCAAAGGCAAGAAACACTTAAAAATCTTGCAACGGGCAAGTGCGATGTCGTAATAGCAACTCATGCTCTTTTACAAGACAATGTTATATTCAAAGATTTAGGTCTGCTTGTAATAGATGAAGAACACCGTTTTGGGGTAAGGCATAAAGAAAAACTAAAGGAATTTAGAGAAAACATTGATATTATTTCAATGTCGGCAACTCCTATACCGAGAACTCTTTATATGTCGTTATCAGGAATTAAAGATATATCCGTTATTAATACTCCTCCTCAAAACAGACTTCCAATAAAAACATATGTCGGAGAATATAACGAACAAACCGTAAAAAATGCGATTACCAATGAATTAGACCGCGACGGGCAGGTATTTTATCTTTATAACAGGGTTGAGACTATTGAAGAATTCAAACTGGAGCTGCAGAAACTGGTTCCGCATGCCAGAATTGCGGTCGGACACGGGCAATTAAGCGAAAAACAGCTTGAAGAAGTCATTATAGGTTTTGATAATCACGAAAGCGATATACTTCTTTGTACAACGATTATTGAAAACGGACTTGATATTCCGAATGCTAATACAATTATTATTCATGAGGCAGACAAACTCGGGCTGGCGCAGCTCTATCAATTGAGAGGACGGGTCGGAAGAAGTGAAAAGCAGGCATACTGCTACTGCTTCTATAAAGGTAAATCTACTCAAAGCGGGAAAAATTCGGCTAAGGTTGAATACAGGGGCTTAACTCAAGAAGCTGCCGAAAGATTGAAAGCAATAAAAGAGTTTACTACACTTGGAAGCGGTTACAGGATTGCTATGCGGGATGTTGAAATAAGAGGAGTCGGAAATATTCTCGGAACCAAACAGCACGGCCACATGGTCAATGTAGGTTTTGATACATACTGCCAGCTTCTAGAAGAAACTGTTAACGAACTAAAAGGCGAGACTGTTAAAGCAAATAAACCGACTATTGTAGATATTAATATTACAGCTTTTATACCTGATGAGTGGGTTGGTTCTGACGAACAAAAAATGATTGAATATAAAAGGCTTTCGGATGTTAAAAATGAAACCGAGCTGGATTATATAGTATCAGAATGGAAAGACCGTTTTTCAAGAATTCCCGATGAAGTGGAAAATCTTATAAAATTAATCAAACTAAGACTTGTTGCAACCGAATGCGGCATTTCCATAGTTCGTGAAGCAGGAAAAGACATTAGAATTTATTCTCCTTTTACACCTTATGAATGGAATATTATAAGAAACAGACTGGATAAAGATATATTAAGAAGAGTTAAATTTACGATAGCTCCAAAGACCTGTGAAGACGGGAAATCCATAATACTACTAAACAATCAAAATCTTGATTTTGATGAGATGTTCAATATTTTATCAGGTTTATTTTATTACATAAAAGAAACAATCAATAAATACCAATAAATACCTTTTAAAATTTAATAATCTTACTCATACCTTAATGCATCAATCGGGTTGAGAAGTGAAGCTTTATAGGCAGGGTAGTATCCGAAACCAACTCCTACAAGGCCGGAAAAGCTTAATGCCAAAATAATAGAAAATAATGATATGGAGATTGTCATAGAAGGAGCAAAAACTGTTATCAAATAAGAACCTAACACTCCGACTGCAACTCCTATAAGCCCGCCTATCATTGATAACAGAAAAGACTCAACCAAGAACTGGAGCCGTATGTCATTTACCCCTGCGCCAATTGCCATTCTTATACCGATTTCTTTTGTTCTTTCGGTTACTGATACAAGCATAATATTCATTATACCGATACCGCCTACCAACAATGATACGGACGCAATTGATGCTAACAGTATAGCAAATGTTTGAACCGTTGATTTCATCCGTTCCTGAAATTCTGCGGAATTTCTGATCTCAAAATCGTTTTCCTGGTTTTTACCGATATTATGACGTGATATCAAAATTTCGTTTATATCTTCAATTGTTTCATTAATCGTATCAGGATTTTGGCATTTTATAACAATCTGGCTGACGGTTCCCGGGAAATCTGTTCCAAAAACTTTTTTCTGAGCAGTTGTTATAGGAATAAATATCAAATCATCCTGATCAAAAGGCCCTGACTGCCCCTTCGTTTTTAAAAGCCCTATAACTTTGAAAGGAATATTTCCGACTCGTATGATTTTATTTATCGGATCAACATCACCAAATAATTCAGTTGCTACGGTAGAACCTATAAGACAAACCTTCGCGCTGTTTTGCAAATCCTCCGGAATAAAACCGCGGCCCATTTCCATCTCATAATTTTTTATATACAAATACGCAGGCTGAACTCCGTAAACTGTCGTTGACCAGTTTTGATTACCATACGTAAGCTGTTGTGTCTGGGAAGACATAGTAGAAATAGCCAGTATTCCTCTGGCCATTTTTCTGATTGCGAGCGCATCTTTTGAGGTCAACGTAGGTTTTGTCCCCATCCCCATATGTACACCGCCGGATTTTGCAGAAGCGGAACGAATTGTCAAAATATTTGTCCCCATAGCTTCCATATTCTCTGTTACTTTCTTGCTTGCGCCTGTGCCGACAGCAAGCATTATAATAACGGCACTTACACCGATAATAACACCCAAACTGGTAAGTGCGGAACGCAACATATTGACTCTGAGCGAGTTTACAGCCATTTTCAAAGTTGACTTGAAATCTAACATAAGAGTTTTTATGAATTACCTTTTTCCGCAAACAAAGAGTCACAAATATTTGTTTGCGGCACGTAGTCATATTCCGATAAAGAAATTTTATTAATAATTTTTGAACGTTTTTTGCGATATAGCATATCAATAAACGCTTCCAGCCTTGTAATAAAACCTGCCTCACCGGTATGTTCATCTATAGTTAATGAAAGCATCGGTTTTCCGGCCTCTTTTGCTTTTCTTGTTATTCTTTCAATCATCAAAGAATCCGGTCCGCAGCCAAAAGCGTTTAATGTAATAATACCGTCAATTCTGTTATCTTTAAGATAATGACCTGCCGTTCCTGTCATCTCGTACTCATTAGCCCAGTAACGTTTTTGTCCGAGAGATGCAATACCTTCTTCCATTTGCTCATCAGATAATTGAAGCGACGTAAAGACCTTAACATCCATCTTTTCAAGTTTTTCAAAAATTTTCATACAAGCACGGTCATCATAAATATTATACGCATGAGAAACAAGCGCGACATTGATAGGTGCTGAATTAGAAGAATTTTCTATAAATACTTTACCTTGCAGGGCATAATTCATAGCCTTCTTGTAACTCATGCCGGCTTGAACCATTACCAGAAAATTGTTATAAACTTTCCAGCCTTGTTTAGAAGCTTTTTTTATTTCTTCAAAATCTGTTATACCAAAGGGTTTTACAGCTTCCTGCAAAAACTCATACAGCCCTTGATGTTTTTGAGATTTATCCAGAGTCGGTTCTATAATATTAACATCAGCTTTTATAACGTTTCTCACCAAATCCGGCAGCCCCCTGATTTTTGAACAATTATAAATTTTAGGCGCTATTGATTGCAGAGAAGGTACAAAAATATTTTTAACGCCTTTCGCAATCAAATTAAGAATATGACCGAGATAAATTTTTATCGGCAGACAAGTTTCAGTAACAACCAAAGCTGAGCCATCAGACATTGTTTGTTTTGTAGTCGGATCCGACAATACGATTTTTATTCCCAAACTTGAGAAAAATCCGTACCAGAACGGATAATTATTGTAAAACGACATTCCACGCGGAATCCCTATTATTAAATCTTTTGAATTTTTCATGAAAAACCTTTTCTATTTATACGTACATTTTCTATGATACAGCGAAAAGAACTTTTTGTCACGAATCTTTGCCAAATGTTAAGTTATGATATAATCTTTTTATGAAGATTTTAGGCATAGATCCCGGAATGGCAATTGTAGGATACGGGATTATAAATATAGAAAATGAAAAACTTGAGCTTTTAACCTCCGGTTCAATTCAGACCGATAAGACTCTTTCTGATTCAAAAAGACTGCTGGAAATCTACAATGATTTAACAACGGTAGTCGATAAATATAAGCCTGACTGTGCCTCTGTAGAAGAACTTTTTTTCTTTATTAATCAAAAAACCGTTATTCCTGTTGCAGAAGCAAGAGGAGTGATAATAACTGTATTAGAAAAATTTAATGTTCCGACCTACAGCTACACTCCAATGGAAGTCAAACAGGTTTTAACAGGATACGGCAGAGCAGAGAAAAAAGAAGTTGAGCAAATGGTTAAAATCGCACTTAATACCGACAAGCTTCCAAGGCTTGATGATACGGTTGATGCTATCGCCATTGCGATTTGTCATTCAAGAAACTTAAAATAATTAGCTACGGCAAACTAAAATTAAGATAAAACGGCAAGACGTTCTATAATTGCATCTGTAAATTCCGAACACTTAGCACTTCCGCCCAGGTCAGCAGTTTTTATATCTGCATTCAAGGTCTCAAAGAGGGCAAGTTTTATTTTTTTTGCAGCCTCAAATTCTCCCGTGTAGTTTAGCATTTCTATTGCAGACATAAGCATGGCAGTAGGATTTGCAATGTCTTTTCCCGCTATATCGGGTGCGGAACCGTGTACAGGTTCGAATACCGCATAGTCAGAGCCTATATTTGCACCCTGGGCAATTCCGAGTCCGCCTATTAGACCTGCACAAAGGTCAGAAACAATATCTCCATACAGATTTGGCAGTAATAAAACATCAAACCGATTTGGATTTTGTACAAGCTGCATGCAGCAATTGTCAACCAGAATTTCGCGAAACTTTATTTGCGGGTAAAATGAGGCAATTTTTCTTGCACTCTCTAAAAACAGACCGTCAGATAATTTGCATATATTGGCTTTTGTAACAACGCAGACTTCTTTCCTATTATTATTTATAGCGTAATCAAATGCAAATTTTGCAATCCGCTCGGATGCTGTTCGGGTAATTATTTTAATGCTTTCAGCCGTGTCTTCGTCAACCTGACGTTCGATTCCCGCATACAAATCTTCCGTATTTTCTCTGACCACAACTATGTCAACTTTGTCATATCTTGTTTTAACATTTGGCAAGTTATAACAAGGTCTGAGATTTGCATAAAGGTCCAGTTCTTTTCTTAATTGAACGTTTACTGAGCGGAAACCTTTGCCGATTGGTGTTGTAACAGGAGATTTTAGGGCAATCTTATTCTTTTTTACGGATTCAATAACACGCTTCGGGAGCGGAACGCCCTCTTGCTCAATAACGTCGGCTCCTGCGGTTTGGATATCCCAATCTATTGCAACGCCTGCCGCGTTAATAATTTTTATTACCGCATCCGTTATTTCACTGCCGACACCGTCTCCTTTGATAAGTGTTATGTTTTTCATGCTTCTCCTATAATTTCTTTAAGCTGATGTTGCAGCCAATTAACCAGTTGCAAATATAAATATTCTGCATTATCACATGTTATAACTAAATTTTTATTGATGCAAACAGTTAAAATTTCGTTATCAGAATCGGAAAGCTTGGATAAAAGCTCTTGTTTTGTTCTAATGTATTCTCCGTTTTGAATAAAATATTTTGCCTGTAATATAAAGAATATTGTTTTGTATAGTGAAACAAGCACCTCCTGTAGATTTTCGGAATGCAGATATGAATGTAGCGTTGCATGGTAAAGATTTTCAAGAGCTTGTTTATTTGATTTTTTAATTTCTTCTGTTGTCGGCGGAGTAATTATATCCTCTATTTTCCCGTAAATATTTTTTGTGTCGTAAAAAAACTGGAATAAATCTTCTTTTGACCAATTTTGAATTTCTTCTTTCCCGGAAACAAATCCGCAAGATTTTTCTTTATAAGGCATGTTGTTGATTATAGATTTATATGCCTGCAAATCTTTCATTGATAAATTGTTCAAAATAACAACCACATCCACATCACTGTTTCTATCCGCTTCGCCTCTGGCATAACTGCCTTGCAGACCAATATAAAGTAAATTATTTTTGAACGTTTTTTGGAGCCTTTTTTCCAGCTCTTTTAACCAGACGGAAATATTAAAATCCATATTATTTAGAATCTCACCTCAACCTAACCCTCTCCTTATAGAGAGGGTGTGACTGATATTCGTTAGCTCACAGCAGCAGCTTTCTT
>CALUPJ010000072.1 GCA_944322555.1 Candidatus Gastranaerophilales bacterium | reverse complement strand
ATAATAATATGGATGATGTATTTATGCTTCAAGCTATGGAGCAACAAAAGGCTACAAAGAAGGCACAAAATAAAGAACGTTGGTATAAAACGGGTGTTACGGCTCAGGTAGTGCTTGCAGCTTCCTTCGCCGTAATGGCTGCCGGAACAATTATCGGACTAAAAAAAGGCGGCGCCAACGGAGCATCTAAAAATACAAAATTAGTCTGGGAAGATTTTTCTAAAAAAGCCAATTTCCCTGAACTTACCGACGATTGTGTTAATCCGAAAGTCAGAACTTTTATCCAAAAAATGAAAAAACGCGGGGATGTAAAACAAGAAGTTTTGGATTATACCGGAATGAAAAACCCCGAACAATGTATTCTTATGTACGGTCCCTCCGGAACGGGTAAAACATTTAGCGGACAACTTTTTGCAAAAGAAATAGGGGCTGAATATACAAAAGTTCAATTTGCGGATGTTTCTTCTCCATACATAGGTCAAACTGCCGTAGAAATTCAAAATGTGTTTAACCAGCTTTACAAAACAGCACGAAAAAATCCGAATAAAAAATATGTAGTATCTTTTGATGAAATCGATGCATTGCTTGTTCCAAGAGAAAAATGCGGCGCAAATAACCTGCATCTTGCCGAGAACAGAACGGCATTCCTGAACGGATTGGATCAAATACAAGAGTGTTCAAACCTGAAAATTATAGGCACAACAAACGTTGATCCTACATCCGGCAATTTGGATAAGGCTTCGTTAAGCAGATTTAAGAATATGGTTAAGATTGATTTGCCTAATGCAACAGAATTAGAAGCTGCGCTTAAGTTCCAGCTTAGAGATTTAAAAGCCGCAAAAAAATTCAATTTCTTTGAAAATAATAAGTCTGGTGTTCAGGAGCTGATTAAAGATTTACAGAACCGCAAATACTCACAGCGTGATGTTGAAGACATAGCGAAAAAGGCCGTTGACGATTTTGGACTTACAATCAACGAAACATCAAAAAATCCTACAAACGAAAAATTTGATATTAAATACCTGAAAGAAGCAGTTAAGAATAAAGGGCTTACAACCGGCGCTATAGAGAGTGAACCGGTTCCGGCATGGGCTAACATTCCGGCTCCGACAGAAAAATTAACACTGCCTCTGAAATTGGAACAAAAAAGCAGAAAATTATGGGAACGGTTAAAAACAGTCTTTGGTTATTAAAAAAAAGCGGTTTACAACAAATGTAAACCGCTTTTTAATACAAACACAAAATTCCTTCCAGGCATATATTACCTTTATAAAATCTTAATAAGTGTTGTGAAAACAACTGTACTATATTTTATTTACGGGGTATAATAATTAATAAAGTAGTAGAAAGGTGTCCTTAAGGACAAAAAGACAAGGAGATTACTAAAATGTCAGAATTAACATTGGAAAAACAATCTTCTGCGACTGATTTTGTAGGCGGCAAATGGCAGTCAGAAATCAACGTAAGAGATTTTATTCAAAAAAATTACACTCCGTATGACGGAGATTCAAGCTTCTTAGCAGGTCCTACCGAAGCTACAACGAAATTATGGCAGGAATGCTGCGATTTGTTCAAAAAAGAACGCGAAAACGGCGGTGTTTTAGATATGGATACAAAAATTGTATCTACAATTGTTTCTCACGGTGCAGGCTATATCGACAAAGACCTTGAAAAGATTGTAGGTCTTCAGACAGATGCTCCGCTTAAACGTTCACTCCAACCGTTCGGCGGTATCAGAATGGCTGAAACTTCTTGCAAATCATACGGCTATGAAGTTGATCCTGAAATTACCGAAATCTTTACTAAATACAGAAAAACTCACAACCAGGGTGTATTTGATGTTTACACTCCTGAAATGAGAGCTGCAAGACACGCCGCTATATTAACAGGCCTTCCTGATGCATACGGCAGAGGACGTATCATCGGTGACTACAGAAGAATTGCTCTTTACGGTATCGACAGATTAATCGAAGACAAAAAAGAACAACATGCTTCAGTTGACGGTGAAATGACTCCTGATAAAATTCAGTTAAAAGAAGAATTGGCTGAACAAATCAGAGCATTGGAAGAAATGAAAGAATTGGGTAAAATTTACGGTTACGACATTTCTCAACCGGCTAAAAATGCTAAAGAAGCTATTCAATGGTTATACTTTGGCTACTTATCAGCTGTTAAAGAACAAAACGGTGCTGCAATGAGCTTAGGCAGAACTTCAACTTTCTTGGATATCTTTATTGAAAGAGATTTAAGAAACGGTGTTATTACTGAATCAGAAGCTCAAGAAATGATTGACCACTTCATCATGAAGTTAAGATTAGTTAAGTTCGCAAGAACTCCCGAATACAATTCATTGTTCTCAGGCGACCCGACCTGGGTAACCGAATCAATCGGCGGTGTTGGTATTGACGGACGTCACATGGTTACCAAAAACTCTTTCAGATACCTTCACACTCTTGAAAACTTAGGTACAGCTCCTGAACCGAATATGACAGTATTGTGGTCTAAGAGATTACCTCATAACTTCAAACAATACGCTGCACACATTTCTATTACAACTTCATCTATTCAATACGAAAACGATGATTTGATGAGAGTTACTCACGGTGATGATTATGCAATCGCTTGCTGCGTATCTTCAATGGTTGTAGGTAAAGAAATGCAATTCTTCGGAGCACGTGCTAACTTAGCAAAATGCTTACTGTATGCAATTAACGGCGGTGTTGACGAAAGATTAAAAACTCAGGTTGGACCGAAATTCAGACCTATTACATCAGAATATCTTGACTTTGATGAGGTTATGGAAAGATATGAAGATATGATGGAATGGTTAGCAGGTCTTTATGTTAATACATTGAACTGCATTCACTATATGCACGATAAATATTGCTATGAAAGATCTCAAATGGCTCTTCATGACAGAGACGTTAAGAGATATTTTGCAACAGGTATTGCAGGTTTGTCAGTTGTTGCTGACTCACTTTCCGCAATTAAGTACGCAAAAGTTAAGACTATCCGTGATGAAGACGGCATCGTAGTTGACTATGAAGTTGAAGGTGATTATCCGAAATACGGTAACAACGACGACAGAGTTGACCAATTTGCAGTAAACATTGTTAAGAAATTCATGAATATGATTAGAAAACACTATACTTATAGAAATTCTATTCCTACAATGTCAATCTTAACAATTACTTCTAATGTTGTTTACGGTAAGAAAACAGGCAACACTCCTGATGGACGTAAAGCCGGTATTCCTCTGGCTCCCGGAGCTAACCCGATGCACGGACGTGATTCTCACGGTGCAGTTGCGTCATTAGCTTCAGTTGCTAAGCTTCCGTTCAATGATGCTCAAGACGGTATCTCAAATACTTTCTCTATCATTCCTAACGCTTTAGGAAAAGACGAAGTATTCATGGGCGACCTGGATATTCATCTTGACTGCGGATGCTGCGAAGGAACATGCCAATAGGGGTAAATATAATTTTGACTGGTAGGTTTATCCTACCAGTCTGAATATAATAGAAAGGAATAATAAAATGACAACTCAACAAGAAGAAAATTTAATAAATCTTTTAGACGGTTACGTTGAAAAAGGCGGTCACCACCTTAACGTAAACGTATTCAACAGAGAAACATTATTAGATGCACAAGCTCATCCTGAAAAATATCCTCAACTTACAGTTAGAGTTTCAGGATATGCGGTAAACTTTATTAAGCTTACAAAAGAACAGCAGGATGATGTTATTTCAAGAACGTTCCACGCTTCTTTGGGCAACACAAGTGCTTGCTAATAAAATATTCTAATTTATGTAAACCGGGCTTAAACAGAAATTATTTAAGCCCGGTTTTTATTAGTGAAATACGGGACACACAGCCCCGACAATGTTCTAAAGCTGCAAATATTACTTGTGATATGTTTCATTTTTAAGAATTTTAAAAGCCCTGTAAATTTGTTCAACAAGTAAAAGTCTTGCAAATTGGTGTAAAAATGTCATTTTTGAAAAGCTCAGTTTAAAATCGGCTCTTTTTGAAACCGTGTCGGAAATCCCGCAGGATGAACCGATTACGAATACAAGCTCTGAAACTCCGCAGTTTGTTATTTCCTCAATTTTATTTGCAAATTCTTCCGACGAAAGCTGTTTACCTTTAATTTCCAGCGTTATTACATATGACTCTTTCTTTATATGTGCCGAAATCTTTTGAGCTTCTTCCTCAAGAGCTTTTGCGACCAGATTTTTGTCCTTAATTTCTACGGGCTGCAATTCAACTATATCCACAGGAATATAAGGTTTTAGACGTTTCATAAATTCTTCAATACCGTCTTTCAAAAATTTTTCTTTAATTTTTCCGAGTGCAATAATTTTTATTTTCATATAATTAATTTAATCAAATTTAATACTCAATGTAAATATTTACAAAAATACAATCTGCCTTAGATTGCGGCCGGGAAAAATCTAACTAAATACAAGACCTTCTTAACAGTTGGAAAGAAATAAAACGCAGAAAGGTCAAATAATCACAAACCATACACCTTCACAACCTTCTACAAATGTGAGATTTTTTTGAATTAGCGTAATCAAAATAAAAAGGGTGCAAATGCACCCTGAAAATCCAACTATCACAAATCAATATATTATCAAAATTTCATACTTCATTTCAGGCTTTAAAGGCTTAATACCTTAATTACCTTTATTATCTCTACAGGGGTTTATTCCAGAGAGATTCAGCAAATTTGCTTTGTAAAGCACCGTTCTCTACAGAAAGAGAAACATTGCTCGGAGCAAAAATAAATACCATATCACTGATTTTTTGAGCTGTACCGTTTAAAGCATGAGCAGCACCGCAAACAAAATCAATTGTTCTCTGTGATTGTTCTTTATCAAGCAAATCTAAATGCAAAATAACAGTTTTTCTGTCAATTAATTTTTTTACAATTTGAGCGGATTCAGAGAATGAACGGGGCTCAATAACAGTAACTTCGCCTGATTTATATGAGTTCGGATGAGAAACAACTTTTGATTCTTTTTCAAAGAATCTTTCAGGTTTGCTGTTTACTCTGGTTCCGTACATAGTATCTAATGCTAAAGTTCCGTCTGTATCGTAATCTCCGTCACGTTCCACTAAATCCATGAAAGCGTCATCATCGCTTCCTTCATTAAAACTCTTAGTAAAAAAGTTTACAAACCCTTTTAATCCTTCTGATAGTGCCATTTCTCCTCCATTATAATTCTTTTAAGTAAATAATTTTCTGCCAATTCTGATAACCGTCGCACCTTCTTGCAGTGCAATTTTGTAATCATCGCTCATCCCCATTGATAATTCGGGCAATTCAATACCAAATTCTTTTTCAAGCTCATCTCTAAAAGTTCTTACATCAGAGAACAACTTGCGAAGAACCCATTCTTCCGCCCCAAACGGTGCCATATTCATAAGCCCGACAACCTCAACTCCTTCAAGTTTAAGAATTTCCGGCAAATCGTTTCGCAATTGTTCCTTTGAATATCCGAACTTTTGTTCTTCGTGTGCATTATTTATTTGTAATAAAACTTTCTCTCTCTTATTTAACGCACAGGCTGACCTGGATACGGCATTTGCGACTTTAAGCGAATCAATTGAATGTATAACATCAAAATGCTCAACAACCATCCCCGCTTTGTTTGTCTGCAAATGTCCTATGAAGTGAAACGTAGAATTTTTTAAAATTTCCGGCGGCAATTGTTCCATCTTTTTTATTGCTTCAACCGCTCTGGATTCTCCAAAATCCCTAATCCCCGCTTCATATCCCGCTTTTATTGCATTTATCCCGAAATATTTTGTTACTGCGATTATTTTAACTTTAGAATGTGCGATATCTTGTCTGATTGATTGAAGATTTGTTTTTACCATGGCGGAATCAATCGCTATTTCTTCGCCCCAGTTTTGTGATGGTATCAACATTTCCCCTCAACCCTCATTTGTATTATATATCAGAAAACATGCCCTGTACAAGTCTCTGTATGTAACAACTTTTCCCGTTTTTTCAAACATGCCGAAACCCATGCTTCACATGGATTTCAACCATGTTTAAAATATTAAGTTTTGTAAATTTCTCTTGCTTTTGTTAAGAACTTGACAAGATTTTTGAGAAATTTTTAACAAAAAGGCATGCCCTTTTGCTGATTAGAAGTTTTGAGGTTCAGAAGACGGTAAAAATCACATTTTCTACGGCTTCTAAACTACTCAACTCCTATTTTATTGTCCGAGATAGCTCAAGGTTTCCATTACGGAACTTGCCGTAGAAAATACTCTTGAGTTCATCTGAATCATTCTCTGTGCCATAATCATGTTAGTGAGTTCTGCTGCTATATCGACATTGGAACCTTCGTATCCGCCCGATTCAATTGAGCCGAAAGAAACTTCGCCTGCCATACCGTAGTATACTTCACCTACATCGGCACCCCATTCCCATAAGTTGTTGTTAATGGATACCAACCCTTCTTCGTTTACCATTGTGGCAAGTTCAATTACGAAGTTTGAGTTTTCAATTGAAGCACCTGAGGCGTGAACATCGTTTCCTCTGATAGTTACTCCCTCCGGTGTTGTGTACTTCCACTGGACTGAATTTGTACTGTCAACATATTGCGTAAGTATGGAACCGTCGCTGTATGTTGCTGCAATTATACCGTTTTCGTCAACGGTTGTGGATTTTAATGTAATACTGTTATTGTCGCTGTAGTTAACCATTTCCTGCAGGTTTACAACTTGGCTTAATTGTTGGGATGTACTGCCGTTTCCGAGTTTTGTTTCTCCTACAAAGTTACTTGATGTTCCTTCTGTATGGAAGGTAACTTCGGCTCCTTCGGTATAAGAAATTGTACCGTTAGCTGCAGTAAATTCTACGTCAACAATGCCTGCGTCATCTAAGGCCTGATTAAATGATGCCAAAACATCATTAATTGTCGGGTCATCATCGGGAACGACCAAGGTGACCTCTGTTCCGTTAATTGTTGCGGCAACGGTACCGCTTGCAATGTTTGCGTTATTAAGTTCACTTAACTTTTTGTTTCCGATATCAGGGTCACCGACTACTGTAGCACTGAGATTTTTAGGTACTTGTACGGTTTCACCGGAACTTGAGCTTGAGTATGGAGATTTTGCCGCTACAACTTTCATACCTGATTGTGTTACAATATTTCCTTCCGAGTCGGTACTGAATACGCCGTCACGTGTATAGTATAATTTTCCGTCTGCGTCTTGTACAACAAAAAATCCGTTGCCTGAAATCATTAAATCCATATCTCTTCCGGTACTTACGAAATCACCGGAAGTAAAGTTTCTTGTAATACCTCCGACTTTAACACCTAGCCCGATTTGTTTCGGATTTGTACCGCCGCCTTCGTTTGTGGCTGCACTTCCGTATGACAGGTTTCTTGAATACAAAGTCTCAAAAGTCATATTTGCTGCTTTGAAAGCTGTTGTATTGATGTTTGCAACGTTATTTGCAACAACGTTGATTTGTGATTGTCCGGCATTTATACCTGTACTAGCCGTGTGTAGTGCTTGTGACATCAGTCCTCTCCTCTCTTATATTCTGGCATTTTGTAATTTCATTTCTTTTTTATTATGCGGCACTTTTGCCTGTGTCTCCGGTACTGCCGGAGTTATTGCCGACATTATCCGATGTTCCGTCCTGTCTTATAGAAACAATATTGGCAATTGAATAGTATTCTCCGTTAACTTTTACTTTTCCGGTGCCTTCTTCAAAACTTGCTTCCGTAACAACACCTGTAACTACCTGCTCATCATCCCCTTCTTTTTCTCCCGGGATTTTAAGCGTAACTTCTTTGCCAATCATTGAAAGTGTCTGGGTAATTTCGGCATTTGCAGCCATATCCGTGTACATAGCGGAAAGATATGCCATACAGTCTCCCAAACCTTCGTTCATCTGAGTCATTTGCTCAAGTGAAGAATATTGGGCAAGCTGTGCAAGCCATTCCGTATTATCGGTAGGCTGTGTAGGATCCTGATTCTGAAGCTGCTGCAGCATAAGTGTTAAGAACATATTTGCATCGCTTGTATCGGAACTTGTTGTTCTGCCTACTTCCGTTTTGTTGAATGCAGTCTGGTTCTGCATTGTTGTTATTTCGTTTGATATTACACTCATAACCTTCTCCTACTTTTCATCATCTTGTGCAAATGACATCATCTGTTCAAAATCTTCTCTTTCCTGTTGTCCTTTTCTTGCACCTTGCTCTTTGTTTCCGCCCCTTGAACCTTCCTGTTCAGTCCAATCGGCATTATAACTTGTATCTTGAGTATCGTTCATTTTAACCGAAACGTTATCAACGCTTACGCCGTGAGCAAGCAAAGTATCTTTAAGACCGTCAAGCCCTTTCATGATGAGGTTTCTTGCTTCTTGTGTCGCAACGGTGAATTGGGCAGACAGTCCTTCTTTTGTGTTAATAAGTTGAAGCGAAACTTTGCCCAAAGACTCGGGATTAAGAACGATATTGACTTTTGACCCGCTTGTCATATTTTCCAATTGCTTGCTTATTTGTTCGATAATTCTGCCCGGGTTTGCTTCCGATAGCGTTTTTGCAGTATTCTGAACGTTTGTTGTCGGTTTTATTTCAGTTTTTACTTCCAATGAAAAATCCGCATCTGTTTGAAGCATAGCCTTTACACCCTGTTCTTCTGGAGTCTGTTGATTCATTAAATCTGAAGAATTGTCGCCGGTCTCAGAACTTTCTGCTTCTAATGATTCTATATTCAATTCTTTTAACTGTTCATCGTCTATAATGTCTTCTATTTTAGTATCAATATTTTCTTCGGTTTCTTTTGGAGCGGTTTGTAACTCGGATACTGTCTGAACTTCATCGGATGAAACTTCAGAACTTTCTAACATATTGCTTATTTTGTCAAAATTTAAGACATCACGTACGCTTTCAATATTATCAGACTGTTCTGTTATTTCTTCTGTATCCTCTGCATTTTCTATATTTTCTGTATTTTCGCTGCTGGTATTAACTTCTTTTTTATCGTCCTTTTCGTCTTCATCATCCTCTTCCAGGTGAAGAATTTTTTTTGCAATTTTTTCTGCATCTAATTCTTCACCGACTGTATCGGTTGATTCTGTTTCGGTCTGAGTGGCGGATATTATACTTGTATCATCACTATCATCGCTGCTCTTTCCCTCTATATCGGAACTGTTCTCACTGTTTTGTGAAGCAGACATCAGAAACGATATTAATTCTTTTATATCGCTTATTACACTTCCGGCAAATGTCTCATCTTGTTCTACCGTTCTTTTTTCATTACTTTTTTTGTTTTCGGATATTTCTTTATCATTGTCTAAAACATTAGAAGAAGAGTTAGCCTCTTCCAGGTTGTTTTGTTTATTATATAATTGCTGAAAATCGGTTTGTGTGTTGTTATTTTGCAGGCTAAACCCGATGTTTTGTCTGCAATCTTGGAAATTGTTAATATTGTTGAATAAATTTTGTATCATTATTATCCTATTTTAAACCTTGCTGATGTTATATCATCGATTTCTTTCATTTC
>CALUPJ010000071.1 GCA_944322555.1 Candidatus Gastranaerophilales bacterium | reverse complement strand
CTTTTTCTGATTCTGAAATTGCTAAAGAAAAAATTATGGAAATTAAAACCCTGCTTGATAAAATGCAGGGCTAATGAATAATTTAGATTAAAAACAAGAAATAGACTGTAGAAAATTTAAAGAACATGTTACCGAAAAAAATCAAACCATGTGGAACAAATAATCAAACCAAGTGTTCTTTTACATTTTCACTTGAAACTTTATCAGATTCATGAGACACTCTACTATAATGGAGGATAAAATGAGCGACTGTATTTTTTGCAAAATAATTAATGGAGATTTCAATACAGAATTTGTTCTCGAAAATGAATATGCGGTTGTTTTTAAGGATATAAACCCCAAAGCAGACACTCATTTGCTTGTTGTTTCTAAAAAACACATAGAATCCTTAAATGAAATAGAGGATGAATTTTTATTAGGCAAACTTATGATGACTGTAAAAGAGGCTGCAAAAAAAACAGGACTTAAGTCATACAGGACAGTTATAAATACTGGTAAAGAGGCAGGGCAGGAAGTTTTCCACCTGCATATACACATATTAGCGGGGAACATTAGATTATGACAGAATTTTATAAAGAAATTACACCGGCAGGCTTTGGAATAGCAATTAAACAAAAAAAAGTTTTATTTTCAAAACAATCACCTTTCCAGAAAGTAGAAATAATTGATTCTGACTCTGCTCTGGGAAAAATCCTTACATTAGACGATTTAATGATGACAACCGAAGGTGATGAATTTCATTATCACGAAATGATTGCACATATTCCAATGATGCATCATAAGGCCCCAAAGACAGTCCTTGTTATAGGAGGCGGTGACGGTGGAACTGTAAGAGAAGTTTTAAAACATGATACCGTAGAAAAAGTTGTTCTGTGTGAAATTGATGGTATGGTTATAGAAGCTTGCAAACAATATCTTCCGACAATCTCTTGCGGGCTGGATAATCCGAAATGCGAAATTCTGGTGCAGGATGCTATCGAATATATTAAAGACAAGAAAAAAGCTTTTGATATAATACTCATTGATTCTACGGATCCAATGGGACCCGGAGAAGGTTTATTTACGGAAGAGTTTTATACAAACGTAAAAGAAGCTTTAAAAGAAGGCGGAATAATGTGTGCCCAATCAGAGTCGCCGTTTGTTAATAAAGAAGAAATAAGAAAAATGTATAAACTTTTGAAAAAAGTTTTTCCGATATGTTCAACATTCACTTCTAATATTCCGACCTATCCGGGCGGGTATTGGGCCTGGGCGTTCTGTTCTGAAACTGTAAAACCGCTTTCCTATTGGGATGAAAGACGGGGAGACGCTATTACCAAAACTTGCAAAATATATAATAAAGAGTATCATAACGCGAGATTTGCACTTCCAAACTATTTAAAGGAACTTCTGGTATAGATTGTCTAGTTTCTCAAGCTTAAAACTTCTTGCGCCTGCTCTTCGCTAAGCATTTTAGCACCGCCTAAAATTTCCGTATTCAAAACTATTTGAGCATATGATTCGGCAAGTTCAAGCTTTAAATAAGCATCTTCAATTGTTTTTGAAGCGACAACAACGCCGTGATTCGCCATTAAAACCGCATCATACTTATCAAAATATCTTACTGTATTTTCTACAAGTTCCCGGGATGACGGAAGCGCATAATCTGAAAGCGGAATTCCACCAAAATAAAAAATGTTTTCAGCCATAACAGGCGCCATTAAATCTCTGCCAGCTGAAGCAAAGCTGCTTAGATAAGGCGCATGAACATGTATAATAAAATTTATTTCAGGTCTTTTTTTATAAATTTCAATATGCAAAAATTTCTCACTGGAAGGCTTTTTTCTTTTTTCACGGGATAAACCGTCAAATCCTGTATAAACAATCTCATTTTTTGACAAAAAGCCATTGGAAGAGCCGGATGTTGTTATTAGCATACCCTCTCCGTATCTTGCAGAAATATTGCCTGAATATCCGGGCGAAAAATTCTTTTCATCACACATTTTTCCGCATTTTATAATTTTAGAAATCAAAATTTTTCTACAAAACATCTTCCACCGTCTTTATCTGCTCTACAACAGCTCTTTTCAGTACCGGAGCAGGTTTTGCTTCCTGGAATTCATCCTCTTCTTTTATTTCTTCCTTTTTCTGAGCTTTTTTATCCTGTTTTATTTCCAATTTGTCATAATCTACATGAGTACCTTTAGCATCCATCATTACTTCTACTGAAAAATACGTATTTTCCCTGATTAAATCATACCCGATATGGAATTTCAAATCATCAGGACCAATAGAAATATAGAAAGCATTTTCTTGGAAAGCTTTGTCATTTGGAGAATCCCCGGACAAGTTTATAGATCCGAACCATGACAATGTTAAATAGCGATTTAATCTCAAATATTCTCTCAAATAAAGATTTGATTTACCATAACGATAGGCATCAAATACCGGAATTGGAGAATTATCATCATATACTGATTGGAAATATCCTATATCTTGCATCCAGCGTTTATATTGGGTATGTAATCTGGGGCCTAGACGCCCTATAACCTGTGTATCACCTGTGCCATATAATGTCGCAGCAAACTGTGACGCAATATCAAATCTAAATTCTGTCTGCTTATCCTTATTTCTATGACGCCAGATATTTTGTTCCACCTGCGCCATATATCTTGCACGTGTGGTTCCTATTTGGGTACCGTTTAGTTTTCTAAAGTGACTGTCCTCATCAATATCATGATAATAACCTAAATCTACCCTGTGAGCAAAAGATGAAGAACGCCCTTTTAGAAGGAAATCTTTGCTTCCGTACGTTTTTTCGTAAACCAAATCTATACCATATTTAGGACGTCTTCTGCCTAAAAACCACTCATTCATATAATCATTTACACCATATTGCAGATATAAATTATCATCCAGTCGTTGTTTACCTCTTACTAAAAATTTACTTAAAGCAGTACCGTATGCAACCTGCGTTTTATTGGTACCGCTCTGGAAACGGCCCAGACCGCCGACTCCGAAACCGCTGTAATAGTTAAGGAATGGTACTACTTTTAAAACCGAACTCTTTGGTAATTCAAATACAAATCCGGGCCCTATAAACATCCCTAAGCCTCTATATGAGCCTAATTCCCAAGAGTTGGTTTCTGCATAATCATAATTCTTATTTGTGTAAACTTTAAGTGCAGGTATCTTTACGACCTTACGTCCGCCTTTAAATACGGTTGCTTGCTTTATTGTAAGGATTTCCATATCACCCTTTTGAGAGATTTTCATATCCTTAACTTTTACCTTTATGAGTCCTTTATCTAAGTCCTCTGTCAAAGTCTCATCTTTCGGCAGCATCATCTGTGACATATATGGACCGCGTTTCGCGGAACGAAAGTTTATGGGGAACGATTCATCTACAGACATTGAACCGTCTTCCTGTACTATTTTATCGCCGTATACATAACCTTTTTTTGCCTTAATATCAAGTGTCGCAGTTGTAGTAACAGGATTTTCTATCAGAGCATTTTCTTCATTCATGTCGACAAAAATATAATCACCGGTTACTACCTGACCATTTTTTATAATTTTTACGTTTCCATCTGCTTTTATAGTGTTATTAGCGCGATCATATGTAATTTTATCAGCTTTTACCACTGTTTGCTGTTTTACAAACGTAACTATTACATTACCCGTAGCAACTATACAGTAAGTATCCGTATCATAGTTTATATTTTCGCAGTCCAGTACTATATTCTCAGTATTTTCAGGCTGTTTATTTTTTTCTTTTTTATCTTTTCTATTCCAAAAATGTTTGCTTTTTTTATGCTCTGTTACAGCTTCTTCATCTGCTTCAAAACCATCCGGCATCATATTTTCATCAAAATTTGCTTCCTGTTCTTTAGAAACAAATTCCGAAGTCTCCGCACCGGCATCATAAATATCCCCTTCCGGCGCAACCGGAGCCAGTTGTGTTTTCTTTGCATCGCGCTCTTTCAGTTTCTTTTTTAATAAAAGACGGGCTTTTTTAACCGGAGGCATTGTCGGAGTTCTGTCGACAGCATTCTGTTTTTCTTCCGGTTCGTTTGTGATAACCGGAGAACTAAAAAAAGCATCACCGGTAAAATCCGAAGGATCAATAAACGAATATTCGGCAAATGCGGTATTTGCCATTAATAAAGATATAACAACTGATATTGCAATTTTCTTATTCAAGATTCAACTTCCTGTTTATATATAATTCAACGGATTATTGGGCTGCCCGTTAACCCTGACTTCAAAGTGACAATGAGGTCCGGTACTGTAACCTGTAGTTCCTTCATAACCTAAAA
>CALUPJ010000070.1 GCA_944322555.1 Candidatus Gastranaerophilales bacterium | reverse complement strand
CATCGCCGGAACTGACTCCGTTAGCCGGATTGCCGTTTATTACAATAGAAGGATACATGTTAAATCTGTTTAAAAGATACGGCCCGACAATATTTTCTGTCGTAACTACCGATGTTATCGGAACCATTTTTCCGAAATTATTTTTTACATATATTTTGCTTAAGTCTCCCATAACGGCTCTGTACGGTGCATCTGCCTGCATATAAACACGATAGACTCGTCCGTACTTATTAAAGTCATTAATATAAGTTGCACCGAATTGAGCAGCAAGGGTTGAATATACTTCAGAAACGGGAACACCCTGCGCCATTGCTTTTTCTTCCTCAACTTTTACAATAACCTGCGGAAGTGAGGACGTAAACGAAGTATAAAGACTTGAAAAAGCCGGATCTTGCCGCGCAACTCTTAATAGGGCCTGAGCTTGAGTATATAATTCATCCGAACTTCTGTCACCTTTGTCCAAAAGCTGGTATTCAAAGCCGCCAAACATACCCATACCGCTTATTGCGGGCGGCTGAGTTACGAATGTATTTGCTTCTGTGTATTTGGATGTTATTGCGTTTGCCTGTTTAATTATATTATTAATTGAAAGTTTTGCGGATTTCCTCTGGGACCAAGGTTCAAGTCTTACAACTACAAACGCGGTATTTTCCCCGGAAAATCCGTTAACCTGCATTACTGATACTACTCCGGGAATCTGTACAAGTTCATCGGCAAGATTTTTTACAACACCGGCTGTTCTTGTAAGCGTAGCTCCATCAGGAAGCTGCACCTGCACAAATAATGCCCCTCTGTCCTCATCAGGTAAAAATCCGGTAGGTGTTATTTTGAACATAAAAAGAATAAATAATACAACTCCAAGCAGCACAAGGAGCGTTTTTTGGGGCGCATGTACAAAATAGCCGACAGTATGAAGATATTTTTCTCTTACTCCGTTAAACCAATCTTCAAATTTTTGTATAAATTCAAAATCAGTCTTTTCATCACCTGATTTAAGAATAATTGAACAAAGAGCCGGAGACAGGGTCAGCGCTACTATAGTCGATAAGCCAATTGAGGTCGCAATACATATGGCAAACTGTCTGTACATTTGTCCCGTAATACCTGTCATAAACGAAACAGGAACAAATACTGCCATTAATACAAGGGATGTTGCAACAACTGCGCCGAATACTTCTTCCATTGTAATTTCCGTCGCATCACGCGGGCTTTTTCCCTCCTGAATATGTCTTTGTGTGTTTTCAAGAACGACAATGGCGTCGTCAACAACCAGACCTACTGCAAGTACGAGTCCGAACAGAATCAGCAGGTTAATAGAAAAACCTATCATTGCCATAAATATAAATACACCGATTAAGGAAACCGGTATTGCACAGAAAGGAATGAAAGCCGCCCTTGCAGTTCCTAAGAATAAATATGTAACAGCACTTACAAGTACAATAGCCAGAGCAATCGCACTTATTACTTCGTGGATAGATTCTCTTACAAACTCTGTAATATCATATTGGACGTGATATTCGACATCACTGGGGAATTTTCTGCTCAATTCCTTCATTTTGGCTTCAACTCTGTTAACCAAATCAATCGTGTTCGCTTCCGGCAGCTGTGATATGGAAATCATAGCTGCGCTTTTATCGGCAATTGTAACCGATGAATTATAGTTTTCTGCGCCTAATTCTATTCTTGCGACATCTTTAAGCTTTACGTTAGAGCCGTCTACATTAGATTTTACAACAATATTTTCAAATTCTTCTACGGTTTTGAGCCGCCCCTTAGTTCGTAATGTAAATTTTAATAATTGGGGATTTTCCATAGGTTCAACACCTATATTACCTGCCGGAGATTGTATGTTTTGCGCGGTTACCGCATTATTTATATCTGTTGTAGAAACCCCTAAACTTGCCATTCTGTCAGGTTTCAGCCAGATTCTCATTGAATAATCACCGGCTCCGAAGATAGAAACGCTTCCGCATCCTTTTATACGGGCGAGTTCATCTTTGATAAACATTGTGGCATAATTTGCAAGGAACAACGAGTTGTATGTTCCGTTCGGGGAAGATAGCGACATCAAGAGGCATCCGGCGCCGCCCGTTGATTTTCGGACAGAGAGACCATAGCGCCGCACTTCTTCTGGCAGACGCGGCGTAACCAATTGGAGCTGATTTTGTACGTTTACAAGTGCCATATCGGGATCGGAGCCTACTTCAAAAAACAGAGTAAGTTTGTATGAACCGTTTTTTGATTCGGAATACATATAAAGCATGTCTTCAATCCCGTTTAACTGAAGCTCTACCGGAGCCGCAATAGTAGATGTTATAACGTCTGAACTTGCGCCGCTGTATGTGGCTGTTACAATAACCTGCGGCGGTGTAATTGAAGGATATTCTTCGAGCGGTAATGTCGTAAGCGAAATCAATCCGGCTAATATGATTGCCAGAGATATTACTATTGCTAATTTCGGTCTTTTTATGAATAAGTTGCCCGCCATTTATATTTCCTTCTGTTTAGATTTACTTAAATATATTTTTTATTTTATTTATTACTTTTTTGATTAGGCTTTCCTTTTTAGGAGGTGTTTTTTCCGTAACCGTATTTTCCACTATTCTTACCGGGCTTCCTGGAACTACTTTTTGCAGCCCGCTTGTGATTATTTTATCTCCGGCTTTAACGCCTGTGTAAACAAGCCAGTTGCCGTTAAGTTCTCCCATTGTTTTTATATAGCTCATTCGCGGAAGATTTTCTTCATCAAGAATATAGACAAATCTGCCTTCCTGATTTTCCATTGTTGCAGTCTGCGGTACAACGGGAATAATATCTTTCTCTTTAGAGTAAATTATTATTCTTCCGAAATCTCCTTGTATCAACTGGTCATCAGGGTTGGGAAATGTTGCACGCATTGTAATGGTGCCCGTTGTTTCATCAATTTTGTTATCATGAAAATCCTGAATCCCTTTATACTTGTATTTTTGGCCGGAGCTGAAAATATATTCCACGTCCCTGTTGATATCTGCGGATTTGTCAATTCTTATGAGCTCTGCAAAATCCTGTGATTCAAGAGGAAATGTGATATACATAGGCTCGTAGCTGTTAATTGTCGTCAAAGGTCCGCTGTTCATAGAAACATAGTTTCCTTCCGTAACAGAAATCATACCTACTCTTCCGTTTATAGGGGATTTAACTCTGGTATAGCCCAAATTACGCTGTGCATCGTTATAAGCACTTTTTAAGCTTTCAACCTGTGCTTTGTATGCGTCTCTCTGAGAGAGCATGCTGTCATAATCGGCCCTCGCAATATAATCTTTACTTACAAGCTCCTGATATCTTGCAAGTTGTTTCTGATAATATGCATATTGAGATTCCGCATTAGCAAGATTTCCCTTAGCTTTTGTAACTGCATATTGATATTCTTGCGGCTCAATCTCAAAAAGAACTTGCCCGGCTTTTACATAATCGCCTTCTTTAAAATAACTCTTTGTGAGATATCCGCTGATACGTGCGAGTACATCAACTCTGTATTTTGCTGTTACTCTTGCCGTAGACTCATATTGTCTGCGTACATTTTCTGTTTTTACTTCGGCTACAGTGACGGCAGGTACTCCTGTAAGAGCACGCTGTTTAGCGGTTTTAATCTTGTCCAGATTTGACAAAACCATTCTGCCCAGAATGAGCACCGTTACAACTAACCCGATTATTATAATATTTTTTCTCATTCCCTCTCCAAATCTTCATAATTATTTTACTATAAAAAGATTAAAGTATTATGTTTGAGTTTAAACATAATGTTAACAAAAATAATAATTCAAAACAAGGAGACAGTCGGGGAGGTTAATGTTTGGTAATTTTAAGATGCCTTGCCTCACCCTCTCCAATAGAAGTGCTTGTAAGGTTATACTGATCTACAAGTTCATGCTGCAGTTTTCTAATATGTGTGTTTCTGGGCGCAAGTTCAATAGACTCTGCTCCTTCCATAATGCTTTTTATTGCATCACGGGTTTCATCAAGCGCCAGTTCGGTCTCATCCGCATATCCCTGCAGAGGCTCAACATCTCCGGGCTGAATATCGAGAGCATCTTTTAAAACTTTTTGTATTTGCGCCATAGAGTTTGTTTTTACATAGAAAATCTGTATACGGTACTCTTTTGCTGTGCTTAGAATTTTAGCTCCGCCTTTTGCAAAATTTTTATGTGCTATTACGATATCTGCATCTTCAATATTTCTTGTCAACTCCAGATTCAAATCCAGTCTTTCTATTAATTTTTCCACAATGGTTCTCGAAACGGCATATAAGTAAAGCTTCTTAAGCGGTTTCACCTCTTCAACGTATTTTTGCCGCGAGAATGAGAAATTCATGCTGTTGTCTTGAGCGTCCTGAGGAATTTCGGGTTTAGGTTCAACTTTGATTTCATCGTGCTTTTCTTCAACCTTACGAATTTCAGGTCTTATCGGCCAGCCCCTCAGAATATAATCAACGGCTTCGGAGGTGTTTTTGTAAACAGCAAGAGTGTTTCTGTCAAGAATTTCTATGACTATATCAAATGTAGGCTGCTTTTCTCTTTCAAGAACCGTTTTTTGTGAAGCTCTTCGTTTTGCTTCATCATCTCCCAGGGTAACCGACTGAATACCGCCGACCAAATCAGAAAGTGTAGGGTTTTTTATAAGGCTTTCCAGGCAGTTTCCGTGAGCGGTTGCAATCAGCATAACACCTCTTTCGGCAATGGTTCTTGCAGCCTGTGCTTCCGGTTCCGTTCCGATTTCATCAACGACTATAACTTCGGGTGTATGGTTTTCGACTGCTTCTATCATTATATCTTTTTGAAATTCCGGCTGCGGAACCTGCATTCTTCTTGCCGAGCCTACGGCAGGATGCGGAACATCACCGTCTCCCGCAATTTCGTTAGAGGTGTCGACTATTACAACGCGTTTGCCTAATTCATCCGCAACAAGACGCGAGATTTCTCTTAACTTGGTTGTTTTTCCGACTCCGGGCGGTCCGAGGAATAAAATGCTTTTACCCTGCGTACAAATATCTTTAATGCAGTCAATAGTTCCGGTAACAACACGCCCTATACGGCATGTCAGCCCCACGACTTTACCCTGGCGGTTTCTGATAGCGCTGATACGGTGGAGAGTTCCGGGTATTCCTGAACGATTATCATGTGTAAACTCTTGAAGGTGTGAAGTTACAAATGCTATATCTTCATCATTAACCGTTTCACACTGAAGTTTTTCGATTCTGCCGCCGGCATGCCGGACTTCCGGTACACGTCCTATATCCAATACAATTTCAATAACATCATCCATTTTCTCATAGGACAAATTAGATACAACCTTCCGGGGCATTATAGCTAATAGTCTTTCAAGGTCATTTTGAAATTGTAAATTGCTCGTCATTCTTATATGTAGCGCCTTTCTGCTTAAGCATTTGGCTGATAACTATTCAGTTTGCTCTCCTATTTTTATTATAACATATTTTTGAAGATTTTACTAAAAAATGATTAAACAGCTAAAAAAAGACTATGGTATAAAGCATGTAGAAATCAAAGTTGATATTGAAAAGTTGAAAGATAGCTTATTAAAAACAGCATTATAACAGACAAGGATATATGAACCTAACAGGCAAAATTGTTATTAAATAAAAAATTTTTAGGAAAAGGAATCGATAAAGAATTTTGAAAAATTGAACAGAAATAAAATAAAAGTAGATACTAGCAAAATTTTTTTTTACTTGTTTTGTATTATTGTATGATAAGGAAAAAATATGCTAATTAACAACAACCCAAACGCAAATGTAAACTTTAGAGCAAAGATGCGGCTTGCAGGAAAATTAAAAAAAGACCCTCATTGGAAAAGTATTGCAAAAAAATTTGAAGCTCAAACTGCAAAATCTCCGGAATATGAAATGGAAGTTTATATGAAAGAACCCGGAAAGTTGGTAACAGGAACTAATAGAGGCGACTTTGATACTTTAAATCCACGTTATTTTACTTTAACTTCAGAAGGTTTTAGTAAATTGATGAAATTATCTGATGATAAAATTGTGCAAAAATTTAAAAAATTACTAAATTTAGTTAAAAAACAGGATAAACATGAAGATACTGCTATCAATAAAATTTTTGATATGGGTAAAAAATTAGGTATAGAGCTCGATAGTAAGACAATCGATGGTATGGAGTTTGCTATGCGTAAAAAAGTCAAAACACAAATTAATTCTGCAATTAGCAAGGACTCCGTACTTTCTCATTCCGAAAGATACCCGTCATACAGACTCTGGGAATACCGGAGTGATTAATAAATAAGCAAGTTTTTCATAAAAATGCAATATTATTATCTGTAATGTCTTCTCCAACAGTTAGTGCAGCTTATACCGTAACTTAATATAAAAATGGCAATATTTCAAAGGAAGATGCAGCGAAGATTTTGGCATACAATGCAATTGTTTAAGGTTTGTCTTACTAATATATTGCGGGAAAATTTTACATTTTCCCTGCAATATTTAACTGCTGGAATTTTTCTAACTTATTGCCATCAGTAGGCTTCATCAAAATAATCGGCAAATCGTGTTCTTTTGCAAATTTCAAAAATTCCTGCGGACAGTCTTCAAGTTTTTCAACTTTTGCAATCAAGCCTTTTACCTTGGAATTAATAGGGATAATTTCAGAATGAGTATCACCGCCTTCAAATAATGAATCACGGGATTTTCTAACGCATCTGTTAAATCTTGTACCTTAATTATTTTTTCACCGATTTGAACATCATTCCTCAATTGCGAAATAAATTTCTTATTAAATAAATATTGACTAAGTATTGCGTATTCCATATCAGACAAATCATAGCCTTTTTGAGCCATTTCTTTTACAAAATTATTTTTGACAAAATGTCTGACATCATATGTTATACCGTTTTCTTGAAATGTGCGCGAACCAAATAAAAAGTATTGAAAAGTCTCCAATCCTTTTTCAGTGCCGCTGTTGCTGTTTTTGAAAAAGGCTTCTGATATGTTAGACTGCGGTACATCAAGTATCAGACCGAATGTTTTGTTGTTATGTGTTGCGTTATTGTCTAGCTTAACTAAAGAGGATGACCATGTACTTTGAAAGATAGGATTTTCAGTTAATCTAAAGACTGTTTCAAGGTCTGAATGCTTCTTAGGTACTGTCATATGTACAATAAATCTTGCATTATCTCTTGTGACACCCGGAGCAAAACCATATTTGAACAAATCTTCACCAACTTGTAATTCTGATAAATTCAAAACTCTGAGTTCTTCAGCCTTACCGTTAATCTCTGCTTGTTTTACCGGAAATTGTCTGCCATTATGCAAGAATTTGGTATCAAATACATAATTAGCTTTTTGATATATTTTATTTACAGCATTTTCATTTTCTACAGCCTTAAATTTTTTTTGCATGTAAGCATCAAATTCTGCTTGTGTCTTTGCGCCGCCAGTTTTGTCTCCCAGATGAAAATCAGAATTAACATTTTCAAAATCCGCTTTAGAGAAGATTTCATAGATTTTTAAATCTTCCGGTCTGCGGCAGCGGACTGCGATATTTTCAGCCGTTGCAGAGCCTGTATTATACGCTTCAAACCAATGGTGATTATCAAATTTTAGTGTTGCTCTTTTTTTCTAATGTTAAGTCAGTAGATATATCAGTTTGAGTATTGTTATTAAATATTGTAATTTTGTCATCTTCAGTCAGATTAATTTCACCCTTGTCAATCATAGTGGAAATTATCTGGGGTTCGGAAAGTTCTGCCAGTTCAGGATGTAACATCTTGTATGATTCAATTTTTTTTAATATTTCCACTTTATTTGACATAATACTAACCCTCCATTAAGTTACATTCAATGTAACTTAATACCTATTGTGTTACATCAGAGGGTAAAAATTGCACCTCTAATGTAAGCACAATAAGCATTTTTGCTTGTCTGTTTCTTTCTCTTTTTTTGCGAATTAAAAGAGAAAGAAACAGACGGAAAGAAAGAGAAAATACGCAATTGTTTTCTATGCCCTTACGG
>CALUPJ010000069.1 GCA_944322555.1 Candidatus Gastranaerophilales bacterium | reverse complement strand
CTGCGCCCGGGTGGTTCTCATCCTTTTTTCTTATATTTTTGCAATAAAAAACTCCCGGAGATGGATTGTCTTGTTCGCTCGCATTAAACGTGCCTGCGGTTTTTGCTTCTCTGAACTTTGTTCTTGTCGCAAAAAACCTCCGCACTCTGCTCGCTCACGCTCGAACCACAGTAGGGCTGCGCCCGGGTGGTTCTCATCCTTTTTTCTTATATTTTTGCAATTAAAAACTCCCGGAGATGGATTCGAACCACCGTTAAAAGAGTCAGAATCTTTCGTCCTGCCACTAGACGATCCGGGAATGTTTTTATTAACTCTACCAGTTGTCCCAAAAATGCTTCTTTTCCGTTTTCACGGCATTTTCTGTTTTATTTTTAGGAGTTATATTTGTTTCACCGTACGTATACGGATCTGATGCGTCCATCGCACCTTTATTAAATGTGAAAGAACCCTTTGCTTTATTGGCCTGACCTTTTGCTTCCTGTTTTTGCGGCTCTACATTTTGTTCCAAAGGCTCTAACGAATTAACTCTTTTTTCTTCCGATTGAACATTTTGGTCATTCTTGTATATAATATCCGTTAAATCTTTCTGTGCAGGATTTGAAAAATTCTGCACCTGTTGTATAGTAGGACCACCCGGATCCTTGCCCAAAAAGTGCATTCTTCCGATGTCATCCGTATAGATTGTCGAATTTGCCATTACGGCTGATACTGAAGTAATAACCAATCCTAATGAAATGATAATCTTTTTCATCATAATGTTCTCCTTTAGTTATCAGGTAATTTTATTATATTACAAAATAACTAAAAAAAACAATTATTTTCATACAATTATTTTACATTTATTTCATTAGTAATATCTTTACCTCCGTAAAGAACTACACTTTTGGCAAAAACATACTCATATTTATCCTTCTGTGCTTTTTTAGTTATTTCATCTTTTATACTTTTTTCTATGGCACTTAACCGATTGTTATAATCCCTTTCCAATGCCTCTTTTTTTGTATTGAATTCCTTTGTGTATTTTTCTTCCAACTGCAATACTTTTACAGGATCACTTTCATTTGATATTGCACCGCGGGCATTTACTATGATTTTATTCAACTCGTCCATTTTCTTTGCATGTTCCTGCTTCAAAACCTTAACTTGAGATGAATTACCGACTATTTTCTGTAAGTCGACAACAGCAATCGAATCTGCTGCCTGAACATAACCAGACGCAAGAAAAAAACCTAATATCACAACAAGAAAACTTTTTTTCATAATTTAACCCTTTTCTAAATTTGTATTTCTCTAATTTTATATTCCGTTCATAAAAATTTGTCATTGCCCATACAGGTAAAATATTAATTGAAATAATGACTTATTTAATTTAAAATATGAGTATGTACAGATTATTTTTTATATCAGCATTGATAGTCGCAAATCTTTTATCAGTATGTTTTTCTTCCGAACCGGATAAGAAGAAAAATGAAGAACCTATAAAAGAAACTTATAAACTTGAGGGACAAATCGAATATGACGATAATCCCGTAGAAACGATTTATCTTGATGATGATATAGATAAGCCGAGGATTAACATCCCCCAGCGATCATTGACTCTTCCGGTCAGAGTCATAAACATAACAACCAATACTGACACACCGCGCAGCGCCCTCGCCCGTGCCGCTGTTTCGCGGAATACACTTAAAGACATACTCCCTTTGAGTGCAAGCCTGTCAGAACAATTCCATGGTATATCTTACGGTACTGTTTGGGGAGAAGAACTGTCACTTTCACAAATGGAATCATCGACCGGCGTTTTTGTCCGCTATGATTCCCCGAAACTGTTTTCACTGGATACAACATTCAAACAATCCGCTTCCCAGGATATTGGCAGCCAATACGGTACAGTACGAATTACACCTGAATGGCATATTACAGATAAATTAACCCTCAAAGATTCTTTTACAAATTATGTAAACGCACCGAAAAATAAAAACGAAATTACTCTTGTTTACAGTCCTGCATTGAAAAAATATGCTGAATCTCTTAAATTTGAACTTGGTGTTGCCCAGTCATATTATACCAACGGGAGACAAAGCTCTGCCGTTAGTTTTTCAACAGGCTTTAAGTTGTAATAAAATAAAAAAGTTTATATAATTAGGTTATGATGCGATACAGACAAGAGAGAAAAAGACCGCGAAGAGTTATTAACAAAATAAAAGATGAGGAAAAGAAAGTAAAACCCTCTTCTTCATCAAACGGGTTTTATTATTCTTTTTTAACAGTTGTATTGCTTTTGTGTCTGGTACAAATAACAATAAGTGCTATTTTAAATATTTCAAAAATTATTTCGTATAAAGCTAAAATTATACAGATTACGAAAACACGTGACACAGCAAAAGCTCTTAATGAACAATTGCAGGACAACATTAAAAACTTTTCCAACATTACCGGGCTGGAAGCCATTGCCAGAAATAACTTAAAAATGTCCGGTGAAGATGAAGTACTGGTCATAATCAACACACCCAAAGAAGAGAGCAAAGAGGAAAAGTCCAAAATTATAGGACTAAAAAAACAACATGATTAAAGATTTGTTACAAGAAGGTTTTATTTTAAAAAATAAAGGTCATTATAAACACGCCATAGAAGTTTTTTATAAAGCTTTGGAACTTGATAATACGAGCTCGGAACTATTACTTGAAATTGCAGAATTATATTATCTGTTGAATACTAACGAAAAGGCCCTGAGCTATATTGAACAGGTTCTAAAAACAGAACCTGCACATGTTGAAGCTATGAAACTTTTAAAGAAAATTTTTCTAGATAAAAAAGCATATAGCGAAGCCGAACAGGCGGCTAAAAATATATATTGCGTAACCCAAAATGATGAAGATTTGGCAGAAATTTTCAGATTATTAAATATTCAGAATAAACATGACGAAATTTTTGATTATAACATAGAGACTTCAAATATACATGTTCTGTTAGAAAAAGCCCGGGCATATTTTTGTAAAAAAGAATTTGAGAAAGCCGAACAAATACTTAATCAGATTTTGACACAGAATTCAGATAATCAGGATGCTCTCTTGCTCTTGGGACAAACTTTATTCGCAAACAATAAAAAGGATGATTGTATATCTTTACTGGACAAGCTTGTTATGGATGAAAATAATCCGGAACTGCTAAATTTTGCTTCACAAATTGAATGCAGACGGGGAAATTATACGCAAGCTGTCAAACTTGCCAGACAGGCAATTAAAACTGCAAACACAAATGATTTATATTATTACAATCTGGCTAATATATATTTTAAGCAAGGAGACTCTGTGTCAGCAAAAAAATATTACAATCTTGCTCTTTCATTATCACCTGATAATCCTAATTATCATTTTGCACTGGCAAATTTATATTACTCGGAAAAACATTATAAAAAAGCTCTGGAAGAACTGTCAGGAGATTTCTTTGAAGCAAGACTTCTAAAATCGGTAATTCTTTATGATACAGGATACCTGGCTTTGGCTCAAAAAGAATTAAAAATACTTGCTAAAGAACAATCGGATAATAATATCGTATTGGAATATCAAAAAAAGATTGAACAAGATTTGAAACTTAACTGAAATATTCCGTTGCTTTAAATTTACCGAAAAAGTATTCCAATCGTTCTTTATCATGGAGATACCAGTAGCCCAGCAATGTTTCGAAAGCAGTTGCACATCGATAATCCTTTTGTATGGAACGCCTGCCAATCGGTATAGGAAGATTTCTTGCCCGCCTTTCCAGCTCAACTTCTTCTACAGTAAGACAAGGAGTTATTAAGAAAAGCATGTCCCTCTGGAAGCGTGCGTTAACCCGCTCTGTTGTAATTTTATGAAGATTTTTTGCATTCGATGTTTTGTAAATTGTATAATTGCGAACAAAAAGTTCCCAGACTGCATCACCAATATGTGCATAATTCCTTAAGGAAACAAATTCTTTTAACATAGCAATATAATACCATAAAGAATGCTTTTTCATTTTTTTAAATCTCATTTTTCCCTCATATACTTTACCCCTTTACAAAAAAAATTTATTTCTTACTATAATAAAGGAAATATTCCTCAGTAGTTCCCGGAGTGAAGCACAAGCGAAACGGGTAAAGATATTCGGAGCAGTTGCTCCGACATTGAGGATAAGACAATTGAATAAGTGAGATATTCCTCAGTAGCTCAATGGCGGAGCAACCGGCTGTTAACCGGTAGGTTGTTGGTTCGAGTCCAACCTGGGGAGTTTTTTATTGCAAAACAAAAGCCGGCTTTTGTCGGGTTTTGTTTTGCTTATTAAGTTCGGTGTTTGAGAACCAACCAGCCCGAAGGGCTCTTGGTGAAGAGTCCAGCGCGAGCGAGCTGAGGCTGGAGCGCTTTTGTAATTGTGTTGTAAACACATTAGCAAAACGCGGAATGCCTTTATACGCAAGTGAGCAAGACAATCTGGGGAGTTTTTTATTGCAAAACAAAAGCCGGCTTTTGCCGGGTTTTAAATAATTAAAATATTGCGCCTGGAGGGAGTCGAACCCACGGCAGACAAGGTTTAGGAAACCTCCGCTCTATCCTACTGAGCTACAAGCGCAAAACTATTTAATTTTTTAATTTTATCTAGCAGGCTCCGCCAAAAATCCTGTATCTTTATTTTACATTCAAAAACTTTTAACCGTCAACCCGATTTTAAAGATATTTGTATTTCTTTTCATCTTTTTATCAAACTGTGTTTATGATACTCTAAAAACAGTAATGATTTAACAGATAAAATTCGAGGTAAATATGGAATACAAAGATACACTTAATCTACCCAAAACAACACTGGAAATGAGAGCAAACGCAACAAAAAAAGAGCCCGAAACTCAAAATTTCTGGGATGGGATAAATATATATCAAAAAAACCTGGCTCAAAGAGACAAGGCTAACATGTTTGTACTTCACGACGGACCTCCTTATTTAAGTTCCGAAAAAATTCATGTCGGTACGGCTTTAAATAAAATTTTAAAAGATATCCTGATTAAATATAAATCAATGAAAGGATATTATGCACCATATGTACCCGGATATGACGGTCACGGGCTTCCGATAGAGAATGCCGTAGTAAAAAATATAAAAGGCGGAAGAGATGCTCTTACACCTGCTGAACTCAGAGCAAAATGCAGAGAATTTGCTCAAAAAAATCTTAAAGGGCAAGAATCCGAGTTTAAGCGGCTTGGAGTCTGGGGTGACTGGGATCATCCGTATCTTACAATTAAGCCTGATTTTGAGGCAGAACAAGTCCGAGTATTCGGAGAAATGTATAAAAAAGGCTATATAGAAAAAGGACTAAAACCGGTTTATTGGTGTGCGTCTTGTGAAACCGCGCTTGCCGAAGCGGAAGTTGAATATGCCGATCATACATCTGCTTCTATATACGTCAGATTTAAATTTGATGATGAAGGAGTAAATAAAATAGGACAACTGGTAGATTTACCGACCAAAAATGTTTATGCCGTAATATGGACAACAACTCCCTGGACAATTCCTTCAAATATGGCTATAAGTTTACATCCTAAATTTGAATACACATTCTTTGTTTATAATAACGATGTTTATGTTATTGCCCAAGGTTTGCTTGCAAGCTTCCTTGAAGGTGTAAACTGGGAAGAAAAAGATATTAACGTAATCGGTTCCGTTAAAGGTGCGGATTTAGAATTAATAAATACCAAACACCCTTTATATAACAGAAAATCCCCGATTATTCTCGGAGAACATGTTACGCTGGATGCCGGTACCGGCGCCGTCCATACAGCTCCGGGGCACGGTCTTGAGGACTACGAAGTAGGAGGTAAATATGGTATAGAAGTATTTTCACCTCTTGACAGTAAAGGTGTTTGGACTGAAATCGTTGGAGACAAAGATTTAGAAGGGGTCCCTTATTACAAAGGCAATAAAATTGTAATTGAGAAACTTCAAGCCTGCGGAGCTTTACTTGCTGCTGCAGACATAAACCACTCTTATCCTCACTGCTGGAGATGTAAGAACCCCGTAATATACCGTGCAACTCCGCAATGGTTTGTAAAAGTTGATAAATTCCGAGATACAACACTTGAAGCAATAAAAGGTGTTAAATGGATTCCCGCAAGCGGAGAAGCCAGAATTTCCAACATGGTAGAAGGCCGCTCCGATTGGTGTATATCCAGACAAAGAGCCTGGGGCGTACCTATTCCGGTATTTTATTGCGAGGATTGCGGAGAAGCTATTGTAACTGACGAAACAATCGAGAATGTTGCTAAGATATTTGAAAGGGAAAGTTCCGATGCCTGGGTTAAATATTCGGCAGAAGAACTCCTTCCGTCAGGCTTTGCCTGCCCGAAATGCGGAAAGAAGCATTTCAAAAAAGAATCCGACATTATGGATGTATGGTTTGATTCCGGGGTAACCTGGAGAGCCGTTGTTGAAAAACGCTCTGATGAATTGGGACATACTCCGGTCGATATGTATCTTGAAGGCTCAGATCAGCATAGAGGGTGGTTCCAATCATCACTTTTAACTTCTGTTGCAGTACAAAGCAAAGCTCCATATAAATCTGTTTTAACCCACGGTTTTGTATTCGGCGAAGACGGAAGAAAAATGTCTAAATCTTTAGGTAATTATATAAGACCTGATGATATTATTAAAAATTACGGTGCAGATATTTTGAGACTCTGGGCAGCATCGGTTGATTACAGAAACGACACCAAAATCGGTGATAATATAATTAAACAGCTTGCGGAAATTTTCAAAAAAACAAGAAACACTGCAAGATTCCTGCTTGGAAATATTTATGATTTTGAACCGGAAAAAGACTATGTCAAATATGAAGATTTAAAACCGATTGATAAATTTGCCCTGCATAAATTAAATAAAGTCGTGGAAGAAGTAACCGTAGCATTTGAAAATTACGAATTTTACAAATATTTCCAGTGTCTGCAAAACTTTGCGGCCGTTGATTTAAGTTCATTTTATCTTGATATTGTAAAAGACAGATTATATACAGCAGGCAAAAAATCTCTTTCCAGAAGAGCCTGCCAAACGGTTCTGTATGAGACTTTACAGGTTCTGGTAAGAATACTTACACCTGTTATGCCGCACCAGGCAGAGGATATCTGGCAGAACACACCGGAATGTCAGCGAGGCGGTCTTGAAAGTATACTTCTTGCCGATTGGGTAAATGAAAAGGAACAGTGGAACAATTTGAAGTTAGAAGAAGATTTTACAAAAATCCTGAAAACAAGAGAGGTTGTAACCCGTGCAATTGAACCTTTAAGAGCAGACAAGAAAGTGGGAAGTTCTTTAGAAGTTGCAGTTTATGTAAAATCAGAAAATGCAGATATTTTGAAAGCTAATAAAGAAGAGCTTGCAGATATCTTTATAACTTCGCAGGCTTATGTAACAGAGTCGGCACCTTCTGATGTTTTAAATGAATACACTGAAGGAGAAACTACTGTCTGGGTAACAAAAGCTGAAGGTGAAAAATGCGAACGCTGCTGGAAATACAGAAAGCTTGGCGAACATAACGGATTTGAAACAATATGCTCCGATTGCTATGAGGCAGTAACTGAATAAAGGAAATAAGTAATAAAACAGTATTCAAATTGTCAACTTGGTGCTATTACATACGACGGGGCTGGCAGAAATATATAATTCGGGATATCTGAGTTATATATCTCTGTATAAATAGCCATGCCTAAATTAGCCAAATTTTTTGCAGGCTTTCCCTTTAAATAATTATAGAAATAACTGCTTAAAATTTATATTGTTCATATACTCTTTCTAAATCAAGCAAAATTGTTACATTTCGTAATGCTTTATATATAGCAACTATTTGTTTTGTAGTAGAATATATACAAAGGAGTTTGAAAAATATGTCTACGACAATCACGCAATCACAAAAAGATCTTGATAAACTTTCTGCTATAAAAACTATAGACTCTGAAATTGATACAATAAAAAGGCTTAAAGATTCAATAAGTTCTGAAAGCCTTACAGAAGCTTTAAATTGTATGCAAAATTCCAAAGGACGTATAATAATTACGGGAATGGGAAAATCAGGTCATATAGGCAAAAAAATTGCGGCTTCTCTGGCTTCGACAGGCACCCCTTCTTTTTTCGTACACCCTGCAGAAGCAAGCCACGGAGATTTAGGAATGATAACAGAGGATGATGTCGTTATTGCAATTTCAAACAGCGGCGAATCCAGAGAGTTAGTTGATATTCTCAATTATTGTAAAAGATTTGGAATAAAGCTTATTGCAATTACCAAAAATCCCGAAAGTTCACTGGGCAAAGCGGGTGATATTGTTCTTGAGCTTCCTAATAACGGAGAAGCTTGCCCGCTCGGACTTGCTCCAACAAGCTCTACTACAGCAACTCTTGTTCTTGGAGATATATTAACAATAGGTATGATTGAAAGAAAAGGTTTCTCAAAATCGGATTTCAATGACAGACATCCCGGAGGTAAGCTCGGTTCTATACTTAAACGGGTTTCAGATTTGATGCATGTCGGTCAGGAAATGCCTATACTTGATGAAAATTCAAATATGCAGGCAGTGCTTTTAGAAATGACCTCAAAACGCCTCGGCTGCGTCGGTTTTATTAATCACTCCGGAGAATTAACGGGAATGTTAACGGATGGTGATTTAAGAAGATGCCTTTCTTCCAAGATATTAGAACAAAACGCCGTTGATTTAATGACCAGAAATCCGAAAACAATTTCTCCGTCAGCTATGACAGCGGAAGCATTGAAAATTATGCATGATAAAAAGATTACCAATCTCTTCGTCGTTGAAAATAATAAACCTGTCGGGGTAATACATATTCACGATTTATTGAATAACGGAGTTGCATAAAAATGAGACTTGAAACTCAAAAGAAGTTTGCTGCCGGTCTTTCAATTACTTCAAATACACTTGTAATAATTACAAAAATCATTGCGGGACATATCAGCGGAAGTATTAGTATTATATCGGAGGCCATCCATTCTCTGTCGGATTTTTTAGCCTCAATTCTTACTTTTTTTGCCGTAACTCATTCCGCAGAACCTGCTGATAAGGAGCACCCGTTCGGACATGGGAAATATGAAGATATGTCCGGTTTTATCGAAGGCGGTTTGATTATATTTGCAGGTTTTTTTATTATATATGAAGCTGCCTCAAAATTTACATCGAATTATTGCATAAAAACCGAATCAATGCTTGGTATTTACGTTATGGGATTTGCCGTTATTGCAAATTTTTTGGTCAGCAGATACCTTTTTTATGTCGCAAAGGAATCAGACTCGGTATCACTGCGTGCAGACGCTGAACACTTACAAACCGATATCTTTTCCTCATTAGGAGTTTTATTGGGGCTGGTGCTTATCAAAATTACAGGACTTGCTGTTCTGGATGCGATAATTGCAATTATTGTAGCTTTGATAATTTTGAGAACGGGATTTTCTATTTCTAAAGAAACACTTAACAATCTGCTTGACGGTTCCATTCCTAATCACGATATTGATATAATAGAAACAATATTAAAACAAAATACCGTAGTAAAAGGATTTAAAAACATAAAAGGACGTAAAGCAGGTCAGTATAAAGATATTGAGCTTACGCTCCTTTTTAATCCCGAAATGAAACTTAACTGCTGTCATAATATCTGTGACCAAATAGAAAGTGCTGTCAAAGAAAAACTCGGCAATGTAAATATTACAATTCATGCGGAACCGGAAAAATAATGTTAACAATTGTATATTTTACCCTTGTAAAATTTAAAAAATAGGTTAAACTGATAGTAGAGGTTTGAAGATGAGTTCAATTTCTTCTATAGATACTTCCGTTTACTCCGGCTTAATTGAAGGCATGTCTTATGCCTCACAGGATGTTGCGCATACAGGGAACAGTCCCGTCCGCACAGCATCAATAGAGCCTGAAGAGACTAGCATTAATTTGAGCAATTATTACTCTGACATTCTGCCCGGAGATTTACTCCAAACTGTTTCGGAAAATGTGGTACAGGCAGCCAGAGATTTGGATAATGCAATGGTTTCTGCGCTGCAAAACGGATATTCCGTTCAGGATGCCGTTAATATCCAGCTTGCAAAAACAGCTTATGAAGCAAACGCAAGAGTGGCAAAATCAACTTTTGAACTCTCTATCTAGTTAAATATTAAATACATTTCGCTATAAAAGCGAAGTATAAAAATAATAATAAGGATTAGAAGTATAAGAATAAGCCCCTGCGGGGATTTCCAGTCAAAATGTACGTGTATTCCCTGACTCCGGCCTTTATATGTATCTATAAAGTGTACCAAATAGAATATATTAAATAACACTATGTAATATGGATTATATTCCAAAACAGCTCCATATATTTTTTCCGTGTATTTCTGTATAATCCGCAAAACCCTGTAAGTAAAAGCTATATAGATTATGCATTGCAATACCGCAAATAAAAACAAATATGCAGGATGTTTATAGAAGAAAAACAAGTAAAACCCGCCGTTTACGGCAAGCAGAAGAAAAAGCCACTGAAGCTTAATTCGGTCTTTCGTACCGGAATCCGCAAGCCTGTTAATAGCTTTGGCATTAATAAAAAACCATATTGTAGAGAAAAAACCGAATGTCAAAACATCAATTGCCGCAAATGGCCCGAGTTCGGTAAATTTTATACCGGGCAGCTCCGGTTCTTTAAACAATGAACCGCATTGCTCACATCTCAAAGCGTCTTTTGCTATAATATTCCCGCAAAACGGACAATTAATCTCTTCTGGCATTACGACCTCGCTTATGAATTTATTCTATCATATTATATAATCTTTGCGCAATAGTCAGCTATCGGACAAACGGGACAATTCGGTTTTATGGGCTTACATACATTCTGACCGTGCGTTACGAGCAGAGTATTAATATCTATCCAATACTTTTCAGGAAGTTTTTTGCGAAGTGCAAATTCCGTTTCTTCCGGATTTTTTGTCTTTATGTAACCTAAGCGATTAAAAATTCTGTGTACATGCACATCAACGCATATTGCAGGTTTATTAAACCCCTTTGCCAGTACAAGATTTGCAGTTTTTCTTCCGACACCTTTAAACTTTATCAAATCATCAATTTCATCAGGCACCCTGCCGTCCAGTTCTTCATCTATAATACGTGAAAGTTCAATAATTTGTCCGGCTTTGTTTTCATAAAACCCTACAGGATAAATCGCTGCCGCCAGCTTTTTCACATCAACATTTTTCATTTCGTGTGGTGTTTTGGCGAGCTCCAGCATTCTTAATGTTGCAGGATATGTCGTTTTATCGTTAGTTCTCAAACTTAAAATACAGGATATTAAAACAAGATACGGATTCCTGAATGTTTCCATAAGACAAACAAATTCACTCATTGGCTGCCTTGCATCTTTAAGCGTTTGAATAATTTTTTCCATATTACACATATTATATTTATAATACCACAAGCCTGTAATTTCAAAGTTAACATTTGTTAACTTCCTATTGTATTTAATATATTAATTGTTATTATATAAAAGAGTTGTATACATCTTTTTATACGCTATGATGTATTGAAGAAAGCTTTATTATAGGAGCACAAATGCGAATAATAGTACAGGCAGGCGGAAAAGGGACGCGATTAGAAGGCTTAACACGCAACAAGCCCAAGTGCATGGTGCCGGTTAACAATCTCCCTATTCTCTTTTACGCGTTCCAAAAATTCCCCGATGCAGATTTTACAATTATCGC
>CALUPJ010000068.1 GCA_944322555.1 Candidatus Gastranaerophilales bacterium | reverse complement strand
GTAATAGTAGCCTATGTCCGTCGACATGTTTCTACGTGTGTAGCACTCGTGTCATCCCGACCATAAAAAAGAAGCTAATAAGCTTCTTTTTTTTGCGCAAAAGATTGCGTATGCGATTTGAACGTTTCATGGCTTCAGGGGGGTATTTGAGACAGACAGAGAAGAATGACTTGGTAAATGTAATAGTAACCTATGTCTGTCGACATGTTTCTACGTGTGTAGCACTCGTGTCATCCCGACCATAAAAAAGAAGCTAATAAGCTTCTTTTTTTGCGCAAAAGATTGCGTATGCGATTTGAACGTTTCATGGCTTCAGGGGGGTATTTGAGACAGACAGAGAAGAATAAAGTTGTGCTCGTAATTCTAGTCCATTTCTTCAATATAAGTTTTGAGTTTTTCAACACGTTCGGCTTTCCTTAATTTTTGCAATGCAATCCCTTCTAACTGACGTATTCTCTCCTTTGAAAAACCTAAGTCGTTTCCGATTTGTTCAAGGGTTTTAGGCTCTTCATTATCTATTCCGAACCGTCTTTTGATTATTTCCTGTTCCCTGTTATCCAGTATTTTCAGCAATCTTATAACATCATTTTTTTGTAGTTTATTCTGGGCACATTTTTCCGGTGACGAATATGATGTATCTTCAATATAATCCTGAATACATAAATCGTCTGTAACAAGTGTATCCAAGCTTACCGGCTCCTTTTTAAGTGCACTTTTAACCTCATATATTTTTTTCTTATCCAGCCCTGAAAGTTTAGCTATTGTTTCTTCATCCACATCAAGATTTTCATCAACCGCTGCTATAGAACAAGCTTTTTTATATCTTCTGATTTTTTCCAGCATATGCACAGGAATTCTTATTGTTCTGGAGTGATTTGAAATAGCGCGGATAATTGTTTGCTTAATCCACCAGGTTGCATATGTTGAGAATTTAAAATTCTTCTTATAGTCAAATTTTTCTGCCGCCTTAATCAATCCCAAAGAACCTTCTTGTACCAAATCCATAAATAACACACCTTGGCCTATATATCTTTTAGCGATACTGACCACAAGCCTTAAATTTGCCTGAACAAGTTGTTTTTTTGCCTCTTCTTTTTCTTTAATGCCGCCTTCCCGTATTTTTCTGCCCAATTCTATTTCTTCAAATTTAGTAAGCATTTTCTTCTTACCGATTTCTTTCAAATACATTTGCAAAATATCATCATTATTAACAATTGTACTAAATGTTCTTGGTAAATTGGCCTCCATTTCAGTACTATCAATAAATTCCGCATTATCATAAGCTCTACTCATCATTTTTAATCTCCTCTTGCTATTCTGGATAGTAAGACGAAAAAATAATAAAAAAGTTCCATTTATTAATTTTTAACAATCAATTTTAAGCTCCGGATTCTTTCTGAACCAGGTTAATTGTCTTTTTGCATAATTCCGGCTATGCTGCTTTAATTTATCTAAGGCTTCATCAAGCGAAGCATGCCCGTCAAGATAAGTTAAAATTTCTTTATAGCCAATGGTATCTACAATATTTTTTATGCGTCCGTGTTTGGCAATAAGATTTTTTGTTTCCTCAACCAGACCTTGCTCCGCCATAATATCAACACGCTTATTAATTCTGTCATACAGCCATTCCCTGGACGGGATTTCAGGCATAATCCATTCAACATCATATTCCGGCTCTTTTTGAATATTCATTTCCGAAATCGGGCGGTTTAAAAGTTTTATAATCTCTAAAGCCCTTACAATCCTTCGTTTGTTTGCATCTTTCACTCTTTCAAATGTCAGGAAATCAAGCTTTTTTAACTCCTCAAGCAATTCTTCTTTTTCTTTCAACTCCAATTGCGCACGCAATTCATAATCCGCTTCCACCCGCGGCAGATTGTAATTTTCGAGTAATACTCTGAAATATAAACCCGTTCCCCCAGCAACAATCGGAGTTTTCCCTCTAGCTAAAATATCTTCAATCGCTTTTTTTGCATCATCATAAAAATTTCCGGCAGAATAATCAAATTCCGGCTCAACAATATCAATTAAGTGATGAGGAATACCTTCTCTTTCTTCCGTTGAAGGTTTTGCAGCCGCAATATCAAATCCTTTATACACAAGTCTTGAATCGGCAGAAACTATTTCGCCGTTTCTTTCTTTTGCCAGTTCTATCGCAAGCTTTGTTTTTCCGCAGGCAGTCGGGCCTGCTACTGCTATAACTTTCGGTTTCATATTTACATTCTACCTTAAAATACAAAACCATGTTATAATATCAGCATGCTAAAGAAAGTTTTTGCAACAATATTACTGTCATTATCAATATCGGTATACGCAGCGGAAATTCCGCTGGATGCAAAGCTGGATTATAATCAGGGAATTGATTTCTACAAATTAGGAATGTACGAACGCGCTATTGAATCTTTCCGTTCCGCAATCAGAACTTATCCGGATTATATTGATGCATATTACAATCTGGCAACAATACTGGAATATCTTAAACAATATGCAGAAGCCTTATCTATATACAAACAGGTTTATTTGAGGAATCCGAATGACTATGAAGTAATTTATAAACTGGCATTAATGAGTTCAAAACTTGAGGATTATACAAAAGCAAGCGAATATTTAAGTTTAATTCCCCCCTCAAACAGTTATTATAAAAAAGGGCAGGAACTTGCGGAATCAATAAAAGTTTCGACAACACTTCCGCCGCAAAAAACCAACGCTCCATCAAAAATTGCAACTCAATCAGGAATTTACGAAAATATATTAAGCCCGACCGGAATCACAACCGATAGTCAGGGTAATATCTACGTAGCAACTTTTTCCGATAACACTATTTTAAAAATCACTCCTGACGGAAAAAGACAAGTTTTCTTGAAAAGCAAACAAATAAGCGGACCTATAAGCCTTGCAAGCGACAGCATCGGAAACATTTATGTATCCAATTACAATAACAACAATGTACTAAAAATAACCCCGCAAGGTATTGTATCCGTCCTTGCAGACAAACTGGACAAGCCTTACGGTCTGCATGTAGAAGGTAATATGCTTTTTATAACCTGTCAGGGCTCTAATTCAATATACAGACAAAAAATATAAATCACAGAATATTAGTTCAGAAAAAAGTTAAAACAATAAATATCAATTTTCTCTGACGTTTTTGTATCTTGTAAATACTCTTAGAATTCTAATTCATTTGCAGGTTTCAAGTCTGCTGTCTTTTTTGTATTGCAGTCTGTCCGTTAAATACATGGTTAAGTATTGTAAACCTGCCGCTATGAACAGGTTCGCGGATTATTCTTGCGGAAGTATTAGTTAAAACTATTTGATTTTGTACACATTCAAACTTATTGTTCATAAATTCCTGATTGTATTTTTCTCCAAGCTGAGTGTATTTTTTAGTTTTTATATACAAATTAAAGTTTTTCTGGCGCTTTTTAATCTGCATATTAGCAAAATTTATAACCTCTTGCATGTTGATTTCTGCCCAGGAAGATTGAACGAGGTCTATAATGTAATTTTCGTTATCAGCAGTTTGTATTGAAATATAACAGATAATATTTTTCGATTTTTTATCTTCAATAATGTACTTATATTCATTGATATAAGCAAGCCCTTTGAACAAAAACTCTTTAAACTCTTTTGCATCTCTGCTCAAAAGCGGTCTGAAATGAGGCAGCAAAGACTCGTTAAAAAGAGCTGCGACGGTTTGAGAATCGGAATTTCTAAATAGTCTGAATTTTTTTTTGTCAAATTTATCATTTACACGATTAATTTTCCAGAGTTTTTCATAAGAAATCTGGCTAAAGCCGCATTTAGAGACAAAAAGCTTCAAAAGTTCCGGCATATAATCGTCAACTTTCACAATGAAAGATGCCGTCCCCATAGCTTTATATTTGGATACAACAAATTGAATCAATTCTCCTGCAATATCATAGCCGTTTTCTTCAAAGAAAAGTCTTTGGATTTCCATTTTTCTCATCGGACACCTTGAAGGTGCAACGGTTATCAATCCTTTTATTTCTTTTTTATCTTTAAGAACATAGGATTCCGGCAGGAACTTAAATCTAAGCGGAAGCAGGTGATGCAGAGGAATAAGCGGATTAAACATTATACTGTTTATATAACGATCCCTGTTGTTAAGAAATGAAATCATTTCCTGCATGTTTTTCTTATCAAAATAATAAAGCTTCCGAATCTTACTCATAAAAAAATTATAACATACAAAATTACCATCCCAAAGAATGAGTGCAGGAAAGGTAAAAGTCTGGTAAAATAGAGTAAAATAAAAAGGTGTTCAGGAGGATTATATGTCAATAAATGATGCGCTGGTGATGATTTTGGCAGGCGGCGAAGGAAAGCGTCTTTTCCCTTTGACTCAGGATAGAGCAAAACCCGCTGTGCCGTTTGGAGGAAGATACAGAATAATAGATTTTGTTTTAAACAATTTTATTAACTCCGGTTTTTATAAAATAAAAGTACTGACACAGTACAAATCAGATTCTTTAAACAAGCATATTTCAAAAGGCTGGGTTTTGTCACCTTTTTCAAATCAGTATGTTGATTTGGTTCCCGCACAAATGCGTACCGGCGGGGCCTGGTATCAGGGAACTGCGGATGCCGTTTATCAAAATGCATTTCATATTCATGATGAAGAGCCTGAATATGTTTGTGTATTCGGCGGGGATCATATTTATAAAATGGATGTAAGACAAATGTTAAGATTTCACAAATCCAATTATGCGGATTTAACAATATCGGCTATTCCCATACCTATCAGTCAAGCTTCCGAGTTTGGGATTATAGAAGTAGATGATAACTGGAGATTAACGGGGTTTATTGAAAAACCTCAAACACCGCCTAAGACCATGCCGAATAATCCCGAAATGTGTCTTGCATCTATGGGAAATTATATATTTAATAAAGATGTTTTGCTCGGGGCGCTGGAAGAAGATGCAAAAATAGAAAGTTCAAATCACGATTTCGGCAAAAATGTTATTCCAATGCTGCTTAATCAGGGTAAACGGGTTTTTATATACAATTTTAACGATAATGATTTCCCGGGAATGACAGAACGCGAAAAAGGTTATTGGCGTGATGTAGGCTGTATTGACGCATATTGGCAGGCAAATATGGACTTATTGGATTATGAGCCGGAATTAAATCTTTATTCAAAAGATTGGCCGATTAGGACTTTTAACTACAATTATCCGCCTGCAAAATTCATCTGGCAGGAAGGTGACAGAGTCGGTATGGCCACCAATTCCATGGTATCTGAGGGCTGTATCGTATCCGGCGGAATACTTTCAAGATGTATTTTATCACCAAAAGTAAAAATAAACAGTTATTCGCAGGTGTCTGACAGTATTATAATGGAAAACGTAAATGTCGGAAGATATTCAGAAATAAGAAAGGCTATTATTGATAAAAATGTGGATATTCCGCCGTATACAAAAATTGGTGTAAACAAAGAAGATGATATTGCCCGCGGATTCTATGTTTCTGAAGGCGGAGTTACCGTTGTACCTAAAAATGCAAGATTGTAAGTCTGATAAAATTGTTTTCTTAAAATTTTGTAATAAAAAGACAATTTTTTCTCCTGAAAAAACTTTATAAATATAAAGGAAATTTTATTTAAGTTTACAGGAGTTTTTATGGGAATTTGGGGGAAAACAATAACATTAGGACTTACAGGACTGTCCTGCCTACCGGAAGTCGGGAAATTAAAGAAAGCCGCAACACAGGGAAAGCTGGGTAAACAATTGTTAGGTTCTGTATTAAATATCGGGAAATGGGCTGCCGTTCCGGCTGTTATCGGTTTAGCAAATCCCGTTACGGTAATTCCTTGCCTGTTGGCGGGAGTTAGTGCATTTGCACTGCCCGGATTTATCAAAGACATTGATGTTACAAAAGACAGCGCACAAGAGTCCGGCTTAGTTGCCTGAAATATCGCTGTTAATGCTTTTACATATTATTTTTAAAATTCTTTTTTTCTTCTTTATTTTCATCAACCCATACTAAAGTTATTGATAAAGGCATTGCTTCAAAAGGGTTGCTTATGGCTTTGTCATACTTATTTATTTTTCTATTCAATAATTTAAAAAAACTTTTTGCTTGCATATTTATATGGTTACATTGAATTCAAAACCGTAAATCACCGTAAAGAATAAATTATGTCATTATGATATTGTACGATAATCCTAGCCATAAAGATTTAGAACTTTAATTAATAATTAAATAAAATTTTATCCGAAATTTTTATTCCGAAAAGTAAATTTTTTTTAAGAACTACGAGCTTTTTTTGGCAATTTACTATACAATATTATATGGATTACTGTCACAAATGCACTGGCAAGGTGCCGGTAACAATGCCCGAAAGTCACAAGTTTCGGGAATTCAAAAAGGATGGATCATGGTGGAAACTTTTGAACTTACAAATTATAATTTTTATTCAAGCCGGTTAGATATGGAACTTATATCCAATATTGTAGATACGCTTAAGGAAATTCTTGAAGAAGATAAAAAGCAGGAACAGCCGCTTTTCTTAAAAGTTGCGGATGATTTTATAATGAATATTGCACGCAAAGTTGTTCAGGAAAAGAAAAAAACATTTTTAATCGGTATTACGGGAGAAAGTGCATCCGGCAAGACCGTCTTTGTTGATAATACAATAGAAGCCGTAGTTCGGGATAAAAAAGAAGGCATTTATACTGTAATAAGACAGGATGATTATTATAAAGATACTTCAAAAGAACTCATTGAAGCCGGCAGTTATGATGCTTTGTTTAAAACAGGGTTTAGTTTTGATACCCCTGATGTTATAGATTTGCAGCTGATGAGAGAACACTTGCTGAAACTTAAACAGGGTGAAACCGTTGTCTCGCCAAAGTATGATTTTGTAACTTGTATTTCCGACCCTGACGGAGATATAAAAAAACCCGCAAAAGTAATTTTAACAGAAGGACTGTATGTTTTAAACAAAGAAGTTCGGGATATCATGGATGTAAAGGTTTATGTATTTACTCCTATTGACGTTATAAAAGAACGCTGGTATAAACGCGCTGTATTGCGCGGCAAAACCGGAGAGGCGGCAGATTTGCAATTTAAGAACGTAAATGAAACAGCCCAGCAATATATAAGACCAACTTATGAAATTTCCGATTGTATAATTAACGGTATGGTAGACAAGGATTACATCAAAATTATTACGGAAAAAATTATGAGCCGTCTGGCGGAAATTTGTCCGTAGCAATAACAGGCAGATAGTATTTAGAGGGATTAGAATGTTTGAACTCAAGGCACAAATGTATTTTTCGGCAGCACATCACCTGCTCAATTATAACGGCGAATGTGAGAATCAACACGGGCATAATTGGCTTGTTGAAGCTTATGTAAAGGGGGAAAACCTCGATAAAAGCAATATTCTTGTAGATTATAAAACTTTGAAACGGGAAATGAAATCGGTTTTGGATTTGCTTGACCATAAAGATTTGAACGAACTGCCGTTTTTTGAAGGTGAAAGCCCTTCAAGTGAAATGATTGCAATGTTTATATATAATAAACTAAAAGAACGCATTGTTCAGATTTCTAAAGTTTCAGTATGGGAAACAGCAACTTCTTGCGCAAGTTATTATGAAGAATAAAAGGGAAAAATAATGTTAACAGGACCGTTTTTAGACAGAAACTGGATGGGAGAAAACAAAAACTATGCGAGTTCAAAGATTGTAATGCTCGGGCTTCCGTTTGACGGAACAGTTTCATATCGTTCCGGTTCAAGGTTTGCGCCGGAGCAAATCAGACTTGCAAGCTGGGGACTGGAGGAGTATTCTCCATATTTTAATAAACATCTTGAAGATTGCAATTTTCACGATGCGGGAGATTTGGAGTTTCCGCTGGGAAATACCATAAAATCTCTGGATTTAATTCAAAAAAATGTAGAAGAAATCTATCGGGACGGAAAAAAAGTTTTCGGAATCGGCGGTGAACATCTGGTTACTTTGCCGGAGATAAAAGCTGTATCTAAATATTATGATAACCTGGCAATTGTACATTTTGACGCACATACAGATTTAAGAGAAGAGTATTTGGGTGAAGCTCTCTCCCATTCGGCTGTCATCAGACATTGCGGGAATATAACCGGATTTGAAAATATTAAGCAAATCGGTATTCGCTCCGGTATGAAAGAAGAATTTGAATTGATGAAAAAATACAATACATTGATTAACGAACCTAAAGAACTTGATGTATTAAAAAATAAAAATATTTTTGTAACAGTTGATCTGGATGTCCTTGACACTTCCGTAATGCCCGGCACCGGTACACCGGAAGCCGGCGGGTTAAGCTTTAACGAATTAGTTGATTGGTTCAAATACTTATCACAATTTAACATAATAGGAGCGGACGTTGTAGAGCTTGCGCCCGACTATGATACAAGCGGCGTTTCCACGGCTGTGGCAACAAAAGTTATCAGAGAATTGTTAATGATAATTAATTAGATTATTTTGTCATTTTACATTCTTTTAACAGTGTATTATAAAACTCCTGTCTTTCTTGCGGATTTTCAATTGTTTCTGCTTGTTTTAAACCGGCTTCAAATTTTATCTTGCGTTCATACCAGCCCTGATTCTTCATTTTTGTAACAGAATGACAAATCATAGGAATACCTATCGGAGCTGTAATTAATAAGTCCGTTAGTGCAATGCCGACACTTAATTCTGCAATATTTTTCCCTCTTCCGGGAAAAGATCTCGGATTTTGATACTTTTTCGGAACATAGTCTTCCCATACCGGAGGAACTACTGCATTTTCTGAAACAGGTACTACTGTCAAAGCACTTTCTTCAGAAGCAGCATTGGAAAGAGGTACTATAATAGCTGATATCATTAACAGCACAAAAATTTTTTTCACAAAATCTCCTTAATTATAATCTCTTAACGGCGGACGTGATGAGTCAAATTCACCATATAAATTATTTTTTCTGGTTTTATTAATCTCAATAGGGAAATAAAGGCTTTGATCTTCAAGAGGCTGTTTTGTATAATTTATATTGTGTATATTGTTTTCGGTAGCTTCTTGAAACTCGTTCGCAGGTTCGGCTTTAACTTCAAGTTTGGAATTAAATTTCTCCGCTTCCTGCTGTTTTTTCAAAGCTTTTTCTTCTCTTTTTTTAGCTCTGTCATCTTTGAACTGCTGTATTTTTGATTTAGTATTTTCTTTTGTTTCATTAAATTTGTCTTTTGTACCGGCAATCTTTGCATCTACTCTTGATTTCGCAACGGCGTAATCCTTACTGCCCTCTTTATGCCACCTTCTGTATTTTTTAGTAAATACGTTATCAAAATTACCCATATCATAATAAATCCGGTTTGTCTCTTTTGCCAGAACTTCGGACGGAAGAATCTTTAATTGTACATTTTGTGCAATTTCCGGACAAAGCATTCTGGAATAATCTCTTATTTTTTGTAATTGCTCTGTCTGCGGAGAAGGTCCGCGGGTTATTATACGGTTTTCAACAACACTTATTGTTTTATAAAAAGTATTTGACCAGAGAACGGTATTATTTTGAGTATCAACAAGTGCCGCATATGTAGAAATCTTATATGCAGGATCCACAACCGTTGCGCCCGGAATGTTCAAAAAATCCCAGAAGGTTCTTCTTAGTATATAGTTTTCAGAATCTACCGCCGACGTAATCAATAAAGCATATCTTGCCTGTGATTTTGATGCAATTTTTTTCAGCGCAACATAATCAATAGTATATGATGTTCTGAATCTGCCGGTAAGGTTTTTAGCGGAAATCATCGTATAAGGATTGCTTTTTAATAACTTTCTCTCTTCACTTACGGTCGGAACTTTAATGTAATCCGTCTGATTTAATATATTCGCAACTTCTCCCGCAAAAAACTCAGCAGAGGCATTAAAAATATAAGAATCCAGAGCTTCATTTTCAGTCACAATATTATCAGGTATAACAAGCACCTTATATTGTTCCGCTAAAACAAACGGAGCAAAAAACAAAACTATCCCGACTGCTAATATTCTTACTAAATCTCTCACGATAAAATTATAACATAACAGTGCGTAACTGCCAAAGATTTACATCTTGTTACTTTACTGCTAAGATTAATATATAATTCTAATGAAGAAATTTTTTAATAAATATATAATAACCGTTTTAATTTTTTATGCTTTTTGGATAGGGGGGCTTCCGTTAATTTTTTCTAAAATGCTTCCCATAGTGTGCGAAAAGCTAACCCTTAACTCAAATTACGAAATTAATATACAGTCTCCTAAGCTTAGCTTAAGTGTTTTACCGACTGTCGGTTTTTCTGCGGAGAAAATAAAGATTAAAGAAAAACAGACAAATGATTATACTTCCGTAAATAATTTGAAAATTAAATTTCGCATCCTCCCGCTGCTTTCCGGCAAATTTCATATAAACAGCATATCCGCCTCCAATCTTAGTGTAAATTCTATGTTAAAAGATAAGATAGAACTTGACAAAGATTTTATCTATAATCTCAAAAATACAAGAATAAAATGCGATAAAATTATTCTTGATGAATTTATGATTTCACTCCGGCAGAAAGAGCTTAAAACTCCAATCATTTATACAGGAAAAAATATCTGTTTTCAAAGAAACGGCAGATATATAAAAATGAATTTGGAGAGCAAAATTGATATCCAAAATTCTCTTTCAACAGCAAAGATTAATCTGTTTTTGCCCGAAAACAATAATATAAAAAAAAGTGTTATAGATGTTAAGATTACTAATTTTAATCTTGAGCCTTTAGGAAAATATTTAAAACAATATATGCCGAAAGATTTTATAGAGGCAAAAGGATTGATAGATATTAATGTTGATAAATCAAAGCTTTCAGCTGCCGTAAAAAATTGCAAAATAATAATGAAAGACAGCGCAAAGTCTATCGTTTTCCCCGATACTTTGTATATAAACTCAAACTTTAATCTGACAAGCAAAATTATTAACTTTGAAAATTTTGAGATTAAATCTAAAAATATTAATGCAATTCTGAAAGGCTCAATATCTAATTATCTTGATAAACCGATTACACAGCTTAATTTGAATGTTGATTTACACAAATCCCGTGTGGAAGATATCGTTGATATGCTGCCGCCGGTTGTTATTGAAGAGTTTAATGTATACAAACTCAAAAAATATAAATTTTACGGCGATTCAATCGGTAATTTTTCAATAAAGGGTGATATTACCGAACCGGAAATTAACGGTGATATTTTCATAGAAAACGGCATTTTAATAAAACCTATAAAAAACGCCCGCGGTGCCGTTATAAAACTCCATTTTACCGGCAAATACGTAAATTTTGACGTTAATGTTCCGGCCGGAGGTGCGGAAAAAGTTTTCGTAAAAGGCGGAGTTGAGTTATATAATGTTAAATATGCCGATATGCATATCTGGAGTACCAAAAATGTCGACCTCCGGCTTGCGGAAGAAAAAGTTGTCCCCTTGCATGAAATTTTGAATTTTATTATAGGCCCTGTTCCGATAATGGATGTTGAAGGAAAGGGTAATATTAATATTATTGTAAAAGGCAACAGACAAAATCCTCACGTATGGGGGATTCTGAATCTCCGTAATGTCAGAACGTTTTTTAATGATATCCCGAATCTGCTTCTTACAGATGCGGAAGCCGTTCTGAAGTTTAATGATGAAACCGCTGAATTTAAAACTAAAAAAGGTCGGGTAAATAATCAAAACATAAGTGTAAACGGTATATGCAGCCTTGCGGGAAAATTTGATTTTAATGCAAAGTCAAACGGACAGGATTTGGGATATTTATATAACGCTCTCAAAACGTCAGGTCCAATGCTTGATGACATAAAAAAAATACTGCCCGAATTAGAATCCGCCGGAGGTAAAACAAATTTAGATTTAAAAATATACGGCGATGTTCAATATATAGAAGATTTGAAATTCAACAAAAACTGCTATTCCAAAGGCAAAATAGAACTGCTCGGAAATACTCTGAAAATGCAAGGTATGAGCATAAATAACGTAAAAGGATTGTTAAATTTTGATGGAACCGATGCAAATGCTAATGTTAACGCAATGCTCGGAAACTCAAAAATTTCCGCTAAAGCAAATATAAAAAACAGTATCGCCAGTCTTGATATCAGTATTCCCGAATTAAATTTCAAAGATATCATCAGCGGAGATTTACGCAAGGAAATAGGAGATATATTCCTGTGCGTAAATGCCAAATATAAAGGAAAAATAAATCCCGTCGAATATGACAAAATTAATTTCAATGCAACAGTCCTCAACAGCAGCAGTGAAAATAAACTCAAACTTTCAAGCGGCGAAATAATACTGGATAATAACAGGTTAAACGTCAAAAATCTTAAGGGAAGCATTGTCGATACAAACAGCGGCTTTGATATTAATCTGCGCGCGGATAATGTTACCGATAAAGCAAACATAAACGGAGAGGTTAAGCTTACCGGATTCAATCTTTCAAATATAAATTTGTTTGCCGCCTCTTCAATCATACCTGAAGATATTAAAAAAGCCCTTAATCTGATAAAATTCAATAACGGAAGAATAAATCTTAATTGCAGAATTAATAACAATAAAGTTAATTTCTACACGGATTTGGGCGGAATTTCTTTTGAATATGTCCCGTTAAATATACCCGTAAAAATTATTAACGGCAGTCTTATAATGCGCAATAATAACTTACGGCTCAATAAAATTAACCTGCTCGCGGATAAAATGCCGATTCTTATTGACGGAATAGTAGATGACATTTTTTCAAAACAACATTTTGATCTGTATTTCAATTCAAAACCGCAGCAGGAATTTATTGATAAATATATAAATAAAAATCAGATATACCCTATAAAAATCAAAGGGGATATTGTATATTCGGTAAAAATAAACGGCGTTAAAGATGATTATAACCTGAACGGCAATATCCGCATGTCAAAAGATTCAAGTATTTATCACCTGGGTGCAACGGTAGGTGATGTTGAAAATGCAATTATACTGGATATCCGCACAAAAATACTAAAACAAAATATTTTAAAAATAAAAGAATTTTCATATGATAAAATAATCTCTTCTCAGGGAAACCGCCAGACCCGTCTGAATATGCTTAAAGCACACGGCGGTATAGATGTTTATAAAGATGATTTGGGCTTCCATGATTTGCACATAAAAACACAAAATCCCACGGATGCCAGAATATTCAATATAATTTTTAGAAAACCTAATATTAAACAAGGTCAGTTTACTTCGGACTTGAAATTTAACGGCAGACTTTCCAATCCTAAGCTGCTGGGAAGTTTTCATATTTTTGAAACCAATATCCCGTTTCTGGATACTACAATGAAAAATATTAATTTAAATTTTAAAGAAAGAACAATAGAACTTTCTTCCAAAGGCGAGATTTTAGGAAATGACATTGCAATTCAAGGAGTTTTGAAAAACAAACTGACACAGCCATATCAAATAGAAAAGGCAATACTTGATACAAAACTGCTCGATTTAAATTATATTATTAATAAACTCAAACTTTCTCAGGCGGAAAATTTTCAGACATTTGAGTCGTTTGAAGGTTTTGACCTTTCTACCGTTATAATTAAAAATCTGGAACTCAACGCAGACAGCATTCATTTGAGAAATATATCAGCTGATAACTTTGAAGCGACAGCTTCTTTGAATGAAAATAAATTAGTAAATGTTGATAATTTCAAATTTAATATAGCAAACGGCATACTTAACGGCAAATTTAAATATAATCTTGCCGATAATAATACGAAATTAAAACTTAAAGCAGATAATATTGATGCGAATGCGCTTACAATAGCTCTGTTTGATTTGAATAATCAATTATACGGTGATTTGACCGGAGATATAAATCTTTCTTGCAGCGGAACAAATTTTGAAAACTGCATGAAAACATTAAACGGTAAAGCTTCGTTCAATGTCGCCGACGGGAGAATGCCGAAACTCGGGTCTCTTGAATATCTTCTAAAAGCCGGAAATCTGTTAAAAGGCGGAATTACCGGAATTTCTATTAACAGTGTAATAGATATAGTTACCCCGTTAAAAACAGGCGATTTCTCCGACATAAACGGAAATATGATAATCAAGGACGGTATAGCCGAAAAATTTGAAATTACCACACGCGGTAAGGATTTGAGCCTGTTTATCTCGGGAACATACAATTTTGCGACAGCCGTTGCGGATATGGAAGTTTTCGGGCTTTTATCGAAAAAGATTTCAACAATGTTCGGTCCTATAGGGAATTTGTCTTTGAACACATTATTCAATGCAATACCCGGAATTGACCTTTCAAAAGATACAGTGATACTTGAAAAAATCAATAAAATTCCAGGCATTGAACTTTCCAGCAAAGCATACAGAAGATTTATTGCGGAAATCAAAGGTAACATTAACGGCGAAGACTATGTAACAAGCTTTAAATGGATTAATTAAGATTTCAAAGCCGGCAGTAAATTTGTTAATTTACTGCCGGCTTTGAAAATTCAATATCTAACCTTCTAATATTTGTTTAACAAGTTCATTAACAGTTTTGGGATTAGCTCTTCCCTTAGTTTCTTTCATAACCTGTCCGACAAAGAATCCGAGCAGATTTGTTTTTCCGTTTTTATATGATTCTATTTCCTTTGGATGAGCATTTACAACTTTTTCTACAATTGCCTTTATAGCACCTTCATCTGAAATTTGACTTAAACCTTTTCTTTCAACGATTGCAGAAGCACTGTCACCGTTTGTAATCATATCTTCAACAAGAATTTGTTTACCGATATTATTTGAAATAGTTCCCTTTTCTATTAATGAAATTAATTCTGCAAGATTTTCAGGCGTCAATTTTGTCTCATCAATTTCAACTTTATTTTCTTTTAAGTATGCGGAAATTTCTCCCATTATAAAGTTAACTGCCGCTTTAGGGTTTGCTCCGAGTTCAAGAACTTTATCAAAGAATAATGCCAGAGGCATTTGTTCTACAATGATACAAGCATCATATTCACTTAATCCCAGAGACATGTATCTTTGTCTTTTAGCCTCGGGTAATTCAGGCATTTTTGCACGAATTTCTTCTACCCATTCTCTCGAGATTTCCAGCGGCATCAAATCCGGCTCGGGGAAATATCTGTAATCGTGTGCATCTTCTTTACCCCTCATGGAACGGGTTTCCTTGAGATTGTCATCCCAAAGCCTTGTTTCTTGCACAACTTTATCGCCTTCCTCAACTATTTCTATTTGTCTGTCTATTTCATATTCAATTGCTCTCTGAAGAGCCGAAAAACTGTTTACATTTTTTATTTCCGCTCTGGTTCCGAATTCTTTTGAACCTTTGGGCATTATAGAAATATTAGCATCGCATCTCATGGAACCTTCTTCAAGGTTACCATCGCAAACTCCTAAATACCGTACAATATCACGGAGTTCTTCCATATAATTTCTTGCTTCTTCACTTGAACGCATATCAGGCTCCGAAACTATTTCAAGAAGAGGTGTGCCTGCTCTGTTTAAGTCAACAAGAGAGTAAGTGGCTCCGTTTATTCCGGCAGCACCGACATGAACAAGTTTACCTGCATCTTCTTCCAAATGTGCTCTTGTTATACCGATTCTTTTTCCTTTTACATTAATATAACCGTTCACACAAATCGGTTCATCATACTGTGAAATTTGATATCCTTTGGGTAAATCGGGATAGAAATATTGTTTCCTGTCAAACTTACATCTTGCCGGAATTTCGCAATTTAGGGCAAGTCCGAGAAGAATGCCCATATTAACACATTCTTTATTCAATACCGGTAAAACACCCGGCATTCCCAGTGTAATCGGGCTTATTTGTGTATTTTGTTCATTCCCGAATTCCGTAGAGTCCGGTGCAAATATTTTTGATTTGGTTTTTAATTGAGCATGCACTTCCAAACCAATGACAACTTCATATTTATCTCTTAAATTTTCCATATAACTGCTCCTCGCTATTTATAAATTAATTTTATCATAAATATATGTTTTTCAAATGTTCTATCTTGAGTTTAGGTTTTAAAAAGACTGAAATCGCATCTATCCGGTATTTTTTGTACTGCGGATTTTCGCCTAAATAAGTATATAATCCCGCGCATATATGCCGGTATTTATTTCTTGTAATAGCTTCAGCGGGAGAACCGGTCTTATCAGAAGTCCTTGTTTTAACTTCCGCAAAAACAAGAGTATTTTTATCCAGCGCAATAATATCAATTTCGCAAAATCGGGAAAATCTTTTATTTGTTTCCAGAATTTTGTACCCATTCTCTAAGAGATACTGTTTTGCGATATTTTCACCATTTTGTCCGGTAATTTTATTTGACATTACCGAATTATAGCACAGAGATATTTGATTCCCAATACCAACCCGGTATTTTGAATGTTTTTATATGAATACAATATATTGACTTATACAAAACCATGCAAATTCCCGTACAATATTAGATTTTTCCATGTACAATAAGCGCACGTATACAACCTTAGTTTATAAAAACATTTTGTAATATTTCTTTACATTATAGGTGAAAAGTAATAAAATTGCTTGCATTCAGTTTTTTAGCAAATATCATGTAAAAAGATGCAGCAGAGCTGTGTCTATTGATAGCCGAAAATAGAGGACAATATGGCAAAAGACGTAATAGAAATTGAAGGTACGATTCTGGAGTCCATGCCGAATGCAATGTTCAGGGTAAAACTTGAAAACGGCCATGAGATTCTGGCTCATATCTCGGGTAAAATCAGAAAAAATTTCATAAGAATTTTACCGGGAGACAGGGTGAAAGTTGAAATGACTCCTTATGATTTAACAAAAGGCAGAATAACTTTCAGACTTAAGTAAAATAAATCAATACAGATAATTAATCAGATATAAAGGAAACAGAACAATGAAAACAAGATCATCAGTAAAACCAATGTGCGACAAGTGCAAGGTTATCAGAAGAAAAGGCCGCGTAGCCGTAATTTGCGAAAACCCTAAGCACAAACAAAGACAGGGATAAATAATCAACGGGGCCGGAAGCTGATTGGCCAAAAGCGGAACATAAAGTTATTAGGTCACTTATTCAAGCAAAATTTTCCCGGCCGCTTAATCGCACGGCAGCTTAGCCGCTGAAAATAGAGTAAGTACAAAAACATAAAGGAAACAAAACATGGCAAGATTAGTTGGGGTAGATTTACCTCGTAACAAAAGACTGGAAGTCGCTCTAACCTATATTTACGGTATAGGGCCGGCAAGAAGTAAAAAAATCCTCGAAAAGACCGGAATTTCACCGGACTTAAGAACAGACGATTTGACAGATGATGATATTAAACAATTGCGTAATGCACTGTCAGATTACAATATAGAAGGTGATTTGAGACGTGAAGTTACCATGAGTATCAAGCGTTTGCAGGAAATTAATTCTTACAGAGGCATGAGACATAAAAGAGGTCTTCCTTGCAGAGGACAAAGAACCAAGACAAATGCCAGAACAAGACGCGGTAAGAAAACAGGGCCTATCGCAGGTAAGAAAAAGGCATAGAGTCACTATTTAACAGTTGACAAAAATCGAAGAAAAGAGGTTTTACTTTTTACTTCGGACACAAAAAGAGAAATATAAATAAAATAAAGGAAATAAGAAAATGGCAAGACCAAAAACTACAAAGAAAAAGGAAAAGAAAAATGTATTACAGGGTGTTGTTCACATACAATCAACATTCAATAATACAATAGTAACTTCTACAGATACTCAAGGTAATGCTATTGCTTGGGCAACAGCCGGTGCAACCGGTTTTAAAGGTGCCAGAAAAGGTACTCCGTTTGCAGCACAATCTGCAGCAGAATTAGTTGCAAAAAAATCAATAGATCAGGGTATGAAAAAAGTTGAAGTTCATATCAAAGGGCCGGGTTCTGGTCGTGAAACGGCTATCAGAGCAATACAGGCCGCAGGTTTGGAAATCACGTTAATTAAAGACGTTACTCCGATCCCTCATAACGGATGCCGTCCGCCTAAAAAGAGACGTGTATAGTAAAAAGTATGGTGAAACGGCGATTGATACACAATGTTGCTATTGATTGCTCATTAACCGCTAAGTAACCGCGGGGGCTTGCTTTTAAGCCAAAAAAGTAAACCACAGATGCCCCGCAGAAGAAAAGGAGAAATAATAATGGCAAGATATACAGGACCGACGAACAAATTGTTTCGTAACTACGGAGTTAAAGATTTGTCTAACAGAAAATTGACAAGTTCCATGACTCAAACAGCATCAGGACAGCATGGTGCAGTCAGAAAGAAACTTTCTGAATACGCAATCCACCTTAATGAAAAACAAAAAATCAGATTAACATATTTGGTAAGTGAAAAACAATTTGCAAAATATTATCGCGAAGCAGCAAGAAAAAAAGGTGTAACAGGCACGATTTTGTTACAAATTCTTGAATCAAGACTTGATAATATTCTCTACAGATCAGGTTTCGGAATTACCCGCAAACAATCAAGACAAATTGTTAACCACGGACACGTTCTTGTTAACGGAAAGAAAGTAGATATTCCATCTTATTTGGTAAAAGCAGGTGACGTAATCACTATCAAAGCAAGAAGCAATGACTACATTAAAACAATTATGAGCTCAATAGACTTGTCTTGTGCTCCTGCTTGGGTTACAGTAGATAAAGAAGCTTTGAAGATTACATTCGAAAGAATTCCTCAAAGAGAAGAATTAGATCCTGAATTCAAAGAACAACTTGTTATAGAGTACTATTCAAAATAGGCTGATAGGAGAAAAAATATGGAATTAAAAATTAAAACTGTTAATACTATGACCAGTTCAGACGGCTCTCAATACGGTAAGTTTACAATCGAACCGTTGGAAAGAGGCTTCGGAACCACTATCGGTAATGCACTAAGACGTGTATTGCTTTCTAGCTTGGAAGGTACTGCTGTAACTTCTTGCAGAATTGAAGGTATAACTCATGAATATACGGCAATTCCGGGTGTTTTGGAAGATGTAATTGACGTAATGCTTAACCTCAAAGGTTTGGCAATAAAGACTGATTCTAAAGAGCCCCAGCAATTGAGAATTGATATAGATAAACCCGGCCCTGTTCTTGCAAGCGATATTCAGCTTCCTGCAGGTGTTAAGGTTGTTAACCCTGATTGGTTAATCTGTACAATTGCAGACGGCGGTTCATTCCATGCCGATATTATGGTAGAAACAGGCAAAGGCTATGTTGCAAATGATGTTCCGAGAAATGCAAAAGCAGGAACTCCTATCGATATGCTTCCGATTCATGCTACATTTATGCCGATTAAAAGAGTAAGTTACGAAGTTGAAAATACCCGTGTCGGCGACAGTATTGACTTCGACAAATTAACTCTTGAAATTTGGTCAAACGGAACTGTTGATGTTACAACAGCTCTTACTCAGGCTGCAGACCTGTTAATTGAACATTTTGTTCAAATTTCTTCTATTACAGGTAAGAATACTCATAAAGAAGTTGAAGAAAAAGCTGTTGTAAAAGAAGAAGTTTCGGAAGATTCAGAGCAAGAGCCTTCAATTACCATTGATGAGTTGGAATTATCCGTAAGAGCATACAACTGCTTAAAAAGAGCAAGTATAAATTCTATGGCAGAACTCTTGAAAAAATCCGAACATGATTTATTAAATATCAAAAACTTCGGGAAAAAATCTTCAGACGAAGTCATTGAAAGATTACATCATTTCGGTTTGGATCTTGCTCCGAATCCGGAATTGGATGAAGACGGTATGGTTATAGAATCATCCGCCGAGTAGCAATAAATGAAAATTAATATAATAAAGGAAACTAAACAATGAGACACCAGACAAAAAAACATACGCTAGGTAAAGCGCAAGACCAGAGAAAGGCTTTGCTGCGTTCATTGGCTACCGAACTTTTTGTTCACGGTGAGATAAAAACAACTATGGCAAGAGCAAAAGCTCTTCAACCATACGCTGAAAATGTTATCACAATGGCAAAAAAAGGTGACCTGAATTCAAGAAGACTGGCAGGCAAATATATTTATGATAAAGAAATAGGCCAGTTTATTGACACAGCAACAGGCGAAATCTTTGAAACACCTCAAGAAGGTAAAAAGTTAGCAAAACAAACTGTTTTGAGAAAATTATTCAGCATAATAGGCGTTAAATATTCCTCAAGACAGGGCGGTTATACAAGAATATTCAGACTTCCGCCTCGCAGAGAGGATGCTTCTGAAATGTCATTAATTCAATTTGTATAATTAATGCGCTACGCTCTTGACGTTCAGTATAGAGGAAAGAATTATGCGGGAAGCCAGATACAATTCGGCAGTAAATATAAGGGCGGAAGCTCTTATCCCGAAGAAGTTCAGAAGACTGTACAAGGAGAACTTGAAAGAGCAATCAGTACATTGATACGCGTCGCTTCCGATAAATCGGAGATTTCTTCCGAAAAATCCGATACGGGGAAACATAGGGACGCAAATTATATAAGACCGATTAAAACAATCTTCTCCGGCAGAACTGACAAAGGTGTTAATGCATTAGGACAGGTCATTCATTTTGATTGTGATAAAGAAATTGTTGCTTCAGATTTTATCTATCATGTGAATGAGATATTGCCCGATGATATATCTGTCAGTAACTTGAGAATTGTTGACCAGTCATTCCATGCTCAAAAATCCGCAAGGAGCAGATATTACAGGTATGAATTAATTAACCGCCGTTATAAACAGGCGTTTGACGGTGATATCTTAAGAGTTAAGTATGATTTGGATATTGAGCGTATGCAAAACGCTTTGAATTTCCTTTTGGGTGAACATGATTTTTCAAGTTTTAAAAGTGCCGGAACGCTAAACCCGAGCAAAGTTTGTTTTATCTCCCGCGCGGAAGCTGAAAAAAAGGGAGACAGAGTTATTATTCATATTGAAGGAAACAGATTTCTTTACAATATGGTAAGAACAATAGTCGGCACTCTTCTTGAAATAGAAGGACATCATTTGCCGCCGGAGCACATGAAAGCTGTTTTGGAGGCGCGTGACAGGCGAAAAGCAGGTCAGACAGTAAGCCCTTACGGGTTAACATTAGTAAAAGTAACATATTAGAAGGAATAAAGCATGAAAACATATTCGGCAAAACCTCTGGAAGTTGAAAGAAAATGGTATGTAATCGATGCTGAAGGCGAAGTTCTCGGACGTCTGGCAGTTCGTATTGCAAACATTTTAAGAGGTAAAAACAAACCTGAATATACACCTAACGTAGATACCGGCGACTTTGTCGTTGTAGTAAATGCGGAAAAAGTTGTAGTTACAGGTAATAAAGAAACAGATAAAATTTATTATCACCATACCGGTTACCCGGGCGGCTTGAAATCAGCTTCAGTAAAAGAAGTAAGAGAAAAAGACGCAAGAAAATTAATCGAAAAAGCTGTAAAGGGTATGTTACAACATAACACTTTAGGCGATCAACAGTTTACAAAACTCAAAGTTTATTGTGGTCCTAATCACCCGCATGCAGCTCAAAAACCAATCGAATTACCGAAAGGGGGTAACTAATGGCTGAATCTAAAGAAATTATGGCTACAGGCCGCAGAAAATGTGCTATTGCCGTTGTTAAGTTAGTAAAAGGTAAAGGCAGAATTTTTGTAAACGGAAAAACATTAGGTGCTTATATCGGTAATATGCCCGCTGTTGAGATGATGATATACAGACCGCTTGTTTTAACTGAAAATCAGGATAAATATGATGTAAGAGTCAAAGCAGTAGGCGGCGGTATTGTTGCTCAATCAGCAGCTATCAGACATGGGATTTCAAGAGCATTATTAAAAGTTAACGAAGAATACAAAAACGTATTGCGTTCTGAAGGTTTATTAACACGTGATGCAAGAGTTAAAGAACGTAAAAAATACGGCAGAAAAAGAGCTCGTAAGAGATTCCAGTTCTCAAAACGTTAATTTTTATTTTGAATTTTCAAAAGACGGCTTTGCAAGAGCCGTCTTTTTATATTACTATAAATGAACAAAGTTAATACGAATATCGGTTATGTTAAAAAAGAGGAAAACTAAATGCAGGTAATTTCTGAACTTGTAAAAATTCCGAATAATAACAATCCTTCTGTAGAATATATAGAAGAAGAATTAACAAAACGTAATATTAATCCTTTAAGGTGGGCGGTTGTCCATGTTGATGATAAAATATATACAGTAAGTGTTGCTAATTTAAAGGAATAGAGGAAATTATGAATTCTACACAGTTAAAATACGATATCAAAGATATTAATTTAGCGGAGCAAGGGAAAAATAATATTGAGTGGGCCATGAAAGATATGCCTGTACTCAAAAAGATTAGAGAAAGATTTTTGAAAGAAAAACCTTTTGCGGGTTTGAAACTTTCCGCCTGTGTTCACGTAACAAAGGAGACTGCAGCTTTATGTACAGTTATGAAAGACGGCGGAGCAGATGCGGTTCTTATTGCATCAAATCCTTTATCTACTCAGGATGATGTTGCTGCAGCTTTAGTTAAATATTGGGATATTCCGGTTTTGGGTTATGCCGGAGAATCTGTAGAGGTTTATAGAGACCATGTTCGTTCGGCTTTAGACCACAATCCGGATATTATTATTGATGACGGATGCGACCTGGTTGCAACCCTTCATGCGGAAAGACCTGAAATGGCTGACCGTATAATAGGCTCTACAGAAGAAACAACAACCGGAATTATAAGACTGCAAGCGCTGGAAAAGCAGGGCGAATTGAAATTTCCGGCCTTGGGTGTTAACACCAGTTTAACAAAACATTTATATGATAATCGTTACGGCAACGGACAAAGTGCTATGGACGGTATTATGAGAGCTGCTAATATTTTGATTGCAGGAAAAACCGTAGTAATATCCGGCTACGGCTGGTGCGGCAGAGGCTGCGCATTAAGAGCAAAGGCGCTCGGAGCAAATGTTATTGTATGTGAAGTAGATGCGCTTAAAGCTCTTGAAGCTGCTATGGAAGGTTATAGAGTAATGCCGATTGCCAAAGCAGCTAAAGAAGGTGATATCTTCTTAACAGTAACGGGAGATAAGCATGTTGTAGATGTACATCATATAATGACAATGAAAAATGGTGCGTTTTTATGTAATGCAGGACATTTTGACCACGAAGTTAATGTACCGGACTTGAAAGCTCATACTGTTGAAATCAAACGTATCAGACCTTTTTTGGATGAATATAAATTAACAAACGGCAGGTCTGTATATGTGCTTGCGGAAGGCAGATTGGTAAACCTTGTTGCGGCAGAAGGACATCCGGCTTCCGTTATGGATATGAGTTTTGCAAATCAAGCACTGGGTATAGAATTTCTGGTTAAAAACAAAGGTAAATTAGAAAACAAACTCTATACACTTCCTGAACATGTTGATATTGACATTGCAAAACTAAAACTTGAGTCAATGGGAATTAAAATTGACACCCTGACACCCGAGCAAGAAGAATATTTAAACAGTTGGAAGTTATAAAAAGTAAAATTGAGTCCGAGATTTCGGACTCATATTTTTATTTATCAAATTTAAGCATTTCATCTAAAGACATATCAAAAGCCTTTGCAATTTTTAACAAAGTTAAATATTTTGCCTCAACAAGTCCTTGCTCTATGCGACTAACTGTAGACGGTTCCAGATTATTTCTATAACATAAAGCACTAATTGTGAGTTTTCTTGCTTTTCTAAGTGACTTTATGTGTAAACCTAAATATTTCAAGTCATCTTGCATACATGCAATTTTAATGCTATTATTGATAAAAATTTTGCATGCATGCAAAAATCGCGATGATTATGAAAAATTTTAATAGAGAATTTAATTTATTAAAAGCTATCGGAATTATTACTATGGTAGCAGGACATACAAAATATGATGTTTTTGGCAAATTTTTTGCATCATATTCTTTCCATATGCCCTTATTTTTGTTTGTTGCAGGCTATTTTTTTAAAGAACCGGAAATAAAATCCTTTGTAAGATTTATAACAAAAAAGATAAAAACACTGCTGCTCCCATTTATTTTTTATAACATATTTTATAGTTTATTAGCATTTTTTATATTTGTAAATTTTAAAAAACTATATGGTCATCCTTTTAATTTTTACAATTATGTTATTGAACCATTTATCACTAACAGTACTCTGTTTACAACAGCTTTATGGTTTGTCCCGCAATTATTTTTTTCATTGATAATTTTTTATATATTTCTGTATTTATTAAAAAAAATATTTAAAAATCGGTGGTTCTTGTTTATAACATTTTTATTAATTAGCCTTGTGCCTGCTATGCAACATCATCACGGTGAATCCTTGAAAGGAATTGAACTTCTGATTAACCGCACATTATTTTCTTTAATTTTTGTTTATGTTGGTTACATTTATAAAGAGCATTTAGAAAGTAAGTTAAAATTCAATATAAACGAATTATATATATGTCTTATAGTACAAGCTTTTGCTTGGATTTTAAATAATCATGATACCGGTTTTACGATGAAAGTAATGAAACTTCATAATGCATATATTCCATTTATCACAAGCTTAACAGGTATATATCTCTCTTTATTTATTGTTAAACTTTTACTTCCTATTGTACAAGAAAATAGTTTCCTTGAACAAATCGGGAAAAACACATACCATATCATGGCAAATCATCTGTTTATATTTCATATAATCACAATAATATTATTCAGTATTAATGGTAAAATAAGTAATGTTCCTTCAAATCTTTATTCTGTATATAAGTTAGAATTGTATAAGTACATCTATATAATTATTGCACTGTATTTGTCCACTTACATAGGAATAACTGCAAAAAAACTGTCAAAATGTATGTCTCGTCCTGTAGAGTAATGTATACTTATTGTTCTCTCGTTTCTTTGTAAGCCTTCATTATAATATTTCTGGCTTCTAATGCCTGATCATGAGTAAGCGGCGAAACTCCCTTAAGCGGGTAATCAATCGCCGGTATCGTAGGGTAGATGAGATTCTGAACAATGCAAAAAATGCCGCACCGGTAAGAGGCTGAATTTATTTCAGCCTCTTACCGGCAGTAGGTCGGGGAAAATTCAACTAAATTAGTGAAATAAATTTAACATGACAAAAAAGTCTATTCCGGAAAGTTGTATTGTATGGCAAAGATACCAAAAGAATGGGCGAATTATAAATATAATCCGCCCATTCTTTTAATATTTTTTATAAATACTATACACTAACTTTCATAGTATTAGCAATAATTTCATTAAAGCTTTCAGCCTTAAGACTTGCGCCGCCAACCAGAGCACCATCAATATCTGACTGTGACATTTGTTCTTCTATAGTAGAAGGTTTTACCGAACCGCCATACAATATTCTTATAGCTTCGCCGGCTTTTTCAGAAGAAACTTCTTTAACAACTTTTCTTATCATAGCAATAACTCTATTGGCTTCAACGCTGTCACATGTTTTACCGGTTCCGATTGCCCAAATCGGTTCGTATGCAATAACTGATTTTGCAATTTCATCTTCTGATAAACCGTTTAATGCGGCTCTGATTTGAGTTGCAATATGCTCATCAGTAACTCCGGCTTCTCTCTGTTCCAAAGTTTCACCGCAGCAAATAATCGGTATTAAACCGCCTGCCAAAATTGCTTTTGCTTTTTTATTAATCATTTCATCAGTTTCCGAGAAATATTGTCTTCTTTCGGAGTGACCGATAATTACATAAGAACATCCCGCATCTTTTAACATTTCTACAGAAACTTCACCTGTATATGCACCGGATTTTTCCCAATGACAATTCTGACCGGCGATAGAAATCTTATCCCCGCCGCAGCCGCAATCACATTTAACAGTATTAACAACATTCAAAGATGTAAATACCGGAGCAATCACAATTGTCGGTAATTGAGGTGCCGTAAAATCTTTTGTAAAATTCTTTATTCCTTCAAATAAAGCTTTTGCCTCATTCTGAAGCAGATTCATTTTCCAGTTTCCTGCAATAATTGGTTTTCTTGACATATTTTGTCCCCCTTATTCTCTATTAACGAAATAATATACAAACTTCTCATCAGAATTTTAGAATAAACAATAACTAAAATCAATAACAACAAACCCGCAAAAAGGTTTAAACTAAATATTTTCAAATGAATCTATGGCCACATCAATAATAGCAGTCCCCTCGTGTTTTATAGCTCTTTCCAGCGCCGGAATTAACTCTTCTTTTGTTTTCACCCTTATCGCAAATAAATCATACGCTTCGGCAATCTTAGTGAAATCCGGATTAATCATCTCAACCTGATACCGGTTATGATAAATTTTTTCCTGCATTTGACGCACCATTCCAAGATAACCGTTATTCATAATAATAATCTTTATCGGAATATTGTGCTCTCTGCAAGTCGCAAGCTCCTGTAAGTTCATCTGAAAAGACCCGTCCCCGGTAATATTCAAAATAAGATTTCCCGGATTTGCAATATGAGCGCCTATTGCTGCCGGAAGTCCGAACCCCATTGTCCCCAGACCGCCGGACGTTATAAATTTCTGCGGTTTATTAAAATTAAAATATTGTGCCGTAAGCATCTGATGCTGACCCACATCTGTTACAACCACAGGCTCATAGTACTTAGTATACTCTGATATCGTCTCCAGTACATAAGAAGAATGTAAACTGTCCGAAACATATTCAGACAATATAAATTCATCTTTCAAAGCATCTGCCCTTACAAGCCAGTCCTCTTTTAAATCCGATTCTGCATTCTCGCTTATAAATCCGGTTAAAAACTCTTTTATATCCGCTTTTATTACTAATTCATAGTTCCCCGGGCAATCTTCAATATTTATACTTACAATTTTGGCATTCAAAGCAAAATTATCACCGTTACAAACTGAACGGTTTGAAAAACTTACCCCCAGAGCAATCAACAAATCACATTCATTCAGTGCAGAATTCGCCGGCTGAGTACCATTCAGACCTATCATACCCAAATATAAATCATTTTCCGAAGGATAAATCCCTATTCCCATTAAAGTCGAAACTACAGGAGATTGAATTTGTGATACAAACTTTTCAATTTCATCAGATGCATCAACACATCCGCCGCCGATAAGCACCAGAGGACGCTTAGATATTCGCAGCAGCTCTCTTAGCCGTTGTGTGTTATAAATCGTTTCATTATTATCCTGAATCTTAACAGCGTTTGTTTTTCCTGCAAAATATTCAGCCTCCAGAAGATTTCTCGGAAGTGCAATAACTACAGGCCCTTTTTTGCCTGAATTTGCAGTAAAATAAGCTCTCCTGATAATATCTCTGATATCATCTTTTTCAGTATACCGGTAACAATGTTTTGTGCAGGAAGCCGCAAGAGATGAGATTTCCACATTCTGAAAAACTTTCCCCTGTTTATTAAGAGATGATACATCACCCGCTAATACAATAAGCGGAGTTGAATCTGCATAAGCATTAGCTATTCCCGTCAAAGTATTCGTAAATCCGGGGCCGGAAGTGACTAATACAATTCCCGGTCTGCCGCTGACACGCGCATATCCCTCCGCCGCATGAACCGCTGCCTGCTCATGGCGGACAAGAATATGTTTTATAGACTCAGTTTTTGAAAGCTCATTATAAATACTTAAAACCGATGCTCCGGGGTAACCGAATATAGTATCAATCCCCAGCTCAACAAGAGCCTTAACCAGAACAGATGCAGATGTTAATAATGTTTTATCAGGACTAATCAGATTTGCCATAGCATAGTCAATTATACATCAAATGCCAATCGATACAAGCGAAAATAATTTATAAATTCCGGCAGATATTTTTTGACAATTATTTATTTTGATGAAACAAGCATTTTATAGCCTACAGTCAGAGCACCCAGAATACCTGCAGTTATACCGCCGTATTTTAAAGCTTTTCTCCATTGTCTGGCAGTTGTCGTTTTCTTTATTACTGCAAAAACATTATCCTGCATACCTTTTGGCTGTATGAATTTCTTAGCGGTATTATCCCAGCAGGAAGCAGTAATAAGCTTAAATTTTTCAATAAAATATTTATTAGTTTTTTCCAAATCCTGTTTTATGGCCGACTTTATATTATTGAAATTGTCATTGTTTATTGTACTGAGATATGTATCCATTGTCATACCAACTCTGTCAAGCTCTATAGCCTTCGGATTATTTTTAATAAGCTTTTTTAAATCTTCTGCATTTTTAGTCTTATCAATTTTTTTAAGTATCGTACTTATTTGCATAAAGGCTTCTTTCTTTTCAACAGAAAGATTCTTTTTTACATGTTTATTAAATGCATTTTGAGCAAATTCATCGCATACAATCTCGTTATTCACAGGATATCTGTTTAATAAATATCCGGCAGTACCGCCTCCTAAAGCACCCAGCGTCATCATTCCGAAAGTTGATGGCCCGCGTTTTTCAGACTTCATGCCGGCATATCCCTGCAGAGAGGAATTGGTATACATTGATTGCGGATAAATACTGTTTGAAAATTGATTTGTCATACAACACTCCAAGTTTACTACACTATATTAATAAAGTTTTTATAGAATTAATAATTGCTTTATTTTTACAAATTGTTACAAAAAGAGACTGCGGGAAAATTAAAATTTCTCGCAAACTCAAAAGAGCAAAAAGAATTCGGCTGCAATTATCCCCCAAAAAACATACAGAATAGCAAAAGGCCCCTTTCGGAAGAGAGACAAAAGGAGCAAGGCTAATTATTATGAAGAAAAGATTTTTGTTTTAAAAGATGTAAGCCGAACACACACACAATGCCTAATCATAAATTTTCGTCGAAATCCGACAATTCACTAGTTGCCTTCGACTTACATATATATTTTAGCATTTTTACGACCGCTTCTTAATCCTCTTTAGTACTAATCCTCAGGGATTATTTCTGAGATTTTACAAAACAATATTCGAAAGCTATAATTATAATCATGGAAAGAAAATTTGAACTGGTGTCGAAATATAAACCCGCAGGTGATCAGCCAAAGGCGATAAAAGAACTTGTAGAAGGGCTTAAAAACGGTGATGATGCCCAGACTCTTCTCGGGATAACAGGTTCGGGAAAAACTTTTACTATTGCTAACGTAATAGAACAAATTCAAAAACCTACGTTAATTATTGCTCATAATAAAACTCTCGCGGCTCAGTTATATAACGAATTTAAAGAACTTTTCCCAAATAATGCGGTTGAATATTTCATATCTTATTATGATTATTATCAACCGGAAGCCTATATTCCGAGAACGGATACTTATATTGAAAAATCCGCAAGCATAAATGAGGAAATCGACAGATTAAGACATAATACGACACGAAGTCTTTATGAAAGAAATGACGTAATAATTGTTGCTTCTGTAAGCTGTATCTATGGTTTGGGTTTGCCTGAAAATTATTTTAAGGGTGCAATAAAACTTGAAGTCGGTGCCAAATTGGATCGCGGTGAATTAATTAAGCATCTTGTCTGCTCACAATACACAAGGAATGATTTGGTGCTTGAACGCTCCACATTCAGAGCCCGCGGTGATATTGTCGAAATCATGCCCGCTTACGAAAAAGTTATAACAAGGGTATACTTTTTTGATGATGAGATAGAAAAAATAGTCAAAATAGACAGTCTGACGGGAGAAATCCTCGAAGCACCGGAAAGTGTAGTTATTTATCCCGCGGTTCATTATATTGCCTATGACGAGAACGAGGACGAGACTATCCAAATGATAAGGACGGAACTTAAGAATCGTGTTGCCGAGCTTGAGAGCCAAAATAAAATCCTGGAATCGCAAAGATTGCAGCAGAGAGTTAAATACGATATTGAGATGATTAAGGAAATGGGATATTGTTCAGGTATAGAAAATTATTCCCGAATAATTGAACGTCGTCCGGTAGGTTCCGCTCCAGCAACTCTTTTAGACTATTTTAGGGGTGATTTCTTAACTGTTATTGACGAATCACACGTAACCCTGCCGCAACTGAAAGGAATGTACCACGGTGATGCTTCAAGAAAAAATACGCTCGTTGAATTCGGTTTCAGACTCCCTTGTGCTAAAGATAACAGACCGTTAAAGAGCAAGGAATTTTTTGCCAAAGTCGGGCAAAAGATATATATCTCCGCAACTCCTGGAGAGTTTGAGAGAGAAACTTCTGAGCAGCTTGTAGAACAAATTATCCGCCCGACGGGACTTGTGGACCCCAAAATCAGCGTCAGACCGATTGAAACTCAAATTGCGGACTTGAAGGCGGAGATTGAGAAAAGAGCTAAAAAAGAAGAGCGGGTGTTAATAACTACGCTTACTAAACGTATGGCGGAAGATTTGTGCGATTATTTCTTACAGGAAGGAATAAGAGTAAGATATCTGCACAGCGGGATTAAATCCATAGAACGTGTGGAAATCCTTAGAGACTTAAGGCTTGGAGAATTTGACGTTCTGATTGGCGTTAATCTTTTGAGAGAAGGGCTTGATATTCCCGAAGTTTCGCTTGTTGCGATTATGGATGCGGATAAGGAAGGCTTTTTGAGGTCAGAAACAAGCTTAATCCAAACGATAGGTCGTGCAGCCCGTAATGCTTGCGGCGAAGTTATAATGTACGCCGATAAAATTACCGATTCAATGAAACAGGCAATTGATGAAACAAACAGAAGACGTGATATCCAGCTTGAATACAACAAAAAGTACGGAATTATTCCGCAAACGATTAAAAAACCGATTGAAAATAATCTCCTCTCTCTTGTAGCAAGTTACAGAGATTTGGAGGATATTGTTGCTGAAGAAATGGTTGATTTGGGTATTGAAAAGAAAGACTTGCCGAAACTTATTAACAAATTGGAAAAAGATATGCATAAAGCTGCAAAAATTCTTGACTTTGAACGTGCGGCAGAAATTCGCGACCAATTGAAAAAACTCAGAGAAATGGTTTAATTTATTTCTTGCGGTTGTTACTTCAGCTCATTTTATGTTATTCTTTTAAATATGAAGAAGTTAGCTTTTTTATTAGTTTTACTATTGTTTCAAATATCTGTCTTTGCGTCGCCGCTTGTATTTAACGAGGACGGGAAGTTCGGGCTTAAGCATGAAGACGGAAGTATTATTGCCGAAGCCGAATATAAGAAAATGATACGTCTCGGAAAATCTGCCTGGATTATACAAAAGGGCTCACGTTTCGGAATTATGAACGATGAAGGTAAAATTATAACAGAGCCGCGGTATACCAGCGCGGAGAGAATACTGGGGAAATTTGTTAAGCTCGGCAGAGGCGATAAGTACGGAATATTCGATGAAATGGGTTTTGATGTAATTCCTGTTGAATATTCTTCTGTTGATCTTTTATACGGCGGAATGTTTCTGGTATGTAAAAACTACAAATACGGTATTACGGATTTTAACGGTCAATTTATTTTAGATACGATTTTTGACGATATTTATATGCCTAAACCCAATACAATGGTTATTGTTTATAACGGCAAACAATACGAAATTCAGGGAGTGAAACCCGGTGAGTTAACTCTGCCGGCGGATATTCATACAATGGAAGGCAGTTCTGATTTTACCATTACGGAAGTTATTTCTAATCCTGTTACGGCAACAGGATATTACGGAGTTACCGCCACAAATTATCTTCTGAAGATATTTTCCTCAATTTCTCCCGCATACGAGCAGACAATTGATGAATTAATGTTTTCTAAAGGTGCGGATGCGGCAACAGTTATTATGAAATTTAGCTGGCTTCCGAGATTTCCGTTCGTTTACGCAAGAAAATATTATCAAAATCTTACGGCACCAAATAACGGCCCGTTAAATGGTATAAAGGCAAATCTAAAAAAAGAAATGACAGAATAAAAGGTTTATTACAATCACCTTCCGGCACAATACTTGTAAAGACCGAAAAACCTTATATACTCTTGAACTTAACCAAATCTTGTTTTCTCATTCTGATATTTTCAGGTGTAATCTCTACAAGCTCATCATCGCCAATATACTCAAGACAATCTTCAAGAGACAATTCCTTATGGGCCTGAAGAGTTACCATAACATCGGCAGTTGCACTGCGCATATTGGTTAATTTTTTTGTTTTACAAATATTAACAACAATATCCTGCGGACGGTTGCCTTCACCTATAATCATACCTCTATAAACTTTGGTTTTCGGAGTAACAAAGAATACTCCTCTGTCTTCAAATTGAGCCAGAGCATAAGGAATAGCTTCGCCTTGCTCATGAGCCAGAATTGAACCGCTTCTTTGCTTCGGAATATCGCCGGCATAGGGTTTATATTCATCAAAAGTATGATACATAATACCTTCTCCGCGCGTCATCCGGATAAATTCCGTTCTAAACCCTATTAAGCCTCTTGCGGGTATTGAAAATTTCAGGTTTGTTCTTCCGTTTGCATTTTGCATTTCTTTCATTGCGGCTTTTCTGCCGGAAAGTCTGTCAATACAGGAGCCTGCATACTCTTCGGGAACATCTACAAGCAAATCCTCGTACGGCTCATACTGTTCGCCGTTAATTTCCTTGTATATAACCTCGGGTTTTGATACCTGAAATTCATATCCTTCTCTGCGCATAGTTTCAATTAGAATTCCAAGATGAAGTTCACCTCTTCCGCTGACTTTGAAACAGTCTGTAGAATCTGTATCTTCAACACGAAGACTGACATTTTTCTCCAATTCGTCATAGAGTCTTTTTCGAAGCTGTCTTGAGGTAACAAATTTACCTTCTTGACCCGCAAACGGACTGTCATTTACTGAAAAATTCATTTGCAGAGTCGGCTCATCAACTTTAATCAAAGGTAGGGCTTCAATATGATTAATATCACAAAGTGTTTCTCCGATATGGATTTCAGAGAACCCCGCAATACCGACAATATCTCCGGCTTCTGCCGATTCGATTTCAACACGTCCGAGGTCTTTAAAGCCGAACAGTTTCGTGATTTTCCCCCTGGAAACATCTCCTTTTGAATTAATCCACGCAACCTGATCTTGAGAATGAACTATCCCGTTTGCAATACGACCGATAACTATTCTGCCGACATACTCGTTATAATCAAGTGTCGTTGCTCTGAATTGAAACGGTTTTGTATTGTCACCGGCAGGTTCCTGAATATTTTCCAAAATGCAGTCTAAAAGCGGTGTAACATCTTTTCTTTCATCATCAAGATGTTTAACGGCAAATCCGTTTAAACTGCTGGCATAAATATACGGAAAATCAATCAAATCTTCTCTATCGGTAAGTTCAGTAAATAAATCAAAAACCTTATCCAGTGTTCCGTCAGGATCAGCTGCAGGTTTATCTATTTTATTGATTACTACAATAATCCTGATACCCAATTCCAGAGCTTTAGACAATACAAATCTGGTCTGCGGCATAGGCCCTTCCGCGGCATCCACAATCAGCAGCGCACCGTCTACCATACCGAGAACCCGTTCAACTTCCCCGCCAAAATCAGCGTGACCGGGAGTATCAACAACATTAATTTTTACACCTTTGTAATTAATTGATATATTTTTGGAAAGAATTGTAATTCCGCGTTCTCTTTCCAAATCATTACTATCCAGCACACGTTCCTGAACCTGCTGGTTTTCCCTGAAAACTCCGCTTTGTTTAAGCATACAATCTACAAGAGTAGTTTTCCCATGGTCAACGTGTGCTATAATCGCAATATTTCTTATATTTTTAGTCATAATTAAAATCCCTGCTGCGTCTAGTGTTAAATCTACACTTATATTTTAAAATACTAAAAATAAAAATACAAATTTTTATAATCTGAAAATAAGTAAAAAAGCTTTATATATGTATTGAAGTTTCCCGGTGAATACTTTGCATATTTTTCAAAATTTCAAAATAAAGAGCAATTCCACCGGTTAAAGAATATATATTACTAAAACCGTATTGTTCAAGAATCCTTGCTGCAACATAACTTGTATGTCCGGTGTTACAGAATAAAACAACTTTTTTGTCTTTCGGGATTTCACCCAGTCTCTGTCTTATTATGCCGACAGGAATATTCACCGCCCCTTTAATAGTACCTGACTCAAACATTTCTTTTGCTCTGACATCAATCAAATAACTGCCTTCAATATCTTCATAAAAAGCGGGTTTAAAAAATCCTCTTAAAACATTATCCGCACACATTCCCAGAATGTTTACCGGGTCTTTCGCGGAAGAATAGGGAGGAGCATAACAAAGTTCACTGTCCAAAAGTTCCTGAATTCCGCCTTTATTTCTCATTACGGAAGATATAATATCAATTCTCTTTTCCACACCTTCTTTTCCCACAGCCTGTGCGCCGAGAATTTTACCCTCCGCAGTAAAAAGAAGCTTAAACATAATCTGAACTGCTCCGGGATAATATCCTGCATGGCTTTTCCCGAAAATAATTATTTTCTTATAATTTATATGTTTGGCTTTTAACTGTTTTTCATTGTTCCCGACACTTGCAGCAGTAAGATTAAAAACTTTTAAAACCGAAGAACCCTGAGATTTTTTATAAACAGATTTTATTCCGCAAATGTTATCCGCGATAATTCTTCCCTGTCTGTTTGCAGGTCCGGCAAGCGGAATGAGAGTATTACCTCCCGTAACAAAATCTTCCGCTTCTGCCCCGTCTCCGCCGGCATATATATCTTGCGCGGAAGTTTCCAGGTTTTCATTAACAATAATTCCGCGTCCGATATTCAATCCTATAGATTTTGCAAGTCCTAATTCGGGACGAACACCTATAGCCATTATTACGATATCAAAATCAACTTCTTTTGAAGATTCAAGAATAATTTTATTTCCGCAAAACTCTTTAACACCGTCGGATAAAATTAATTCAATGCCGTTATTGCGCATTTCATTTTGTACAAAAGAAACCGCTTCATAATCCAATGGCGCCAGAACCTGATTTTGCGCTTCAATAATGGTTGTTTTCAAGCCCATCTCCGCAAAATTTTCCGCCATCTCAATCCCGATAAACCCTCCGCCTATTACAACAGCTTTTTGTGCACCATTAGATTTAATATAAGCCTTTATGCGGTCAGCGTCAAAAAGAGTTCTTACGGTAAAAACCTTTTCCTTCGGCATTCCTTTAAAATCAGGTATAAAAGGATTTGCTCCCTGTGCAAGAACAAGTTTATCATATTCAAGTTTTTCACCATTTGCGAGTATTACATTCTTTGCGGCAGCATCAACAGAAACGGCTTCACAGTTCAAGCGAACATCAATATTGAACCAGCTTTTAAATTTTGCGGGAGAAGACACAAACATATCCTCTCTGTCATTTATAACATCTGATGTGTAATAAGGAAGTCCGCAGTTTGCAATTGAAATTTCATTTGTTTTTTCTAAAATAACAATTTGCGCATTCTCATTAAGTCTTCTGATTCTTGCCGCCGCGCTTGCTCCGCAGGCTCCTCCGCCAATAATAATTATCCGCATATCTCTTTCCATTACATTATTATAGCATAAATTTTATATTTACATTTAAACTTATAGGTGCTAAGCTTGGTTATAGGCGGATAAAAGAAGCTAGCTCAAGAGATTTTTTAATTCTTTTATTTTTTAGAGGAAACAGCCATGTCTAAAAATTTGTTTATTACGGCAACCGGAACAGATATAGGGAAAACATACGTTTCCGCCTTAATTGTAAAAAAAATGCGTGAATCCGGTTTTAACTGCGGTTATTTTAAACCAGTGCTGAGCGGAGTTGTTGAATCCGCTGGGAAATTGATTGAGAGCGACTGCAACTATGTTGTTAACACGGCACATCTTCCCGAATCAGCCGATAACTATGTTACTTATTGGTGGAAAGAAGCCGTTTCTCCTCATCTTGCTGCACGAAGAGCAGGGGAAGAAATTGATATTAACAAAATTAAAAAACATTTCAAAGCTTTAAGCAAAAATTTCGATTATATGTTAATAGAAGGCGCCGGAGGAATCACCTGCCCGTTAAAACTTGAAAATGGTGAAAAATACCTGCTGAAAGATTTAATCAAAGAGCTTGATACCAATATTGTAATCGTTGCAGACGGCGGATTGGGAACAATTAATTCCGTACTGCTTACGGCAGAATATGCTAAAACAAATAATATAGAAATCGAAGGCATTATTCTCAATAATTTTAATCCCGCAAGCTTCATGCATCAGGATAATTTAAAACAAATTGAATACCTTACGGGAATAAAGGTTGCAGCAACTGTTGAAAAAGGACAAAAAGAAATTAAGCTTTTGGAGAACTTATGGACTGGCAAAAAGAAGATTTAAAATACATATGGCACCCGTGCTCACAGATGAAGGATTACGAAACTCTGCCACCGATAGTAATTGAACGCGGAGAAGGAATAAATTTATATGATATTAACGGTAAATGTTATAAAGACGTTATAAGTTCATGGTGGTGTAATCTTCTGGGACACTGCAATCCGAGAATTAACGCAGCCGTAAAAAAACAGATTGATACACTTGAACATGTTATCTTTGCCAATTTTTCCCACAAACCTGCAATAGAGCTCTGTCAGGAACTCATACGGGTTCTGCCGGAGGGGCTTTGCAAATTCAATTTTGCGGATAACGGTTCCTCTGCAATAGAAATGTCCCTAAAAATGAGTTTTCAATATCATTATCAAACCGGCAATCCGCGAAAAAAACGATTTATGGCACTGTCAGATGCATATCACGGCGAAACTCTGGGAGCTTTAGCCGTAGGCGGAGTCGATTTGTATTCCGAATTATATAAACCGCTTTTACTTGACGTAATCAGAATTGACGGCCCCGACTGTTACAGATGTCAGTATAATAAGCATTGCGCCGGGCATTATGAATCCCCTTCGGGAAAAGATAATACTGCCGGCTGCCGGTGTGAATGTTTTGAAAAAGCCGAAAAAGCTTTCCAAAAATATGCGGACGAAACTGCAGCAATTATAGTAGAGCCGCTTTTGCAGGGTTCAGCAGGAATGAAAGTATATCCGCCTTTGTATTTGAAGAAATTAAGAGAAGTTTGCGATAAATATAACGTTCACCTTATTGCCGATGAAATTGCAACCGGATACGGAAGAACGGGGAAGATGTTTGCTTTTGACCACGCAGGCGTAAGCCCCGATATTATGTGCCTCTCAAAGGGATTGACCGGCGGATATATGCCTATGGCAATTGCCGTTACTACACAGAAAATCTACGATGCGTTTTATGATGATTACCTAAAAGGCAAAGCTTTTATGCATTCTCACACTTATGCCGGAAATCCGCTTGCCTGCTCTGCTGCAATTGAAGTGCTCAGAATTCTCAAAGACGAACAAATTATTGAAAAAGCAAACAAACGCGCGCTTTATTTTAATAAAATCATCAGAGAAAAATTCCTCCGGTTTAAAAATGTCGGCGAAGTTCGTACAATAGGACTTATAAATGCAATTGAACTTGTCAAAAACAAAGAAACAAAAGAACCTTTGGACTACAGACAAAGAACGGGTTATCAAATTTATAAAAAAGCACTTGAAAAAGGCGTCCTTTTGCGTCCGCTGGGAGATGTAATTTATTTTAATCCGCCTTTAATTATTGAAGAAGCTGATATGGATTACGTTACCGATATCGCAGCAGAATGTATCAATTCAATTTTGACTTAAGAATCCTTGCCGCTGAAATAAGTATATCAATGCTTGTGGAAAACGGCGGGGCATAAGTTAAATCAACATCAAGCAAATCTTCTACACTCATTCTGCTCAAAAGTCCCACAGATACTGTATTAACCCTTTTATCCGCGTCACCGCAGCCAATTGCCTGTGCTCCGAGAATCCTGTGAGACCTTCTGTCTGCCACAAGTTTTAGAGTTACATTTTGAACCTCGGGCATATATCCGGCTTTATCTCTTTTTGTAATCACAACGGACACTGTATCATACCCGAGTTTTTGTGCAGCCTTTTCCGTAAGTCCTGTCATTGACATATTAAGCGCATGATATCTTAACACCGCCGAGCCTAAAATTCCTTCAAAATCTTCAACACCGCCGCATGCATTAACCGCAGCGACACGGCCTTCTTTATTGGCAGTAGAACCAAGAGGAACCCACACGGGAGTATTTGATACCATATTTATTTTTTCGACACAATCTCCGCAAGCATAAATATCGGGAATACTCGTCTGCATTCTGCTGTTTACTTTTATTGCTCCCGTACTACCCAGTTCAATTCCCGCATCAGACGCAATATCCGTAACGGGGCGAACTCCTGCGGCAATAACCGCCATATCACATTCAAAACCGAAGCCGTTTTGTGTCATAACTCCTTTTACAAATTCTTCACCCGCAAATTCTGTCACCGTATCATCGTTAATTATTTTAACCAATCCCTCCGAATTTTCCAGTATAAAGGATTGTATCAGAGAAGAAATATCTTCATCAAATGCCGGCATTATAAAAGAAGAACTTTCTATCAGAGTTACATTTTTCTTGTTCTTTACAAAAGCTTCCACAAGTTCAACCGCAATATATCCGCCGCCTATAATTGTAATATTTCTGGCGTTGTCCATTGCTTCTCTTATATTAATACCGTCCTCTAGAGTTCTTACGGTAAATATATTTTTAAGTTCACGATTCCTGATTTCAGGTACAAAAGGAACAGAACCCGTAGCAATAATTAACTTGTCATATTCTTTAAAACTACAGACTCCGAGATTTAAATCCTTTACCAGAATTTTTTTATCAGCAGGAAGAATTTTGTTAACCCGATATTGCGTATGAACATAAATTCCGCTTTTTTCAAACTCTTCTGCCGTTCTTACAATGAGCTTGTGCCAGTCTTCAAAATCATGTGCAATATAATAAGGCAGACCGCAGGAAGAATACGAAACATGTCTGTCCTGTGTATAAATATGAATTTCCGCATCAGGCAAAAGCCTTTTTGCTTTTGCTGCCGCCTTAGCTCCGGCTGCAACTCCGCCTATAATTAAAATTTTCATATACGAATTATGAATAACTTTATCACTAATCGCAATTAGACAATGAGCTACTTTCTCACAATAAGCGTTATATCATTAAATACAACAAATATCATAAGGATTATCAAAAGCGAGAAAAATATAGTTGAAATCATTTCTATAACTTTTTCATCTACAGGTCTGCCCGTGATTTTTTCAATAAGCATAAACATCAAATGCCCGCCGTCTAATGCGGGAATAGGCAGAATATTAAGTATTGCAAGGTTCATGGAAATCAATGCCGCAAGAAGAATACCGGAGGATTTTCCGCTCTTCTCAATCATATCACCGCCGATTTTTGTTATCGCAACAACTCCGTGCATGTCCTTAAGAGGAATATTACCCGTAAAAAGCTGGCCCAGAGAATAAATCATCAAATATGTATTATCCCAGAGGTAAATACAACTGTTTTTAACAATTGCGCAGGGTGTATCTGTCTTTATAACAGTCTGTTTCGCTCCGAGCCCGAGACCTATTATACCGTTTTCATCGGGATAAATCGGCTGCAATTCCAGTACTTTCCCTTCTCTTTCGACAGTTATATTAATCGGATGAACTCCGTCTGAAATGGCTTTTGCAATATCAAAAAGCGTATATTTGCCGTCAGATGTGTAAACATTTTTTCCTTCAAGCTGCTTTTTCAATTCATTTAGACTCTTATCAACTTTTACCCCTTCTCTCTTGAAATACTTAGCACCTTTAAGAGCGTATTTATCCATTGTTATAACGTCTCTTGTCAAATCTTCGGGCAGTCTTATAGAGAGATTTTCAGGAATAATTTCATCTTTTGAAAGCCCCGGATTTAAATTTTTAAGTTTTGTATAGTTACTCTCAAGAGTTTCACTTGAAACAAGACCGCTGTCTTTTGCACTGTTTTTAACAAGAGTAACAAAAGAATAAGCATTATTTATCTCACAGCCGTTAACTTTTAAAATTCTGTCTCCTGTTTTAAGACCGGATTGCCGGATACTTGCCTCTTTTGGGGCGCTTATTTCGCCGGCATAAATTTCGTAATTTCCGGAAGGAAGCTGGCGGGAAACAGATGCAACCAGCATTACAAGTACTATTGCACAAATTACATTTGCTATTACACCGGCTGAAACTACAGCCGCTCTTTGCCATACAGGTTTGTTACTGAAACGTTCCGGAGAATCTTTAGGAAGGTCACAATCCTTTTCATCATCCGGAAAAGATACATATCCGCCGAGAAGAAAAGCGTGCACCAAAACTTCTACATCACCGATTTTTTTCTTAAAAAGCGTCGGTCCGATAGGCAGGCCGAAGCCAAATTTATCTACTCTCATTCCGAAAGCGCGTGCGGTAAAAAAATGACCGGCTTCGTGAACAAGAATTAACAAACTCAATAACAAAATCATTATAATAATTGACATAAAAATCTCCGCTTATTTTTTTCGATTTTAGCATAAACAAGTTTTAAGATTAATTAACCGGTAACAATATAAAAAACGATATAATAAACTTTACAAAACTTAAAAATTTGGCAATTTTCCTTAAGAATTATACTTTATATTCATGTAGCAGGTTTAGAAGGTAATATTTTCATGTCCATAGGCGATTATAACAATATGAACTATAATCATTATTCCCAAATTTATTTTAGGAACGGTTCTTCCGGTACGCCTATATTAACAAAGCCTATAGAAAAAGTTGAAAATGTAATAAACACTACTGTTGATACATTTGTAAAAACCGAGGAAAGCGAAGAGAAAAAGACTTCACACAAAACCGCGATTGCCGTAGGCAGCTCGGTACTCGTTTTGTCCGCAGTTGCAGCAATGTTAAACCCCAAATTTTCAGGGAAGTTAATTAATAAACTAAAAATGATGTCACACAAAGCCGGAACAAAAGCTCAAAAAAATAACGGTAATACATTACGAAGTAAATTCTTTAATACCATGTCCAAATTTTGGAAAGGTGTTGGTGACATTTTCCAATTTACAAACACCTTAAATGCGGGAAAAGATATCGGATTTAAATGGCTTTGTACCAAAGAAAAAACATTCGGTAAAGTAAAAAATAAAACAGCAAGAACTATTTTACAGAAATGTGATGCAGGCTTCAGATATCCTATGGCCGGAATTCATAAATCACTTACAAGCTGGTTTGACAGTATTAGCAGAAAAACAGTCCAAAATAAATATATGAATGCTTCTAAAAAACTTGATGCTCTTGAGGATTTGGTAAACTATTATAAAACAAAACTTCCCTCAGATAAGCAGAAGATTTTGGAACAAAAACTTCAGGAAATTAAAACTGCGCGTGAATATTTTTCTGACTCAAGTATACTTGAACGATTAAACAGGCAAGAAAAACTCATGTCAAATTTGGAAGCAGATTTAACACCGCGTTACAAACAATACGCAAAAGACCTGTGGAAAGGTAATGGCAGCAGGAAAAAGACAATAAAAGATAACATGTCTTTCTGGGCAGAAGATATACTTATGCCTCAAAGAAACAAACTGGAACAGGAAGGACAGAATGTTGTAAGTAATTTAGTCGGTGATATTCAGGGTCACAAAGGTAAATATAATGAAATTGCCGATATTATTACCCCGTATTTAAGCAAAGATGAGGCAATATTGCTCGGCAAAAAGTTAGGAAAAGCCGATAAATCTTTACACAAAGCAAATTTGAGCGAAACTGTCGAATATTTTGATAAGAAACGTGATTTAATGCTCGGCGGTGCACCGACAGATATTCTGTCGGGACTCGCAATGGTCGGACTTAGCGGTGTTGCTATCGGAAGCTGCAGTTCCAAAGACGAACGTATTCAAAAAGCAATAACTACAGGATTTCCTGCTATTGCCGGTATAGGAACATCAATGGCTTTAACCGCAATGTTATTCTCAGGAGCAAAGAGCCTTATTTTAGGTTCAATAGCCGGTGCCGTATTCAGTTTACTTGGAAGCGGTGTAAATAAAGTTATTTATCCAAAACAAAAAATGCAAAATACAGAATTATTAGCAGTAACTGCAAAACAGAAGGAGGTTCTGAATGCTTAATGCAATTGTTCAACAATTCTTAGTACGTTTGTTTTTAATGTTTCGTAATCCTTGTTATTGTCGAGTAGAAAATTCCAATCCCGAACATCGTCTAAATCAACTTCTGTAACATCATTTTCACCGACCAGCCGTCCGCCTCTGGCTTCTCTGATTTCACGAGCCGCTTCTACACGGATTGAAACTGCTCCGGCTTTTTTGAAAATTTCATACTCATGTTTAATTCTTACATCTGTTACAACAATATTACCTTTTTGAGCAATGATTTTTTCAAGCCAGTAATCGGGATTTTGTTCTCTTCCCCAATTCCCTAAATCAATAAGCCCCTGACGATATTTCGGTTTATCGGCTTCAATTTCTTCATAAGTTATTCCATGTGCCTGCGCATATTCTATTTTGATAATATCACCCATAGCACAACGTTTAAAATCCGGCATAGCTTCCATTAAAATTTTGGCAGCCGTATCTTTGCCCGAATATTGCTTACCTGAAAATATAATAATTCTTTCTGCCATAACTATTTTTCCGGCACGGGATCATATCCGCCCTCATTTAGCGGATGACATCTGCATATTCGTCTGATACCGAGCCAGCCTCCTTTCATAATTCCAAACCTCTCGACAGCCTGTCTGGTATATTCGGAACAGGTCGGATAAAACCTGCATCGTCCCGGCGTAAGAGATGAGATTTTCTGATATACAAATATTAAGCCTAAAACAAACTTTTTCAGCATATAACATATATTAGCACGATTTTTAGAGTTTTTCTGCAGACTCCTTTTGTAAAGTATTGTAAAATTTAAAGCAATTTTATAAAGCTCATATACTTTATATATATGAGGGATAAATGAGGATGTTAAAATGACTATTATTAATTTTCACAGCAATAATACATATATGGTACCCGGTGGCGGCTGCAGACCTTTCGGCTGGGGAGGCTGGGGATTCAATCCTTTAGGTTTCGGCTTCTTTCCGCACTGCAATTTCAACAGCTGCTTCGGAAACCCCGGTAAAGCTTTTGCCGCAGGAGCAGGAATAGGACTTGGTTTGGCTGCCGGAAGCGCTTTAATCGGCGGCATCGCAAGATGGTGTGCTTAAACTTTTGCCGGATGCTCAAACATTTGTCTGTCTATTTCATTAAAATTTTTAATAATTTGACTTACTTCCGGGATTTTTTGATAAAATTCTACGGGTTCTAATGAAGCAATTGCAATAATTTTACCGATTCCTGCCGCTTTTGCGCTGCTAATTCCCGCCAGAGCATCTTCTATTACAACACAATCTTCAGGTTTTAATCCTATTTTGTCTGCCGCAATAAGGAATATGTCAGGAGCAGGCTTACCCGGAATTTTTCCGTCCGAATATACAATCTTATTCAAATCAAACCAGCGGGCAAGATTAAATTCTTTTATATAAAATTCCACATTATCCCACTCGGACATTGTTGCAATTGTCATCGGAATATTATTTGATTTTAAATAATTTAAAAATTCAACTGCACCCGGAGCCAGCTTAAAATTGTCTTTATCTTGCAAACACTGTTCTCTATACAGCGCTTCTTTTTCTTTAGCATATTTTTCTACAAGCTCCTCTGACGGTTTTTTACCGATTGCATATTCTATAATGTCTGCATTTGTATGTCCGAACATCTTATCACGCATTTCTTCATCAGAAAATGCAGTACCTCTCAACTCTTTAGAAAATTCTCTCCAAGCATCATAATGAAGTTTGGAGTCCCAAAACAATGTTCCGTTAAAATCAAAAATTATACCCTTCATATTTATTATTTTGTCCCAAAATCTGTTATAATACAAGTAAGATGAAATTCAGTCTTAATTTCGACAGTATAAACTATATTAAAATAGTTTACAGAGATAATAATGATTCAATTCATTGCACAAAATCCGCCATAAAACATCTGGGAGAGCGTGAAATACATGCCTGTGCAAAATTTGAAGAAGGTTTAAAAATAAACACTCCGCAAGAAGTCTCTTTGAGTTTTATATGCGATAACGGTTTGTATCGTACAAATACAACATTAAAATTTGTAGAATACCAGGAGCCGTATATATTTTTTACGCTTAAAACACCGCAAGGATTGGAATACCAGCAAAACAGAGAATATTTCAGAGTAAAGCTTGAAGAAGATGCTATTTTATCATATAAAGAAAACGGGCAAAATATAGTTCTGCCCTGTAAAACTCATGATATTTCCGCCAACGGTGTACGTTTAATATTAGACAGAAAAATTGATACAATAGAACCCGTTACAATCGATTTGCTTTTCAAAACCAAAGGAGTAAAAGCCGGAGCTGAGCTTGTCAGAACGGACAACGATGACGGTATTTATAAAGCTTCTTTTCATTTTCTTGATTTACCGGAAACTGATATTGATACAATTTCCCAAATTTGTATAAAAAAACAACTTGAATATAAACGTAAATCTCTTTTGTAAATTTTTGTAACAAAAAGGCAATTTTTTCCGGTTTGTTGTTTTTCATGTAATAGAAGGTAAAACCAGGAGGTTTGTTATGAACAATGTATCATTTTACGGCGGTGAAACCGCAGGAAGCATCGGAAAAAGAAATTTAAATCCGCAAAAATATAATGCCTCTCCGGAACAAACCCCGATTAATGATTGCCCTGATAAAGTTTGTTTTAAAGGTAAAGAAAAAAATAACGGCAGTTCGGTACTCGGCGGACTTGCTGCTGTAATTGTGCTGGCCGGTCTGGCAGTAGGCGGCCTTGGCTATGCACATAAAGCTGATCTGGTTGGCAAACTAAAAGATGGAAAATTCAAAGATTTTCTAAGAAAATCTGATAAAATAACGGAGCCCTGTCATAATTTATGCCGCAAGGTTAAAGAATTCTGTCTTAAATACTATAATAAAATAAAAGATTTCTTTTCAAAAAATAAATAAACCGGCTTTTGTAATCTTTGTGTTATAATTTTATTAACACAAGGAGAAATAATGACTGTCGCAATATATCCGGGGAGTTTTGATCCGATAACAAACGGACATATAGATATCTTGAAAAGCGGAGCCGAAATTTTTGATAAAGTAATTATAGCGGTTTCTTACAATGCCAATAAAGAAGGGTTTTTACCCGTAAGTACACGCGCGGAACTTATTCAGGAATGTGTTAAAGATTTACCGAATGTAGAAGTTGACTGCTTTGAAGGTTTAACCGTTGAGTATGCTAAAAAACGGGGTGCTACCGTTCTTTTAAGAGGGCTGCGCACATCTTTTGACTTTGAGTACGAAATGCAGTTATCACAAACAAACCATGCACTTTACAACAATATTAAAACCGTATTTTTGATTACAAAACCGGAATATAACTTTATTTCCTCTTCCTGTGTAAGAGAGATTTTGTTGAATAAAGGTGATATAACAAACTTTGTACCGGAAGCGGTTGCTAAATATCTGACGGCTAAATGTGGTATTTAGTCAAAATTCGCTTAATCTGCTGTGAGAATTCAACCTGATTAAAGTTATCTTTAGGTACATAATACTCTATCTTGAATCGGCTGAGTTTTTTAAGAGCTGTTTTCGCCGGAAGAGAACTCATTACCACAATCGGAATATCAGAATACATTTCATCCGTTTTTAATCTTTCGATAAACTCGTAACCGTCAATCTTCGGCATTGTTATATCCGTAATAATTAAATCATAGTGACTGAGTTTTAACTTAACCAGAGCTTCTTCCGCATCAAGCACTGCATCTACCATATAACCCGTATTCATTAAAATATTTTTTATCATGGTTCTTGTCGTGATAGAGTCATCCACAACAAGAATTCGTTTATATGACAGAACATCCGTCGGTAAAAGCTGCGGTGCTGCGGCCGACGTTATTGCTTTGTTAAAATCATAATGCAAGATATCCTGCATATTCAATATCAAACACAATTCACCCGAGGCAAGATTCGTAATTCCGGAAATATTTTTGACTTTATATAACGGCGGAGACAGTTTCTTCTGCAAAATATCCTAATCTCCCAGCAATCTGTCAACAACAAGCCCGATAGTTTTCTCATCGGCTTCAATAATAAGAATGGTTTCTTTTTCACCTCTCGGCACCGGTTCGAGCTTGAGTATATCCGAAAGATAATAAAGAGGGATAATCTTACCGTTATACATGATTGAACGTACACCGTTATTAGTGTTTATTTCATCCTGAGATTTTAAGATAAATGTTGTGATTACCTGAATCGGGATTGCAAAAATCTGTTCGGATATTTTAACAAGAAAAACTCGCAGCGTTGTTAATGTAACCGGAATTTCAATATGCACGCAGCTTCCTTTGCCAAATTCGGAAATAACTTTAACTTTCCCGTTCAATTGGGAAATCTTTGTTTTAACAACATCTAACCCGATACCGCGGCCGGAAATGCTTGTAATAGAATCTCCCGTTGTAAATCCGGGCCAGAAGATAATGTTCATAATAGCTTCATCAGTCATAGAATCAATATCTTCCTGGGTTAAGAAACCGCGGGAAACAGCTCTTTCCTTAATCTTATCAAGATTAAAGCCATGGCCATCGTCAACAACATCAATTATGACCTTATTATCATCCTGTTTTGCCGAAAGTAAAATTTTGCCTACCGGATTTTTACCGTTTGCAATTCTTTCTTCTTTAGTTTCAATACCGTGATCAATTGCGTTTCTCAAAATATGTATCAGAGGTGTTTTAATCTCTTCGATAATCTTTTTATCGGCACAGGTATCTTTACCCTCGATTTCAAAATCAATATCTTTACCTTTTTCATTTGCAATATCCCTGACCATTCTTGAAAATGAGTTAAATACTGTAGAAATGGGTAGTACACGAATATTTTTAACCATTGATTCCATTTCATCGATTATAAGACGCATTTTCATATCGTCTTCTTTGGAAGCACGATAAAGAGAGTTCAGGTCATAAATTGTCCGTGACACATTTTGGGTAATGTCTGATAAAAGTGAAAAAACCTGTTTGACAAAAACACCGGTATACTGGTCGGAATTACCTGATTGCAAATATTTACGGTTGTAATATCTTAGATAATTTGAAGTTTTCAACAAATCTTTCTGGCAATTTTCGTTGGCATTCTTTATTATATCAATTTTTTCAAGATTTTTTTCAGTCTTAATCTTTGTAATAATTAACTCTCCGAGTTGATTTACAAGCAGGTCAAGTTTTTGAGCATTAACATGCAGCGTTTTAATCTCTGTAGAGGAGGAAGTCTTGCTGCCTGATGATGTTTGTGCGGAGAGAGTTTTAATTTCACTGACACCGGTATCTTTTTTATAATTAAGCTCAAGGAGCTGTTTCATAATCTCAAGCTGCTGTACAATCAAGTCGCTGTCAACACTTTCACTCGGAGAAGCACAATATTCTACCGCACTTTTAAGCGTCAGCATCATTTGTTCTTCAAGCTGAACGGAATTTTCGAGTATAAAATCAAGTATCTCAATAATCATATTGACGACTTCCTGTATGTTCGGGTCGTCAATTCCTTCTTTCAAATGAAGAATGTCATCTTTAATTTCTTTTGTGTAGACACTGCTTCCCTGAAGCATTGTAATTTTTTCGGCAACATCAAAAAATGTAAGTCCCGTATCTTCCGTTTCTATACAGGAAGTTGTAAATTTTGCAGCCGCAGAGCTTAATTCATTACGTAATTCCAGTATTTCACTGATTGTAAAAGTGTTGGTTGCATTCATAACAAAATCAATCTTTGTCAGAATATTTTCTAAAGAAGTTTTAACCTCGTATAAATTTGAATTCTGAAAATAATTATAAATTTTTTGCACTTCTTCCTGCAAAACAACGATATCTTGTGATTCTTCCTCCGGAACAATACTGTCAATAATTTCAAAACAGTTATTGAAACCCTGATTTATCTCCTCCTGATGCTGTGATATTTCATCTGAAACTTCGGAATCAACAGAGGCAATAGAAGCAGGTTTTTGAACTTGAGCCGGAATCTCAACATCTATAATATATTCCAAATTAGATATTATGGAAGAAAATTCTTCACCCAGAATTTCACGTTCGTTTTTTACGGAGTCTTGCAAATAACCGGAAACTGCCTCAAGGGAATGTGATAAAAGCTTAATTACATTAGGCTCCAAATAATATTTTTCATTATTAACCGCATCAAAAATATCTTCCATTTTATGCAGAATGGTTTGAATATTATTAAATCCTACCATTCTTACGGCACCTTTAAGGCTGTGCAAATCCCTGTATACGGAAGCTATGAGTTCTTTATTTGCAGGCATATCCTCAAGCGTAAACAGGTTATTGAATATGCGCTCAATTATCTCTTCCGATTCATTCTGGAAGATGGTCAAAACCTCTTTATTATTGTCGCTTCCCTGAAATTCCAATTATAATACCTCTACTATCCGTCTATTGCAGAGCTTTTCAAATCGTTTGAAAAAGTAATTAGCTTGGAAATTCTTTCGGAATTTGAAACCATTATCTGATTTAAATCCTCTGCTATGTTGGAATTTTCTTCATCGATAACATTTAAGCGTTCAATAATATCGTTTTGTTTTTTTGTGTTCTGATTAAGAACATCAAGCGAATCAAGAATTTCTTTAATCAGGTTTAGCAATGTTTCCGAATTTGATGACACTGCATTAATATCTTTTACTACCGTTTCAATTTCTTTGGAGCCTTCTTCGGTTGCCATAACGGTAGAGTTGGTTGTATATTGAATACTGCTTGTAAGAGAAGTGATTTTTGTAATGGCTTGTTTTGATTCATCCGCAAGTTTTCTGATTTCGCCGGCAACAACTGCGAACCCTTTACCGTGCTCTCCGGCTCTGGCAGCTTCTACAGCGGCATTAAGAGCCAGCATATTCGTCTGTTCCGCAATATCATCAACTACGCTTATGGTATTTCCGATTTGCTGCGAATGTTCGGAAAGCTCAAGAATAAGCTCGGCAATCATTTGGATTTTTTGTCTTAATACAAGCATCTTATCCGCGTTAGCAGAAATAGCTTCGTGTTCTTTCTGGGAAAAGTTTATAGATTGGTTAACCTGCTTTTCGGTATTTTTTGAAGTAGCTGCAGATTCTTCTGAGAGTGCTTTTAGTTTTTCTATAAGTCCGGAAACATTCTTTGTATTTGCGGTAAGATTGTCAAAAACACGTTTTTGCGCATTTACTGTTTCCATAATTTCGGATGTCGTTTCAGATAATGACTCTGACTGGAATGTCATGGATTTTTTAATGGAACGCATAATCCATTGTTTTGTAATAAAATGTACGGCTGTATTAATTGCAACTATTATTGTCAAAAACACAAATGTATCGTATGGCGGAAGATTTTTCACTTTTGCAAAAAATAAAAACATAATACATACGATTACAAATATGACCATATCTATAATACATTTAATATTAAACTTCTGTTTCAACCCAAAATTCCATTCACTAAGCACTTTTTCTCTCCTATAGTTTTTTTTGACAATTTATTATATAATCATTTTATACTAAAATTAATAAAATTGGAATATACAAATATATGGCAGCAAAGATTCTATTGGTAGAAGACAGCGATACCCAGCTGAAATTTTTAAAAGAGGGGCTGGTTGAAAACGGATTTGAAGTAGAGACCGCAATGAACGGAGCGGAGGCTTATAAGAAAATTTTTGAGTGCGTGCCCGATGTTGTCGTATCGGATATTATGATGCCCATAATTGACGGCTATCAGCTTTGCAGAATGATTAAGAATGTGGAAGAAACAAAAAAAATTCCGGTTATCCTGCTTACTGTTCTGGATAAAAAGATTGACAGTTTTTGGGGTAAAAAGGCCGGTGCACAATTGTTTCTGTCTAAATCAATTGATATAAACGAACTTGTAAGGAATATTAATGCAACTTTGAGGCGTTACCCTTTAAGCGAAGAGTATAAAATTTCTCTCGGCCAAAGAGCAAATGCCGAAAATTCAGCCCAGACCAGACTCAATACTATTTTAAACGATTTGCTGCTTAAATCGGTTTTTGCTAATGAATTTAGAAATTTGAGTGACTTCCTTAACTATGAAAGAATTTTGGTTGAAAAACTGTTTTCGCTTTTAAGTTCATTTGTTGAATACAGTGTTGCGGGTATATTCTTTGCTTCCCCCGACGAATTTGCGGAAAACATACTCTATATTGATACTCTGGGAAGAAACCTTTGTAAGAACGTTCTTTCAGACATACAATATGACTTTTTCAGAAAAATGGAAGAGTACAGAAGCTTTAAGAATACAAAATTTGAAGTGGTTCGAATCCTTATGGGTAAAGAAACTGACTACAAATTCACGGATTTGACTTCCAAAATCATTATTCCGCTTATATTTGACAAAAAATTAATCGGCGGAATCTGTTTCTATACCCGGCAGGATATGGATTATGCATCTTTCAGGTATTTTGATATTATGATTAGCGAACTGCTTGCAATTTTTAAGATGAAATATCAATATACGGAAAAAGAATTTATGTCCGTACTGGACGGACTCACCGGACTTTATAACAGGAGGCAGTTTGAAATCAGTTTGGAGCAGGAACACAACCGTTCAAAACGGCATCCTTCCGACTTTAGCCTCGCTATTCTTGATATTGACTTCTTTAAAAAAGTCAACGATACATACGGACACCAATATGGAGATTATGTGCTGAAAACCGTTGCAAATCTCATGAAATCTGCATTCCGTAAAACCGACCTCTTATACAGATACGGCGGCGAAGAGCTTATTATGATTATGCCGGAGACAAATATTGAAGGAGCTGTTATTCCCGTACAGCGTTTAAGAAGAATGGTTGAAGATTATGACTTTGAATACAACGGAGTCAAAACAAAAGTTACCGTAAGTATAGGTTTGACAATGAATTATCAGGAGCTTAACACTCCGGCTGATATACTGAAATCAGCAGACGAAGCTTTGTACAAAGCAAAAGAGAGCGGACGAAACAGGGTAGTACTGTATGAACAGCAATAATTTGATAGAACAGAAAAAAAATACCCACCTGTTTTTTCAAATAGGCGACAATAAGTATGCCATAAATACGGAAAACATACTTGAAATTATGAAGCTGCCGGCTCTTGACTATCCGCAAAAGCTGCCGAATAATATTGTAGGACTTTTAAAATATAACAATTTTGTTATCAATGTCGTAGATATAAGATTTTATTTAAATATTAATGTGCCTCCGTATACTACACATAATGAACTTTTGATTGTAAAGACGGATGAAATTATATTCGGGATTGTGACTGATAAAGTTATAGGTATATTGCCTTTTGACAGTTCTCTAATGGATGCGATACCTTTTGTAGACAGCAAAATGGTTATAGATTCTTTGTACAAATACAATCAGGAAACGATTTTTATTATCAATATTTATGCAATAGAAAATTTGTTGAAAACTCATGATAATCACTGGGCTGATGTTGATATTTTATCGCTGTTTCCGCAGGATGAAGAGTCAAAATCCGTTATGAACAAGCGTACGCTTGCAATTGCCGACAAATCCAGCCTAAAACTGGCATCCGGAGAATTGCATGTTAAAAATAAATATATATCTTTTAATTTAAACAACGATTCATATTGTATAGCTCTTGATTTTGTTAAGGAAGTTCTTAAAGATACATCAATCACACGTGTTCCCGGTACACCGGATTTTATTGAAGGGATTATGAATCTGCGAGGAGATTATATAACAGTGGTTAACCTGAAAAAATTTCTCGGACTTGAAGTCGGCAAAGCTCCGGATAAGAAACCTGTTATTATAATAAAATGTAATGAACTGAAACTGGCACTTCTTATAGATAAAATAAATGAATTATTTGAATTTCAGGAAAACGAGTTTGCCGAACAGGGTGAAGGATATTATGCAAATGAGTTTATATTTAACGGGGTTCTTTATACAAAACTTAATATAGATAAGATTTCTTCGGATAAACGTATTATTGTAACCGATATGTAATCTAAATAATGTATAGTTAGTTTTGGCGCATTATGATAAAATAGTTATGTATGAAGCATTTTAAAAAGAGAACGGTTGCACTGGTTCTGGCTTCAGTTGTAACGGTAGTCGGAGCTTTTGGAGCCGAGAATTATAAAAACAGTTTAATGTCTCTAAAATTTGAGAGCAAGGGAAGCGGAGCTGTTAATATGACAGTGCTTACAAAGCGTGATTATGCAGGAACTATTACTCCCGTCAAAAAAGATGCAAGCACATATATTATAATGCTTCCTGAGACGAACAGCGAAATGGCATCGCCTGCCAATATTGAAGGAGATATCGAAAGTGTTGATATCCGTACGATGCCTTATACAAAAACCAGCCGCGGATATACGAAAATTACCGTAAAGACAGTCCCAAATACAATGGTGAATGCTCAAAAAGCCATATATGTACCTGAAAAAAAACAAGAAGCGCTTCCTGCTCCGCAGCCTGCACAGCAAACACAGCAAACACAATCACCGCAGGTACAATTCCCGATGCCTGAAGAACTGCCGCAGCAGCAATCGCCACCGCAGCCCGTACAACAATTTCGCCCCGCTCAGACACAAAACAATTATCAGTCTGTTCCTCCGGAAACAGCATATCACAGCCGTCCTGACACTATTCACTCCAGGAGCGGAGTCAGTCAAACGGAACCGGTAGATATAAAAGAAAGTGTAAAGCAATTTGAACCTTCCGATACCAATATACAGCAGGTGAGTACGGAAATTCCGGCACAGAGTTCTTCTTCAACGGAACTTGTTATAATTATACTCGGAGTAATTCTTGCAATAGCGGTATCAGTCTATTTTATACTGCGGGCAAGAGATAAAATGGCCGAGCTTACGGGAGAACAGTCTAATTTTGATTTAAGCGATGATGAACCGAAAAAAAAGAAAGATAATAAGACAAAAAAACAAAAAATCAGAAGTACGATTAAAAATCTTGACAAAATGTATACTAAACCTGTCAGGATGCCCGTTGATAAATTGAATACAGCTGCGGATACCGCTTCATCAATTACAGCCAATACAACAGCGCCAACAGAAGATGATACGGGAGACGAAAACAATATTGTTGACCTGGACGAACTTTTTCAGGAAAAAAACCGTGAACAAAACGGTGAAATTACTGAAGATGATGAAAGCGATGCTCTTGAAGATTTCTTAAAATCGTTCTCTTTTCAGGAAGAAGAACCGCCGGAAGATGAAGAAATATATGATGAACAGCTTTATGAAAAATATATAAATGACGGAAATTTACGGTTTTCCAATGATGACATTGAAAGGATTAACAAACTTTTAAATTCGGAAATCAGCGATGATACAATGAAAAATCTTCAAAATTTTGTTGTTTCAAATCCGATTGAGAAAAAAACTTCCAGAAAAGAAATATTGGAAAACTTTGTAACCGCATATACAATTAATCAAAATATCTCTTTTACAAAAGATGATGTTGATGCTTTATACAAATTAATCAGCGTAGAAATTGATCCGGATTTCATTACTGATTTAAGATGCAATCCCGAACGTATGGAAGCAATGCAGAAGGAAATGGAAAAACAAAAAACCAAACCTCACAAAACTTCAGAGCTGCTTACACTTAATGTTAAAGATATGCTTCCCGACCTTTCAGAGGCATTAAGAAAACAAGGCGGCAAAAGGATTGAATCAGAAGCCAAACCACAGGTGGTATATTTCAGTGAAGGATATGATGTAAGTACATTAAAATTAGATGAGGCTTTGCCTGATTTATCCAAAGAAATAAATAATGCAGACGCTTATAAAACACGTCCCTCTGATTCTATTCAATATGTAGCTTCCGGCTATGACGTTGAAAAAATGTCTGTTACGGATGAACTGCCCGATTTGAGGGATGTTCTTTTACACCCGGAAAAATATGAAACTCCCGAAGAAGAGCCCGTAAAAGTTGACGAAGAAGCATTGCTAAACAATCTTTCCAATGTAACATTTAAGCCTTTTGAAGAAGGATATCAGGCTCCGAGTGTTTCTGATATGCAGGAAGAATTTAATCAATTCGGCGGCGGATTTGAAATAGTAGACGAAGAAGATATACCGGTTGCAGAAGAAAATGACAATGATGATTTTGCGTCCCTTTATGATAATAACTATGTGGATTTAGACAAAGAAGAAAATCACAGTCAAATTGATGATGCACAAAAATTATTAGAACTAATTGAACAAAAACGTGTTGAACGGCAATCAAACCCCCAAGAGCATTTGCAGCAGGAATCAAAACCTGTTGAACCAAAAGCGGACAGGAAGAAAAATTTAAAACAAGAACCTAAATTGGCAGAACAGCAGATAAAACCACGGGAGAATTTACAGCAAAAGCCAAAATCTTCACAGGAAGAAGCAAATCTTCGTAAAATTAACAAAAATTGTGCTGTTGAAGGAGAAATTTATACTATTGTTTCCGTAACAAATTTTAACGGCACAATGGGCTGTTATCTGGCAAAGAACGAAGACAAATATTGCGTTTTAGGTTTTGTCGGCAATAAAACTTTCAAAGTAAAATATTATGACAAATTAAAATCGGAAAAACTGGAGTCAAGAGTCAGCGACAAACTTGAGGACGGCACTTTAAGATATATCGTAAGACTTGCTAATCATAAGTTTATTATGAAAGTAAACGGAGAAAATATGGAGTATGTAATGGATTTATGCTAAAAAAACTGCTAATCCTTTGTTGTATTCCTTTTTTATTTTGTTCCTGTACAAAAAATACCACGGAAGAAATAACATTTTCATCCTGGGGGTCTGTAACGGAAGTTAAGATTCTTTCGCAGGTCATAAAAAACTTTGAAGCTGAAAATCCTGAAATCAGGGTTAATTTTATTCATATTCCTCAAAATTATTTTCAAAAAATCCACCTTTTGTTTGCTTCAAACCTGGCACCGGATGTAATTTTTGTAAATAATCTTTATTTACCGATTTATGCAAACAAACTGCTTCCGCTTGATAAAGTAATTACAAAATCCGATTTTTATCCGGAAAGCCTGAAGGCAATGTCGATTGACGGAAAACTGCTGGCAGTACCGAGAGATATTTCAACACTTGTTTTTTACAGAAATAAAAATCTTATTTCCCAAACGCCCCGTAATTTGAATGAACTTTTAGAGGTCGTAAAAAATGTAAAACCGTTCGGTATAAGCTATGAACGTGACATGTATTTTATGCTTCCATATATTTTAACTTTTAAAGAAGATATTTATTTTCCTCAAAAATCGCTTGCGTATTACAAAAATCTTGAGGGACATTATGCTCCCGCTCCTTCACAGGTTGGTAGTTCTACTCTTGCACAAATGTTTTTGGACGGGAAAATCGGACTTTATCTCTCGGGCAGATGGATGTATCCCAAAATAAGTGAGAAAGCAAATTTTGATTGGGACGTTATTACTTTTCCGGGAACTGTTCCTCTGGATGCATCAGGCTGGGCAGTTTCAAAAGCGACTAAGCATAAGGAAGCTGCGGAGAAATTTGTTAAATATTTATCCTCAAAGAAGAATATTGAATTTTTTAATTCTACGGGGTTGATAGTTCCTGCAAGAAAAGATGTTGAGGTCGATAATGTAGTATTTGTCGATGCAATAAAAAAATCACAGGTTATAAAAACAAACAGGGATTATAAAAAAATAACGGATAAAATGAACAGGGAATTGTTAAATTAGCCTTTTTATGCTAGTCTAAACAAGTTAGGAGTTAAGTTATGGATAGAAATGTAATTTGTATAAAATGGGGAACAAAATTTGGTCCCGAATATGTAAATAAACTTTATAGGATGGTAGAAAAAAATCTTACATTACCGCACAGGTTTGTGTGTTTTACGGATAATGCGGAGGGAATTAACGAAGGTATTGAGATAAGACCTTTGCCCGAACTCAATGACGAGGGGATTCCTGACAGGATGTGGAAAAAACTCGGATTATTTGCAAATCCGCTTGCAGATTTGACAGGCACAGCACTGTTTTTGGATTTGGATATTATTATAAGAAGTTCTCTTAACCCGTTTTTTGAAGTAGAGGGAAGTTTTTTAATCTCAAAAGATTATGATTTCCCGCATGATATTATCGGTAATTCATCGGTTTTCCGTTTTGAAGTCGGAAAACATCCCGAGATAATTGAGCATTTTTATCAGGAAGGTAAAGATATCCGTAAGAGATATAAAAATGAGCAGGCATTTTTGTCTTATGAAATGGACAGAAAAGGTTTGTTAAAATATTGGCCTAAAGACTGGGTTGTCAGTTTTAAACGCCAGTGCCTGCATAAGTTCCCTCTCTGCTGGTTTAAAGTTCCGAGAGATCCCGAGGAAGCCAAGATATTAATTTTCCATGGCAAGCCTACGCCCGAGCAGGCATATAAAGGATATTTCGGCAAATGCGGGTTCAGATATATAAAACCGACAAAATGGCTGGATAAATATTGGAAATAAAAAGAAGCATTTTTTCTAATTATTTTGCATAATAATCTCAGGTTAAATTTTGAACATGCATTTTAATTGCATTCTATCTTAAGAAATTTGTAAAAAGTCGTTTTGCTTTACAAAAGAAGCAGGAATCTTTTTCGTGAATTTCTTTGATTTCAGCAATTTTATAGGGTTCCGGCTGTATGGTTCTTTGATATTTTACGGCGGGAACACCAAGAAGCATGACATAAACGGGTTTGTATCCCGACGGGATTTCCAACATCTCGCATATTTCAGGGAATATTTTTAAACATACCTGTGCGAACCCGCACCAACAGGTACCTAAACCCAGATGTTGTGCATAGAGTTCAAAATAGCTGAGAGCGATTATCGGGTCTACCGTAGCACAGGGAGCCGTAACCGGAGAAGATACCACAACCATGTGCGGTGCTCCTCTGAAGATTACATCTTCACCGTTTATAAAAGCGTCTTTGTATTTCGAAAATTTATTGACAATCGGTGCAAGAGCCTTGTAGGACATTGTTTTAATAAGCAGTTCATTAACCCGATTTCTTATAGTATCCATTGCGGATTTCTTTTCTACAATGGAAAAATGTAAGGAATGAGAATTGCAGCCTGTAGGGATAAAAGGCAGCATTTCTTTTAATTTCCCAAAGGTTTCTTCACTTATTTCTTCATCTTTATATTGTCTCACGCTCCGTCTTGATTTTATAAGTCCGAGGATGTTATTGTAGTCAACTGCTTGCGAATTTTCGGGATGTTTTTCGTTAAAGGATAATGCTCCCGTCGGGCATATTGCAAGGCAATGCTGGCATGAAATGCAGCGTTCTTCTGCCGTCATTTTAGGGAAATTATCTTCATCAAATTCTATACAGGAAGATAGACAGTCGCTTATGCACAGACCGCAGCGGATACATTTTTCCTTGTCTATTGTTATTGTTTTCATATAAACTCCTTATTGATTTAACTTTAAATTAGATGTTTAATTACATTATGTTAATATCAATTTTGGAAAAAATCAATGCTTCTTATGAAACTGTTTTTGCCCCGATTGACGGATTTATAGAAAAACTGCCCGCACCGGATTGGCTTGTTGATGCAATTTGTGACAGCAT